>NZ_JBKGUA010000003.1:0-368438 GCF_046543485.1 Paraburkholderia sp. EG304 | reverse complement strand
AATGAGCCCAACATGACCGGTTGTAGTACCGCAGTCCTTCACCTTCTCACTTGCACCAGCCAGGCAGCGCAGCAGAAAGCACCAAAAGTCAACGTTGTACTTGCGTCCAACGGGGAAGCCCTTGTAGTACTTTTCGTGATAAATCTGGCGCTTTCATCCGCCCCCGCGCCTGGCCGGCGAGCGCATGATTGTGGGCGGTCAACAAAACCGCACCACGCGCTGCAGTCCTGCGGTCTGTGAGCATGCAGAACGCGTTCACGATCCAGCCATGCGCCGCCATGGCGCCGCATCGAGAAGCATCTCTCGATAGAGATCGATCGGAAAGCTCAGCGTTCCGCGGAAATTCACATGCGCAAAATGCGCTGGACCCATCCGCCGTAACCAGTCGTCGCCCACCCCTTGGCCCTTGCTTTGCCAACGATCAAGGGTTGCCTGGATGCGCTGTGTATTCCACGCAATGACCAGCCTGGTCAGCAGCGTCAAGGAGCCAGAAATCGCGATCATTTCGTCGCGGCGCCGCCCGCGCTCCTGCGCGATCTTGCCGGTATAGATTGCGCGCTGCAACTGATGGACCGATTCACTGCGATTGAGCAGCGTATGCATTTCACGCCGGAATTGAATGTTGCTGAAGTAGTCGCACAGCAAAAGCGTGCGCAGCAATCTACCGAGAACCAGTTCTGGGTTTCGGATTTCACCGACGTTTCTCGGCGACCGTCGGTTCCGCTAACGGCGCGGATGAACAGGGCGGACACCTCGGCAAGGCGAAGAACGCGCTGGAAACGGGTTTGAGCTTCGCTTGTATGACCGGCCTGATTCGTGTGCCGAGGGAACCTGTGACTTACGACGGCAAATCCGCCAGCCGCCCGAACCACAGACCTTCCGGTACATTCCGCTCGAGAAAGATGTTGCTGGCGAAGTCCGGATTGCGCTCAGGAAAGTCTTCGCGGTAGTGACCGCCGCGACTCTCACGTCGGGCAAGCGATGCGCAGGCCATCAATTCACCGACCTGAATCAAGTTCGCCAACTCGATGCTCCGGATGAGTTCGGCCGGCGTGCGGATCATCGTGTCCTGAAACAACTGGTCGCGCGTCTCTCTGCAGATCCGCCGGAAGGTCTGAAGCCCGGCTTCCTCGCGCACGATCAGCAAATACCGGTTTGCACTCTGCTGAATCCGTGCTCTCAGTTCTTCCACCGTGTGTCCGCCACTTCGGCAGAATTGCGTGGCGACCGTGCGACTGTCGTCGAGGGCTGCCGCGGTCGCGCGGTGCGTTGTCATTCTCGCTCGTTCGGCCGCGGCGAGGCCCGCGCGGCGGCCGAAGACCTGGCAAGTCAAGGCCATATTGCCGCCGAGACGGTCGGCGCCATGCGGACCCGCTGCCACCTCACCCGCAGCGAACAAACCCTTCAGATTGGACTGAGCGTTTTCGTCGATGTACAAACCGCCGTTGATCGCATGTGCGGAACAGGTGATCTGCACGCGGTCGCGATGAAGGTCGGCGCCGTGCTCCTTATACCATTGGCAGGTCAGCGGCCACATCCTTGCGATGCTGCGGCTCTTGTCGGCCAGTATCGCTTCGAGATCGCATCCGACGAAGTCGAGAAACACGCCGCCTTCAACCGTGCCGCGGCCATCGTTGAGTGCCTTCTGAATCGAAATTTCGACGTAGCGCGAGATGTCGCTTGAGCTGAATGGGAAGTGCCGCTCTTTTTGCCGAATGACATCGACCTGAGCGAGTCCCGCCGGCAGATAGTCAGGGACGAACGCCCTGCCATCGCGGTCGGTGAGATTCGGCTGCGCGTCCCACAGGTAGTTGCCGAACAGGTTGACGAAAGGCGTCAGCACACTCACACCGGCCTGCATGAACTCCATGTTGACCAGTCTCGCGCCCGCGCGATAAGCCATTGCATAGCCGTCGCCGGTAATGTCCGATGGATACAGGTTTTGGGCGAACAGCTGACTTGCGCCGCCGGTGGTAAGAATCGTCGACTTGGCATGGATCAGCACAGGGTTGCCATCAGAATCGATCGCATATGCGCCGAGACATTCGCCGTCCTGCGATAGTAGGTCGACGAGCATCAACCGGTCCATGACCTTGATGCCTCGCCGGGACGCTTCGGTCCCCAGCGATTTCACGATGGGCTTGAAGTGCTCATGAATCACATGTGAGCGCGCCCTGGAAGAAAAGCATGCGCGAAAAACCAGGTAATGGTCGTCCTCGCGCTCGAACTTTACGCCGTACCGTTCGAGGTACCGCAGGGAATCCTGCGCTTCGTTCGCGAGAATCGCGCTCAAGCGCGGGTCGGCCATGCCTTGAGCGGCATGCAGGATATCGGCGAGAAAAACATCGGGACTATCGCTGGGATCCCCGGCTCCGTCCGGCACATTGAAGGCGCCTACTTCAGCTACGCTATGAAACGTCGCGCCGCTTTTGCCAAACTGACCTTTGATCACGACCAGCACGTCAGCGCCGCTGGAATCTGCTTCGAGCGCAGCCCGCAGCGCAGCGCCGCCGCTGCCAACGACCAGCACGTCCGTCATGACTTCCCTGTACTTGTCACTCATGCCCGCTTCTCCTGTTTTCATCGACACGTGCGGCACGCTGGCCGCGTGGACGGCGCACCCCTGCTTCACGCAACGCCGTCTTTTGCCGCATCCGCGGCAACGGCCGCGGCGTCCTCGGCAACGCCGATTACGCCGTCCGCCAGCAACGAGTCGATGGTCGGCCGGCTCATTCCCAACCCTGACAGGATGTCGATCGTGTGCGCGCCCAATCGTGGCGGCGGCGTGCGGATAGCCGGCGCGCTGCCGTTGTAGCGCACCGGATGATTGACGAGCGTCACGGGGCTGCCGGTTGCACCTTCGACTGTCTCGAAGCTCTTCAAGTGGCGCACCTGCGGATCGGCGACCACTTGCTGATAATCGTTGACGCGCGTGTGCCAGACATGCTGCCGCTCGAAGAGTGGCAACCAGTGCGCCGTCGTGTGCTGCGCAAGCCGGCGCGCAAGCCGGTCGGAGATTTCGTGCTGCTCGTCGAATGCGCGCTCCGCGGGAATCCGTTCCTTTGCCGGGATCTCGAGGATCTGATAGATGATGTCAAGAGGACTCAGCGACAATGCGATGAAACCGTCCGCAGTTGCGTATATGCCATACGGCGCGGGGAAGTACCAACCTGATACACGCCCAGCCTGTCGCACGTCGTCATGGCCTTCGCCGTTCAGGAAGCATGTGAGAGACTCCTGTTGCAGATCGAGCGCCGCCGCCAGCAAGCTAACGTCGACCCGGCAGCCCTCGCCCGTACGCTCACGGTTGAGCAGTGCCGTCAGGATACCGTTCGCATACAGCGCAGCGCCGTGATGATCGACGACAGACACGCCCACCGCGCGCGGACCGTCCTGCCGGGTTCCGGTGACTGTCGCGATACCCGACACGGCCTGAATGATCAGGTCCTGCCCCGGCCGGCTGGCATAGGGTCCGTCAGGACCGAACCCCGAGCCGGACGCGTAGATGATGTCCGGCTTGACTGCCCTGAGTGCGTCGTAACCCAATCCCAGCTGTTCCATCACACCGGGACGGTAGTTTTCGGCGACGACGTCGACTTGTGGCAGCAAGCTCATGACGATATCGATTGCCCGCGCGTCCTTGAGATTGAGCGCCAGACTGCGCTTATTGCGATTACCCATCAGAAGCAGCATCGTCTGTCCATCGATGGCGCGGTTAGCGCCGCCCCATTTGCGCTGAAATGCGCCGTCGACAGGTTCGACCGATATGACTTCGGCCCCGCAATCGGCGAGGTGCTGCACGCCCAAAGGCCCCATCAGAAAATGATTGAAGCTGAGAATGCGGATACCGTTCAGCCCGTTCATGCAATCTCCGTTAGGTCGTGAGTCCGGCTATCTGCCGAGGCGGCCCAAGGCCCTGCCGAACTCCGCGTTCACCCTGAACATTCGATGCCCGTCAAAACCAAAGGCAAGCGTTGCCCACCGCCGTCGAAAGGCGCATGTGCGACGCACCAGTGATCAGCGACCCTTGAAATGCGGCGGCCGCTTTTCGACGAATGCGCGGTGGCCTTCGGCGCGATCCTCCGTCTTGAACACGTCGAGATTCGCCTGATGCTCCAGCTCCAGGCCTCGTTGAAGATCGGTCTCGAACGAATCGAGCACCGCGCGCTTGGCCAGTCGGACCGCGAGCGGTGCGCGGGCGGCGATCAGCGACGCGATCTCGACAGCGCGCGCGATGCTGCGTGCCGGCGCGACGACCTCGGTCACCAGTCCGTGGCGCTCGGCCTCGGCAGCCGTCAGCGGTTCGCCGGTCAGCACGAGTTTCATCGCCAGTGTCTTGCCGAGCACCCGCGGCAGGCGCTGAGTGGCGCCGTCGCCCGGGAGCGCGCCGATCACGATTTCTCGCTGCGAGAAGGTCGCGTCATCCGCCGCGACGACGATATCGGCCAGCATCACCAGTTCGTGACCACCACCGATGGCAAAGCCGTTGACCGCGGCGATCAGCGGCTTCGGAAACGTCTCGATCGTCTTCCAGCTCGCGAGGCGCACCGGGTCCGCATACGCTGCGACCCCGCGTGCCGCCATGTCGGCGATATCCGCTCCCGCGCTGAAGAAACGCTCGCCGCCGGTGAGCACGACAGCCCTGACGTCGTCGCTAGCTTCGGCCGCCGCGAGCACGCGCGCCAGTTCCTCCAGCAGCGGCACAGACAGCGCATTGCGCTTGTCGTGATGATTCAACGTGATCAACCAGACGAACTCAGCGGGTTGTTCCAGCTTCAGGTACCGCAGGTCCTCGCCTGCGGCCAGCGGGACCGGGGCGGCGCCGCTTCGTTCGATGTGAGCCGTGTTCATGATGAGCCTCTCGGTATTGCGATCGTTTTGCGCGCGAGAACAGTCGCCGCATACGAAGTTCTAAAGATTGGGCCGGGCGCGTGCGGCCGGTGGCCCATTCTCCTCGTGTTATTTGATTGCCAGCAGGTTCGGCAGGAACCGTGGGATATGCGGGAAGACGATGATCAGCAGCAGGTCGACCGTCAGCGCGAAGATGAACGGCAGGATCGCCCGGGTCGCTTTTTCGACGGACACGCCGCCGATCGATGCAGCCGTAAAGAGGCAAAAGCCGATCGGTGGCAGGTTGATGCCGATGGCCGAGTTGATCAGTACGATGACGCCGAACACCACCGGGTCGATATGCATCTGCGCGACGAGCGGCAGGAACACGGGAATCACCACCGCGATACTCGAGATCGTTTCCAGTACCGTATGGGCTGCCAGAAGGAAGAGATTGATCAGGATCAGCAACACGAACGCGCTGGTCGTCACGGCGAGAAAGCTGTTGGCGACGTGCAGCGGGATTTGCGCCTCGATCAGATAGCGGCCGAGCACGAACGCGAGCCCGAGAAGAAACGATACCCGCGTGGTATTGATAGCAGTGCGCGTGAGTATTTCCCTGAAGTGCGACAGCCTGAGCGACTTGAAGACGAAGGCGCTCACCAGCGTCACATAGACCGCCGCGATGACGCCTGCCTCAACCGGGGTGAAGATGCCGCCGAGAATGCCGCCCAGAATGATCACAGGAGTCAGCAGTGCCAGGATCGCCTGTCTGAACGTGGTCCACAGCCGTGCGGCGGAAAACGCTTCGACGGCCGTATAGTTCTGGCGCACGGCAGTGACGTAGTTCACGAGCATGAAGGAAATCACCACCAGCAGCATCGGCACGATCCCCGCGACGAACATCGTGCCGACCGACACGTTTGCGGTGTACGCATACACCAGCATGCTCATCGACACGGGCGACAGCAGTCCGAGCGAGCCCGCCGCCGACTGCAGCGCCACTGCGAACGCGCGTGAATAGCCCTGCTTGACCATCCCCGGAATCATGACCGAGCCGATCGCTGCGGTGTCCGCAGTCGCCGAACCGGAGAGGTCGGCGAAGAACATGCTGGCAACGATCGTCACCTGGCCGATGCCGCCACGCATAAACCCGACAAGCGCCTGCGAAAAGTCGATGATCCGGCGCGAGACGCCACCCGCATCCATGATGGCGCCAGTCAACATGAAGAACGGGATGGCCAGCAGGCCGACGTTATTCAGGTTCGCAAATAGCTGCTGCGGAATCACCAGCAGCGGGGTTCCATTCAGCGTCAATGCAATCGTCGCCGCAATGCCGATGCAAATGGCCACCGGTACACCGAAGCCGAGCAATCCGGCGCCTAGAGCGAGTGCCCACATGTTGATTCACCTCAGATATGTTCGGAGACGCCCTGCAACAGAGAGGGCCTCGTTTGCGCGCCGGGCGCGAGATGGGAAACCGCGATTCGCACCGCGGAATGAAAGACCAGCAGCGCGCCGCAGACGGGAATCGAGAGATACGGGTAGACCATGGAAACTGGCAAAGAGGTCGCGGTTTCCGTGCCCATCAGCTCCAGCATCTCGCCACCGTACATGACGAACACCACGCCGAGCGCGAGGACTACGCAGTCGGTAAGGTCCGCCAGTGTCTGCGCGAAGATGGGCGGACAACGGTCGGCCAGTACCCGCACCTCCGGATGAACCCGCAGCTTGGCTCCTGCCGCCGCACCGAGGCACGTGAGCCACACGAACAGATAAGCCGCGAGTTCGTCGGACCACGACAGCGAGTCCTGCAGGATGAAGCGAAAGACCACGCCGAGGCCAGCGACGCACACCATCGTGAGAAGCAGTCCACCGCATAGGAACAGCGTGATCCTCAGGACCAGGTCGTCGATAAACAGGAGACTACGCGCAAGCTTTTCCATGGCGCTCCCCGTTCATTTCGAAGCGACAGCGGACTGGTCGGCTGCTTCGATTTCCCGATAAAGCGCCTTGCCATCCGGAATGCCACTGAGCAGGCCGTCGCGCGCCTTTTCGGTTGCTGCGGCCCACGGCGCGGTGTTTATCCCGGTCACCTGGGTGCCGTTCTTCTTCATCGTTGTTAGCGCGTCGTCATACTCGCGCTTGTATTCTTTCATGTCATAGTCAGCGGCGACGGCGGCAGCCGCCTGAAACGCCTTCTGCTCGTCAGGCGAAAGACGCGTCCAGGCGCTCTTGCTCATTGCCAGCACCACGGGCAAATAGTTCACGTGGGTCAGGTAGTAATGCTTCGCGACATCCGAGAACTTGTCCTGGATGAACTGCTCCGGTGACGTATCGCCGCCGTCCACCAGACCTTGCGAAAGCGCCAGAAATAACTGGTTATAAGGCAACGGCGTCGGGTTTGCGCCCAGTGCCTTATAGCCCGCGATATAGCCGGGGCTCTGCATCACTCGCACTTTCATATCCTTCATGTCACCGAGCGAGCCGACGGACTTCTTAGCCGTGAACAGATTGCGTTCGCCCACCGACAGCCACGTCAGGCCGATCATGTTGACGGCCGGCATCATGTCGAGGAACTTGCGGCCGACCGGTCCTTGCAGAACCCGGTTGGCGTCGTCGATGCTGCTAAAGAGATAAGGCGTATCGAAGATCTGCCATTGCCTGATCGTGTTTCCGATCGGCGCCTGTGCGGAAATCATGAGCTCCTGCGTGCCGGTGCGCAGCGCTTGCGCCATCTGCACTTCGCCGCCGAGCTGTGACTGCGGAAAGATCTCGATCTTGACCTTGCCGTGGGTTCGCTGCGCGACCTCCTTGGCGAACACCTGGGCAGTCAGCTGATAGTGGTTGTTCGGAGCGAGGGTGTGGCCCAGCTTCATGACGATCGGGTCGTCGGCGCGGGCGACGCCTGCGACAACGACGCCTGCCGCGAGCAGCGTACCTACCATGATGGCGCGTCCTGCGCGACGCGCGCTCAAGAATGCTTTCATTTCGTCTCCTTCCGTACTGGAATTTAGTCTTCGCTCCGCGTCAGGTCGATCCGTCAGCAGGCGCTTCAAGTATTCGTGAGTGCACGCAACGGGCGTTAGGACCGGTCGCCCGATTTCTTGTACTTTTTTACGGCGTCTTCGATAGCAAGCGTTTCCCGGACTGTCCGGCGATTGATCCGGCGCACACGGCGGAAGACCCTTGGCGATACTGGCGAAGGGCAGAGCGGGGGCTATCCGCGGGCGCCTTGCGGATCAGGTGAAGACTGAAATCACCGCGTGCGTGCGGTCAAAAAAGTCCAAGCATTCCCCCAAACCGTCCTAACGGTCAGCAACCCGCACTGATTAGATTTGAGTCATGCCTGCCGGCCCCAATCAACGAGGAACAGGCAGGCTTCTCAACCCGCTCTCACCGTCAGAACCACCATGGCCAAACGCCCGCACATGGATTGTTACGCGCTCGGCGACACTGCCGATTTCGCCAAGACCGTCACCGAATTCGATATCTACGGTTTCGCCGGGATCGTCGGCGATTTCTATGCCGTGCATTTGAACGAGGAATTCGCCAAAACCACGCGTTTCGAAAAGCGCATCGCGCAAGGATGTCTGTCGGTCGGCTTCTTATCGACTGTGATGGGCTATATGGCGCAAAAGGCGCCGAGCCCTGGTGCGGTTTCCTACCGCTACGACATCACGTTCAACGCGCCGGTATTTATCGGCGACACCGTCACTGCCCGGCTCACGCTGCGCGAGAAGGACGACGATCGCAACGTATGCGTGTTCAGAGCAGAGGTCACGCGCCAGGATGGCACGGTGGTCGCATCCGGCGATACCTATCTGAAGGTGCTGTAACCCAGCGCACTGCCTTTAATCTCTCCCGCTTTTCACGGAATCGAACATGCCGCATTGGTTAAACGAACAACACACCGCGATACGAGACGCCGCGCGCCGTTTTGCGGAAAACGAAATCGCTCCTGTCTCGGAAGAGCTCTGGGAAGCCGAAGCCTTTCCTTACGACATCTGGAAGCGTGCCGGCGAGCTCGGCTTCGCCGGCCTGCCCTATCCGGAGAGTTGGGGTGGCGGCGGTGGCGAATGGCTTTCCTATGTGATCGTGCTGGAAGAACTCGCACGGGTGGATTGCGCAATCGCCAATTCGCTGATGGCCAATTCGACGGTCGCGAGCCTGCTCTCCAACTATGGCACCGATGAGCAGAAGGACCGCTATTTGCGCCCTATTCTCGACGGCCGCAAGGTCGGCGCGATCGGATTATCGGAGCCCAACGCGGGCTCCGACGCGGCTAACATCGCGACGCGTGCGACGCTGGAAGGCGACCGATGGATTATCGATGGATCAAAGACCTTCATTAGCAACTCCGGCACGGAAGTGACCGGACCGGTCGTCATCGCCGCGGTAACGGGCACGCGCCCAGACGGCCGCAAGGAAATTTCCAACTTCATCGTGCCCAACGGCACCCCCGGTTTCAGCTACGGACGCAAACTGCGCAAGATCGGCTGGCGCGCATCGAGCACCTACGAGTTGTTCTTCGAGCGCTGCGCGATTCCGGCCGCCAACCTGCTCGGCGAACGCGGTGCGGGCTTGCGACAGACGCTCGCCCAGATCAGCACGGGCCGAATCCTGATCGGCGCGCTCGCGCTGGGCATCCTGCAAGGGTCGCTGGATCGGTCGATCGCGTACATGAAGGAGCGGCGCGCGTTCGGAAAGCCGATCGCCGAGTTCCAGGCGCTGCAGTTCAAGATCGCCGACATGGCGGCCCACGCGCACGCCGCGCGGCTGATGCTCTACGATGCCGCCGCGCTGAAAGATGCGGGCGTTCGCTTCGATCAACAGGCGTCGATGGCCAAGCTCTTCGCCACCGAGCGCGCGATGGAGGCGGCTCATCAGGCGTTGCAGATACACGGCGGCTACGGCGTGATGAGCGAGTACCCGGTGTCGCGCGCATTCGGCGACGCCAAGGTTCTGGAGATCGTCGAGGGGACCTCGGAGATTCAAAGGATGATCATTTCGCGAAACCTGCTTGCCTGAGCGATCAGTCAAACAGATAGGAACACGCGCTCAGGAGACGAGTCATGCTGGAAGGCATCAAGGTAGTAAGTTTTACTCACTTCTTACAGGGCCCCGCTGCCGTGCAGATGTTGGCCGACGTCGGCGCGGACGTGATCAAGATCGAACCGCCGGGCGGCGCGTTCGAGCGAAGCTGGACCGGCTTCGATGCGTATGTCGAAGGTGTGAGCATGTTTTTCCTGCTCGGCAACCGCAATCAGCGCAGCATCTCGCTGGATCTGCGCGACGAGCGCGCGAGAGAGATCGTCTGGCGGCTGATCAAGGAAGCCGATGTCCTGATCGAAAACTACCGCCCAGGCGTCCTGCAGCGCATGGGCTTCGGTTACGACGATGTCCGCGAGATCAATCCGAGGCTCGTGTACTGTTCGTGCACCGGCTACGGGTCATCCGGGCCATATCTGAAGCGGCCAGGGCAGGATCTGCTGCTGCAGGCGATCAGCGGCATGACGATGCTCTCCGGCGACGCCGATTCCCCGCCCACACCAGTCGGCTCCGCGATCGTCGACCAGCACGCGGCGGCGTTGGCAGCCTTCGGCGTCGTCGCGGCGTTGCAGGCGCGTGAACGTACCGGCAAAGGCACGCTGGTCGAAAGCAATCTGCTCAACGCGGCGCTCGATCTTCAGATCGAACCGTTCACCTACTACCTGAACAAGGGGCCGCTCTGGCCGCGCACAAACCCGCCGACCGGCAGCCGGTTCCATCCGGCGCCCTACGGGATTTACCGGACGCTCGACGGCTGGATCGCCGTTTCGCTGACGCCCACTGAAAAGCTGGCGGCGGCCTTGTCTCAGCCCACGCTCGCCGGGTTTTCGCACCCCAAGGACAACGTGCGCCGCCGCGACGAATTGAACCGCATCGTGTACGACGCGCTGACCACGCGCACGACGGCCGACTGGATGACGACCTTCGACGCGCACGACGTCTGGTACGCGCCCGTGAACGATTACGATCAGGTCGAGGCCGACCCGCAAGTGGCGCACAACCGCATCATCATGGAGGTCGACCATCCGCAGGCCGGGCCGGTTCGCTTGCTCGCGCATCCGGTTCGATACGACGGCGCAGCACCGCCGCTCACCCGCCAGCCGCCGCGGCAAGGCGAGCACACACGTGAGGTGCTCGCCGAACTCGGCTACGAGCCGCACGAAATCAATACGCTGGTTGAAGCCGGCGCGGCGCTGACCGAGCGGAGAACCGCATGAACACTCATCCGAATCGTTGCCACGAGATGCTGCGTTTCGACGATATCGAGATTGGCCGCTGCCAGATCCTCGTGCATACCATCGCGGAAAGTGACGTGAACGCTTTCGGCCATCTGTCGGGCGACCTGAATCCGTTGCATATGGATCCCCACTTCGCGGCACGCACGCCATTCGGCCAGCGCGTGGCGCACGGCCTGCTGACCGCGGCATTGGTGTCGACGACGCATACCGGCTTGACCGGTCCCGGCTTCGTCTACGTCGGGCAGGAGTTGCGCTTTCTCGGACCCGTCTTCATCGACGATACGATCAAAATCCATGTGACCGTGGTCGAGAAGAAACCCGCCAAGCGCATCCTCGTGATGGACACGATGGTTCGCAATCAGGACGGCAAGCCGGTGCTGACCGGACTGTCGGCGCTGAAGGAATTGCGTTTCCAATCAGCAGACGTAATGAGCTGACAATCAGCACGCGAGGCCGAACCTGTGCGGGTTTTCGGCAACAGCCGTCACGCCGCTTTGCGAATTACAATTAGACTACTTTCGATGCCGAACGGGCGAAGGAGAAACAGCAGGCTTGACTTGGCTGGGGGGCAACTGGCTAGGCGAGCCTGAGAAGTGCGCTGGATGCAGGAGACAAGTCAGATGCCTAGCAGTTGTGGTTGTGAGTTGCCGGTCTTCAAGATCGCGCACTACGAGTATGGGTCGAGAATCAAGTCGATCGATTTTCATCTCGCGCCTCTCGAAGATATGAAATCGACGTTGCCGTATCCTCATCGGCACGAGTTCTATCACATCGTCTGGGTCGAGTCGGGCAGCGGTCACCACATCATCGACTCGATTCGCTATGAGGTGCGGCCCAATACGCTGTTTTTCATGGCCCCTGGCCAGATCCACGATTTCGCGTTGTCCGAAGACACCATCGGGCACGCGATCAGTTTCTCGTCCGAATTTTTCGCGTTCAAGGTGCAGAACCGCCATTCGCAGACCGAGATTCCCGTCTACGATTTCGAGCGAATTCCGAATACGGTTTATATGAGCGACGCACAGGCTCAGGACCTTCGCCGTGTGCTGGATGGAATCAATGCGGAATATCAGGGTGAAGAGGCTGGCTACGAGGACGTGATCTGGTCGTATCTGCGGGTTCTGCTCATCAAGTCCGCGCGCCTCGGCGGCGACGCCGTCACCGAGGTCAATTCGTCGCGGAGCGTGCTGTTGTCGCGACGCTTCAAGAGCCTGCTGGAAAAACATTTCGCCACGATCCACGACGTCGCTCGCTACGCCTGCCTGCTGAACGTCACGGAACGAGCGCTGAACGATGCGACGCGCCAGGCGCTCGGCAGCACCGCAGCCAAGCTGATTCGTGAACGCGTGATGCTGGAAGCGAAGCGTCTGCTGCTGCATTCCGAGGTCAATGTGGCCGAGATCGCAACACAGCTTGCGTTCGACGACCCGGCCTACTTCAGCCGATGTTTTCGCAAGCATACGGGCCGCTCGCCCATCGACTTCCGCCGCAGCCTGGAAAAACTGAGCATCTGAAGCAGTGGCTCGACACACGCCGGTGCGCGTAGAAAAGTCCAACATAAGCCGCGCTTCGTCCTAACTGCCGGAACCGCCGCGCTCCTAGAATTTGCGTGTCCCCGTCACTCGGGAAACGTGAAAGCAATCAGGAGAGAAAAGGCGTGAATGCTTCGTACCAAGATCAAGGGTTGTCCTCTGAACGGTCCGCGCTCTTCACCGGCGTCCTCGACCGCATGGCAGCCAAAGTTGCTGAGGACGAGCCGACGCTCGGCGTCGAATTCCCTCAGATCACGGCGGCCGATGGAAAGTGGGTGCTGCTCCCGGCGTCGCTGTCCGCAGGCTACAGCGGTTCAGCCTGGAGCCACGGCAACTGGTTTTGTGGCTTCTGGGTCGGACTTCTGCTGACGTCGTATTTGCACACCGGCGAGGACAAATACCTCTCGTGGGCCCGCGAGCGCATGCGCCTCGTCGCGCAGCGCGCGCAGGACCCCAACACGCACGACATTGGCTTCATCTTCGACAGCAGCGCCGTGCCCGGTTATGAAATCACCCGCGACCCGTGGTACGCGCAAATTGCAATGGAAGCCGCGGACAAATTGCGCGCCCGTCTCGTCACCACGCACAGTGGCGCCTATCTCGCCTCCTGGGGCCCGCTCGACGATCCGCGCGGACGCAGCGCTTCAGCTATCGACACGATGGCTAATCTATCGTTGCTTTACTGGGCGGCCAACCATTCCGGGGACGGCAGTTATCGCCTCGCCGCCGAAGCACATTCCGTCATGACCGCGAAGTCGTTTATCCGCCCGGACGGTTCGACTTATCACGCGGTCGAGTACGACGTAACAACCGGTGAGCGTCGGCGCGGCTACACGTTTCAGGGCGCATTCGACGAATCGGCGTGGAGCCGGGGCCAGGCGTGGGCCGTCTATGGCTACGTGAACACGGCGCGTGAAACCGGCAAGCGCATCTGGCTGGATCTTGCAGGGCGCCTGGCGGCGTACTATCTGCGCCGGCTCGATGGACGTTTGGTGCCACCGTGGGATTTCGACGCCACTGGCGCGGACGCGGAAATCAAGGACACTGCCGCAGCAGCGGTGATGGCGTCAGCGCTGATCGAGCTGGGCCGTCTGCATCCCGATCCGGCCAGTTCGGTTCACTGGCGCGAACACGGACTTGCGATGCTCGAAGCTCTGTGTCGTGACGAGTTTGCCTACGAACCTGCGCATCGCGGACTCCTGAGAAATTCCTGCTATTCGAAGCCGCACAATGAAGGCGTCGACGGCGCGACGATGTTCGGCGATTTTTTCTTCGCCGAAGCGCTGAGTCGCGTGATGTTGCCAGGCAAGCTTCGGCCCGGCACGCAACGCGTATCGCTCGCCGGAAGCACCCCTGCCTCGCGGTTCCGAACCCTCGCTAGCCAATCCGTCCATGATATCGAACGATCTTCCGCCTTTCGTACCTGCTGACCTACCCGATGCGTTGCTGGTCGGACGCATTTGGCGAGACGCGCCGATAGACGGGCCGTCGGTCGTCGTTGTCCGTGCCGGTCAGGTCTACGACATCACGGCGTCGGCGCCGACGAGCTCCGATCTGTTCGAGCGCGTGGACCTGTTGGAGTTTGCGCGTCACGTCGAGGGCGAGGCGCTCGGTCCCGTCGAGAACATTGGCCAGGCATTGCTCGCGCCATGCGATCTTCAGGCTATCAAGGCATGTGGCGTGACCTTTGCCGTGAGCCTGCTCGAACGGGTCATCGAAGAACAGGCTGCCGGC
Organism: Paraburkholderia sp. EG304; assembly: GCF_046543485.1. Classification (NCBI taxonomy): domain Bacteria; kingdom Pseudomonadati; phylum Pseudomonadota; class Betaproteobacteria; order Burkholderiales; family Burkholderiaceae; genus Paraburkholderia; species Paraburkholderia sp. EG304. Next base: position 354,052 of record NZ_JBKGUA010000003.1, on the reverse strand, counting down.
GACGCGACGCAAGCCGACACAGTGCGCGCGACGATCGCGCAACTGATCGGCACTGATCTCTCCAGAATTCGCCCCGGCACGTCAGCTGCCGACAGTCTGAAGCGGGAACTGGAACGGAGCGGTGCATGGTCGCAATATATGGAGGTCGGGATTGGGCCTGACGCAGAGGTGTTCACCAAGTCTCAACCGATGTCGGCAGTCGGCTACGGCGCGGACGTCGGGCTTCACCCGGCCTCCCACTGGAACAATCCCGAACCGGAAATCGTGCTGGCGGTAAACAGCCGCGGAACGATCGTCGGTGCAACCCTTGGCAACGACGTCAATCTGCGCGACATCGAGGGCCGCAGTGCGTTGCTGCTCGGCAAGGCGAAAGACAACAACGGCTCATGCGCGATTGGTCCTTTTATCCGCTTGTTCGATGATCGCTTCACGATGGACTCGGTGCGTGCGGCCAGCGTGTCGCTGAGGATAGAAGGCGCGGACGACGGATTCATTCTCGAAGGCGTGAGCCACATGCGCGAGATCAGCCGTGACCCGGAGGAACTCGTCGCTCAGACTGCCGGCCCACATCACCAGTATCCCGACGGCTTGATGCTGTTTCTCGGCACGATGTTCTCCCCGATTAAAGACCGGCATGCTCCGGGCAGTGGCTTCACGCATCACCTCGGAGACAAGGTGACTATTGCAACGCCGGAGCTCGGCGCACTGGTCAACATCGTGCAGTCGTCAACCGAAATCGCGCCTTGGCGATTCGGCGTGCGCGCTCTATACGAAGCCCTTGCAAAACGGCTTGCGCTTGCCCGCGCCATGGGGCCGGTAAGCGATGCGTAAATCAGCGAACGGGCCGACGAGGCTTCCATTCCACCCGCGTTAGCGAGTTCGCCCGCCCCCTCGCCGGGCTGCCGCTCCAGCACCGAAAATGATCAGGTCCCGGACGGCACAGCAACCGGATCGATTTGCACTCACCGCGCCAGAGGATGCGGCGAGTGCGCGGACGCTCGCGCGCCCGGCGCCGCGGCCGCCTCATCTCCCGGCTCGGCGGACAGATCGCGCTTGAAAGTCTCTGCGAGGAAAAACGCGCACGCGAGGCTCAGCAATCCTGTCGCCGCGATATAGATCGAAATGGGCAGCGTCTGGCCATACGTCGCGAACAGATAGGTGGCGATCAATGGCGTCGGTCCCGACGTGATGATGCCGGCGATCTGATACGGCAGCGAAGCACCTGTATAACGCACCCGGGTCCCGAACAGTTCCGCGAACCACGTCGATTGCACGCCGTACACCGACGCCTGGCTCAACGCGATGCCGCAGACGTACGCCACGAAAATCAAAGTCGGATTGCGTGTCTCAAGCAACGGGAAGAACGCGAATCCATAGATTGCCACGAATACCGCGCCGAGCATGAAGACGGTCCGGCGTCCGATAGCGTCCGACAGCTTGCCGAACAGCGGCAGCGTGAACAGCGCAACCACGCAGCCCACAATGATGGCGTTTAGCAGCAGTCCGCGCGACAAGCCGAGCCGCGTCGTTCCGTACACCAGCACGAACACGTTGATCACGTTGAAGGTGATGTCGACCGCGAAGCGCGTGCCGATCGTCAGCACGAGGTCTTTCGGATGCCGGCGCAGCAATTCGATCAGCGGCGCTTTCACGACCTGCCTGCTCGCCTTGATCTGTTCGAATACCGGCGACTCCATGACGCGCAGGCGGATGAACAGGCCGATCGCGATCAGCGCGACGCTCAGCAGGAACGGCAGGCGCCATCCCCAGGAATAGAACGCCTGCGACGGCAGACTCGAGACGGCTTTGAACACGGCGGTCGAGAGCATCAATCCGAGCGGCACGCCCAATTGCGGAAACGCGCCGAAGAAACCGCGTTTTCTGGCCGGTGCCGTTTCGACCACCATCAGCACCGCGCCGCCCCATTCGCCGCCGACGCCGAGCCCTTGCAGGAAGCGCATCGCGACCAGCAGCATCGGCGCCCAGACGCCGATCGAGGCGTAAGTCGGCAGCAGGCCGATCACGAAGGTGCCGACGCCCATGATCGTCAGCGTCGCGACGAGCGTCGCCTTACGTCCGATGCGATCGCCGAAGTGCCCGAAAAACACGGCGCCGAAGGGCCGGGCGAGATAGCCGACCGCAAAACTTCCGAACGCCGCGATGGTGCCGACCATCGGATCGAACGAGGGAAAGAACAGCTTGGCGAAGACCAGCGCCGAAGCGGTGGCATAGAGAAAAAAGTCGTACCACTCGATGGCGGTCCCGACCACCGAGGCGACCAGCACACGGTTGACGGCCGACCGGCTGATAACCGGCGCGTTGCCGGATGAAATGGGCGATGTTTTCACGTCTCCTCCCTTCTCTGGGAATCTATGTTTTGAACTGCTGCGTGTCGGCGGCGCGGGGCCGCCCGCACGTTACGATCAGTTCACTGTGCTCACCAGTGCAGTTCCATCGGGAAATGGTCGAGCGTTTCGACGCCGCCCGAGGTCAACCGCACGATACGTTCCGTGCGCAGGCCGCCGACGTTCGGCACCGTGATCGTCGCCTTCAGCGTAAAGACCATGTTTTCCTGCAGCACGGTCCTGTTGCCCGGCCCGATCCACGGCGCTTCTTCTTCCGGGTCCATGCCGGTGCCGTGACCGGTGCCATGGCCGCGCGCTTCGCTCGAGTATTGCTCGTAGTTCGACTTCACCAGCGCCTGCTGGATCACCGCGTTCAACTCCATGGCCGCCATGCCGGGACGCGCGGCGGCCAGCCCCGCTTCGACCGCGCGCGCCGCTGCCGCGACGATCGCCATCTTCTGTGGATTCGCCGGACCGTAGGTAAAACCGCGTCCGCCGTCGGCCACGTACCCACGATAACGCGCACCGATGTCGGTCATGATGAGGTCGCCCGGTTGCAGGATGCGGTCGGTGGGGCGCGCCAGGTTATACGCCGAGCGCGGACCGGATTGCACCATCGAATCGAACGCGGTCCGGTCCGCGCCTCCCGCGAGCATCGCGCGGTCGGCGATTAAAGCGAGTTCGCGCTCGGTGTAGGGACGGCCGTCGGCGAGCGCGTCGCGAATCGCGGCCATCGCCGAATCGGTCAAGGCCGCGGCTTTGCGCATCAGCGCGACCTCGGGCTCGCTCTTGATCGCCTTGATTTCGGCCAGCACCATCGTCGGTTCGAGCTTCAGTTCGCCGAGACCGGCGTTCAGGCGCTGCAACAGGTCCGCGGGGATATAGGCGGCGCCAGCGAGGCCGACCGTGCCGCTGCGGTGCCGCGCAGAAAAGGCCTGCACCTGTTGCGTGACTTCACGCAGGCTGCGGACCTCGAAGGCGGTCACGCTCGTCGCGTAATCGAAGCATTGATCCGACACGAACAGCACGGGGTCGCCGCCCACCGGCAGCAGCAGGATCGCATTGGCAATGTCCGATACGCCGTCGAGCGGGCGGAACTCGGTGAAGTAGCCGATGTTCGCGCCACGCCAGCAATCGCCGAATGCAAGCAGGCCGACCAGGCCCGCCTTGTCGAGCGCGGTGCGGACCTTGGCGACGCGGCCGAGGAATTCGTCGGAGGTGATGCCTTCCGGCGGGATGTCTGCAGTACGGATGTTCATTAACTCTTCGCCTCCTGTGCGGCTGCATGCGCGAATGCTGGATGCAGCCGGTCTCGATGCCCATGATGGGAAACCGCCCGCCTTGAAATGCAGGGCGACTGCTGCATAGTAGGATTGTTAGATATGCTTTTATAATGAAAAATAACGCAAGATCTATATCAATACGGAATACGTGGAGGCGACATCGTGAGCTCGGCACTTCATCCGGACGACGGCGCGGGGGCCCTCGCGCCGGGCCGCTTCGACCCCACGCGCCTGAAGACGCGCCAATTGGCCCTGATCGTTCAGCTCGACACCCATCGCTCGGTATTGCGCGCGGCGGACGCCGCGCACATGACCCAACCCGGGGCGACCAAGTTGCTGCGGGAACTGGAAGAGACGATGGGTGTGCCATTGTTCGAACGCCATCCGCGCGGTGTCGAGCCCACCTGGTACGGCGAGGTGCTGATCCGCCATGCGCGCAGCGTGCTGGCGGAGCTGCAGCACGCGTACGACGAAGTGTCCGCGCTCAAAGCCGGCCTGACCGGGCAGGCGATGATCGGCACCGAGGTCACGGCGGCCACCAACGTCGTGCCGCAGGCCGTGGCGCTACTCAAGAAGCGCTTTCCGCAGATTCGCGTCAACATCGAGATGGAGTTCAGCGAGGTGCTTGTGCAGCGTTTGCAGGAAGGCAAGCTGGATATGATCGTCGCGCGAGTCCGCAATCCGGACGATCTGGCGGAACTGCACTACGCCCCGCTCGCAGAAGCTCAGCATGCGCTGTTCGCGCGCGTTGGCCATCCGCTCGCCAGGCGTAAGGCTCTCAGTTGGAACGAACTGGCGCCGCAAACGTGGATCCTGCCGCCCAAGGGCAACGTGATGCGCAATCAGTTCACGCAACTTTTTCTCGAACGGCAGCTCGCGTTGCCGACGGATGTGGTGGAGAGCTCATCGCTGCCTGTCATTACGAGTCTGCTGCAGATCAGCGATATGATCGCGCCGCTTGCGCGCGAGCCGGTGCGGCCGTATTGCATTGCCGGCGCGCTCGAACCGTTGCCGTTCGAGCTCGATCTGAAGCTCGGGCCGGCGGGCATCGTCACACGGCGCGGGGACCGGCTCTCACCGGGTGCGCGGGCGATGCTGCAAGCGCTGCGCGAGGCCGCCGGATTCGATACCGGAGCCCCCGACGCCGACAACGACTGACTTACCTCGACGGGACTCAGCGCAGGCCGTCCACCGCGAAGGTGCGCGTGGCGGTCGATTTCCTGCGCCAGCAGTTAAGCGATGGACCGCTCGCCTAACGGCGCCTGTCCCTGCCCCTCACCGCAACGGCGCGATGCCTTCCGCCACGCCGGCCGGCATGCAGATATGCTTCAACTCGGTGAAGTCCGCCAGCGCATCGTAGCCGTGCAGCCGACCCAGTCCGCTTTGGCGATACCCGCCCGTTTCGGCTTCGGCGAAAAGCTTGTTGTGGTCGTTGATCCACACCGTGCCGTTGCGCAGCGCACGCGCGACGCGCAATGCGCGCGCTCCGTCGTGCGTCCATACGCTCGCCGAGAGACCGAAGACCGTGTCGTTGGCTTTCTCGATCGCTTCCATTTCGTTCTCAAAGACCTCCAGCGTGACGAACGGGCCAAAGATCTCGTCCTGACAAAAGAACGCCTTCGGATCGTCATGCTCGACGAGCGTCGGCGACAGAAACGCGTGCCCCGAGCGAGTGCCTCGCAGCAGCACACGCTCGGCCGTGTCACACGCGCGCTCGATCGTCCGTGCCACCGCATCGCGCGTGGTGCCGTCGATGAGCGCGCCGATATCCGTCGCCGGATCGATGCCCGGTCCGACCCGCAGCGACGCAAGCGCCGACGCGAGGTGCTCGCGCATTTGCGCAGCGCGCGACGCATGGACCAGCACCCGGCGCGCCGCCGTGCATTGCTGCCCGGAGATGATCGTCGCGGCGCGCGCGAGACGCGGCGCGATCGCCGCGATATCGGCATCGTCGAAGACGACGCAGCATGACTTGCCGCCAAGTTCGAGCGACAGCTTCTTCATGCTGTCGGCAGCGGCCGCCATGATCTTCTTGCCCGTCGCCGTCGATCCCGTGAAGCTCACCACGTCGACGCCGTGCGAATCGACGAGCCGCTGGCTGGCCGCGTATCCCCGTTCGTTGACGAGGTTCACCGCGCCTTCAGGCAACGCCGTGTGTTCGAAGCAGCGCAGCATCGCGGCCGTGAGCAGCGACGTTTGCGCCGCCGGTTTGACGATCGCCGTGCAGCCGGCCGCGAGAGCGGGCGCGAGCGAGCGCACGAGCAGCACGGCGGGCGCATTCCAAGGCACGATGATCGCCGCAACGCCAGCCGCTTCGCGCAGCATCGTCGATATCGTGCCCGGTTCCGGTTCGAGCACGTGCCCGGCAATATGACGCGCGAGCCCCGCGTAATAGCGCACCTCCGATATCGCGCCGGCAATCTCGCCGCGCGATTGCGCGATCGCCTTGCCGTTTTCGCGCGTGAGCAGCGTCGCGAGCATGTCGCGTTCGGCTTCGAGCGCCGAAGCCCAGCCGAGCAGCACGTCCTGGCGCAAGCGCGCGTCCTGCGCCCATGTCGTGCGATCGAACGCGTGGCGAGCGGCGGCGATGGCGGCATCGGCTTCGCTCGATCCGCCGTCGGCGAACCGCCCGATGGCCTCGCCCGTCGCGGGATCCATGCTGTCGATGTTGGGCGTTCCGGTCCATTCGCCGGCAATCCAGTGTCGTGCGTTCATGAAGATCGTTCCTTGATGGTGTGTGAGGGCTCGTCGCCCGACAGGCTCGACGCGCGGTGCAACTCGTCGCCGATGATCTCGATCAGTGCTTCGGCCGCCGCGCTCAACGGGCGGCGCGGATGATTCACGCAGACGATGTGCCGCACGATGCGAGGCGCCAGAATCGGGTACGCGCGCAACGTGCCGTGCCGCGCGGCGCGCTCGACGACGATGCGCGGCAAAATCGTCGCAAAGCGCGTGTGCTCGACGAGCTTGAGAATCGTCGAAAGCACGTCGATCTCGAAGCGCGGCGCGAGCAGCACGTCCTCGTGTTGCGCGGCGCTGTCGAGCACGCCGCGCAGGCCGTGACGTTTGGTGGGCAGCACGAGTTCCAGTTCGGGCAATTGCGCGAGTTCGATTGCATGCGGCAAGTCGGGGCCATGCGCGGCGCTGGTGGCTAGCACCATCTCTTCGTCGAGCAGCGGGCGCGAGTCGAGCGACAAGCGCGCGCGCGGCTTGTTGATGAGGGCGGCATCGAGCTGCCCGCCCGCCACCCAGTCGATGAAGGTCGCGCTGTAGCCATCGGCGACGGTGACTTCGACATCGGGGTAACGCGCGTGAAAGCGCGACAGCGAATCCGCGAGCACGCTTTCCGTCACCGATGCGATCAGCCCGATGCCGACATGCCCCGTCACCACTTCATCGCGCTGCACGAGTTGCTGCCGTGCGTGAGCAAGGTCACGCACGATCGGTAAAAACAGGCGGTACATCAGCCGTCCCGCGGCGGTCGGCGCCATGCCGTGCGCGCCGCGCTCGAACAGCTGTTGATGCAGTTCGTCCTCGAGCTTGGCGATCTGCATGCTCAGGGCCGGTTGCACGATGTTTAGGCGCTTCGCGGCACGGGTGACCGAGCCGTCCTCGAATAGTGCGATGAAGTACTGGATTTGCTTGAAGTCCATGTTCCCTCACGGCATCAGCGATGCTAATGGGGCGTGGTGACATTATCACCCTGCGCTCATCGACGGTGCAGGGCCCCTTTTGGTCGTGCGCCCTTCAGTACGGGCGTGCGTGAGCGGTCTATTGATACGTAACTGTAAGACCGCTGTCATCCGGGCTAACACCGATATAACGACGAATGATTCGTCGCATCAGTAAACAGTATTAGATGTTATGGCGCGATCTCGCTACGCTTCATCCCATGCGCTTGCTACGGTAGCGCGCACAGATGGAGACGCTGATGAACACACGCGATGCCGCAACGCACGGCAATCCCTCATTCACCTGGGCACGAGATCACGCCGACACCGGCTCGCTGTCGCTGCGCGACTGGCTCGCGCATCTCGCGAAAACCGGCCGGGTCGCGACGATCGACAAGCCCGTCGCGCTCGAGCACGAACTCGCCGCCATTGCAAAGCGCCTCGACGGCGAACAAGCTGCGTTTTTCACGCAGCCGCACGGACATGGGATTCCCGTCGTGAGCGGCTTCATGTCGAAGCGCGCGTGGATCGCCGAAGCGATGGGCGTCGATGAATCGGCGTTGCTCGCGCGTTTTTCCGCTGCGGCCGCGGCGCCGCTCGCATCGAAACTGATTCAACGTGAAGACGCGCCCTGTCAGCAGGTGGTGCATACGAGCGGCATCGATCTCCACGCCCTGCTGCCCATTCCCACGCACAGCGAACACGACAACGGCCCGTACATCACCGCCGGTCTCGTGATCGCGCGCAATCCGCGCACCGGCGTGCAGAACGTCTCGATCAACCGCATTCAGGTGCACGGCCCCGATCGCATGGCGATCCTGCTGCTGCCGCGTCATCTCTACGCGTTCCAGCGCGACGCGGAAGCCGCGGGCGACGCGCTCGACGTCGCCATCGCGATCGGCGTCGATCCCCTGACGATGCTCGCGTCGCAAGCGATCACGCCGATCGATCACGACGAACTCGAAATCGCAGGCGCGCTGCACGGTGCGCCGCTGCCTGTCGCGCGGTGCGTGACGAACGGCGTGCACGTGCCGGCGTTCGCGGAGATCGTCATCGAAGGGCGCATTCTGCCGAACGTGCGCGAGCCGGAAGGTCCGTTCGGCGAATTTCCCAAGTACTACAGCGCGAAGGAAGCACGCGAAGTCATCGAAGTGACGGCCGTCACGCATCGGCGCGATCCGATCTTTCATACGATCGTGCCCGCCGAAATGGAGCATCTGCTGCTCGGCGCGATTCCGCGTGAAGCCACGTTGCTCGCGCATCTTCAGCGCAGTCATCCCGCCGTGAAAGACGTGCATCTGTCGGTGGGCGGCGTGTGCCGCTATCACCTGTGGGTGCAATTCGACAAGAAGCGCGAAGGCGAAGCGAAGAACGTCATTCTGTGCGCGTTCGGCGCGCATTACGACATCAAGCAGGTCGTCGTCGTCGATACCGATGTGAACGTGCACGATCCCGCCGAAATCGAATGGGCCATTGCGACGCGCTTCCAGGCGGACCGCGATCTTGTCGTGATAGCAGGCGCGCAAGGCTCGCCGCTCGATCCGTCGACGACGGTCGGTCAGCCCGACGATGCGCCGTCGCATCTGCAAGGCGTCAGCGCGAAGATGGGTCTCGATGCGACGCGCCCCGTCGTCTACCCCGCGCATGTGTTCACCCGCGTGCGCATACCGGGGCAGGACACGGTCGACCTGCAAGCACTCGTCGCCGCCGACAACAGCGCGTTCGACGCCTATCTGTCACGCGATCATGGCTGAACGAAAGAAACGCATCGTCGTCGGCATTTCGGGCGCAAGCGGCGCGGTGATCGGCGTGCGTTTGCTCGCCGCCTTGCGCCGGCTCGGCACGCACGAAACGCATCTGATCGTGTCGTCGTCGGGCGCGGTGACGGCCGCCCAGGAACTCGGCCTAGCGCGCGGTGACCTCGAAGCCGCTGCCGATGTCGTGCACAACGTGCGTGATATCGGCGCGGCCGTGGCAAGCGGATCGTTTCTGACCGAAGGCATGGTGATCGCGCCATGCTCGATGAAAACGCTCGCGGGCGTCGCGAACGGCTTCGCGGACAACCTGCTGACGCGCGCCGCCGATGTGATGCTCAAGGAGCGCCGCCGCCTCGTGCTGGTCGCACGCGAAACCCCGCTCAATCTCGCGCATCTGCGCAACATGACGCTCGCCACGCAAATGGGCGCGATCGTGATGCCGCCGGTGCCCGCGTTCTACGCGCATCCGCAGACTATCGACGACGTGGTCGACCACACTGTCGGGCGCATTCTCGATCTGTTCGAGATCGAGCACGACGAGATTGCGCGCCGCTGGAGCGGTCTAGCCGATGAATTCGGCGGCCGCGCCGCACGTGAGGAGTAAGGTCATGAATCAGCGCGAAACCGCATTCGCCGACATGGACGCGCGCGTCGCCGGCAACGAGGCGCGCGAAGCGAGCGCACCGCAGCGTCACATCGGACGCTCGATAGAGCGCCTCGAAGACCCGGCGATCCTGACGGGCCGTGGCCGCTATGGCGACGACATCGCCGTCAAGCCGGGCACGCTGCACGCCGCGATTCTGCGTTCGCCGCACGCGCACGCGGACATCCTGTCGATCGATACGCAAGCCGCGTCGAAACTCGCGGGCGTGCGTGCCGTGCTCACGCGCGACGATTTGCGTCCGTGGTCGCGACCGTTCGTCGTCGGCGTGAAATCGCCGATGGAACAGTGGGCGCTCGCGATGGACCGTGTGCGCTACGTCGGCGAGCCGGTCGCGGTCGTGATGGCCGAATCGCGTGCGCTCGCGGAAGACGCGCTCGATCTCATCAAGGTCGACTACGCGATGCTCGATCCCGTGACGTCGATCGAACAGGCCGCGAAGGACGACGCGCCGGTGCTGCACGAACGCGTCGGCAGCAACGTCATCAGCGACCGGCATTTCCGCTACGGCGAGCCCGAAGCGGCCTTCGAGCGCGCGCCGCATCGCGTGAAGCTGGTCGCGCATTATCCGCGCAACACCTGCGCGCCGATCGAGTGCGGCGTGGTCATCGCCGAGTATCTTTCGGGCGAAGAAGGCTACGACGTCACGTCCAATTTCATGGGGCCGTTCTCGCTGCACGCCGTCATGGCGATGGCGTTGAACGTGCCTGCCAATCGGCTGCGTCATAAGGCCCCGCGCGATTCCGGCGGCAGCTTCGGCGTGAAGCAGGCGGTGTTTCCGTATGTCGTGCTGATGTGCCTCGCGTCGCGCAAGGCCGGCGCGCCGGTGAAGTGGGTCGAGGATCGGCTCGAACACCTGAGCGCGGCGACATCGGCGACGGCGCGTGTTTCAACCATAGAAGCGGCGGTCGAAGCCGATGGCCGGATCGTCGCGCTGTCTTACGATCAGTTGGAAGACGTCGGCGGCTACGTGCGCGCGCCCGAGCCGGCGACGTTCTACCGGATGCACGGCTGCCTGACGGGCGCGTACGCGATCCCGAATCTGCTCGTGCGCAATCGCGTCGTGCTGACGAACAAGACGCCGACGGGGCTCGTGCGCGGCTTCGGCGGCCCGCAGGTGTACTTCGCGCTGGAGCGGCTGATCCAGCGCATCGCGATCGAACTGAAGCTCGATGTGCTCGACGTGTATCGCCGCAACTTCGTTCCCGCCGATGCGTTCCCGTATCGCGCAGCGGCGGGCGCCCTGCTCGATTCGGGCAACTATCAGGAAGCGCTGCGCCGTTCACTCGACGAAGGCGGATACCGGGAACTCGTTGCGCGCCGCGACGCCGCGCGCAACGAAGGGCGGCTGTATGGCATCGGCTTCGCGGCGATCGTCGAGCCGTCGGTATCGAACATGGGCTACATCACGACCGTGATGCCCGCCGACGCACGCAGGAAAGCCGGGCCGAAGAACGGCGCGATCGCGAGCGCGACCGTCAGCGTCGATCTGCTCGGCGGCGTGGTCGTCACGATCGCATCGACGCCCGCGGGCCAGGGCCACATGACCGTGTGCGCGCAAGTCGTCGCCGATGTGCTCGGGCTCGATCCGAAGGACATCGTCGTCAACGTCGAATTCGATACGCACAAGGACGCCTGGTCCGTCGCGGCAGGCAATTATTCGAGCCGCTTCGCGGGCGCGGTGGCGGGCACGGTGCATCTCGCCGCGACGCGCGTGCGCGACAAGCTCGCGCGCGTGCTCGCGAAGCAGTTCAACTGCGCGCCCGGCGACGTGCGCTTCGAACGCGCGCGCGTCTTTCCGCACGACGCCGAAGACCGCGCGCTGCCGTTCTCGCGTGCCGCGAGCAATGCGCCGCACTGGGCGCCCGCGCTCCTGCCCGAAGGCGAAGAGCCGGGCCTGCGCGAAACCGTGTTCTGGTCGCCGCCGCACATGGATGCGCCCGACGAACAGGACCGCATCAATACCTCGGCGGCATACGGCTTCGCGTTCGACATGTGCGGGGTCGAAGTGGATCGCGCGACGGGACGCGTGCGCATCGACCGGTATGTGACCGTGCACGACGCCGGCACCCTCCTCAATCCCGCACTCGCCGATGGCCAGATTCGCGGCGCGTTCGCGCAAGGCCTCGGCGCGGCGCTGATGGAAGAGTTCCGCTACGGCGCGGACGGCAGCTTCCAGTCCGGCACGCTCGCCGACTATCTGATGCCGACCACCTGCGAAGTGCCCGATCCGCTGATCGTGCATCTGGAGACGCCTTCGCCTTTCACGCCGCTTGGCGCGAAGGGTCTCGGCGAAGGCAACAACATGAGCACGCCGCCGTGCATCGCGAATGCGGTGGCGGACGCGCTTGGCGTCGAAGACATTCGCCTGCCGCTCACGCCGCCCAGAGTGATGGCGATGATCGGCATGGACGATCCCGAACCGTCGCGGCCGGAATATCGCGAAGCGCCCGCCGCGAAGCCGGCGACGCCAGGCGGCGGTCGCGCACTGACGGCGCAGGGCGCGGTCGACCTGCCCGCGACACCCGAAGCCGTGTTCGCCGTGCTGCTCGATCCGAAGGCACTCGCTAACGTCATTCCCGGCTGTCACGCGCTCGAAGAGACGGCGCCGAACCAGTATCGCGCTGACGTGACCGTCGGCGTCGGCATGATCAAGGCGCGTTTCGAGGCGCGTATCGGCTTGTCGGAGATCGATGCGCCGCGCCGCCTGCGACTCGCCGGCGCGGGAATCTCGCCGCTCGGCAGCGCGCGCGGCAGCGGTCTCGTCGAACTGACGCCGCAAGGCAGCGGCACGCGGCTCACGTACGACTACGAAGCACAGGTGTCAGGCAAGGTTGCGGCGGTCGGCGGCCGGATGCTCGAAGGCGCGGCGAAGGTCGTGCTCAAGCAGTTGTTCGAATCGCTCGGACGGCAGGCGGCGGGCAAGCCCGTGCAAGCGCACGGATCGTGGATCGCAAGACTCCTTGCACGTTTCAGGAGACACGCATGAAGCCCGCACCATTCGATTACCTGCGCGCGATGACCGCGCAAGACGCGCTCGACGCGCTCACGCAATACGGCGAAGACGCCCGCGTGCTGGCGGGCGGCCAGTCGCTGATGGCCGTGCTCAATATGCGGCTCGCGCAGCCGAAGGTGCTCGTCGATATCTCGCGCACCGCCGAACTCGATGCCGTGCGCGTGGACAAGCAGGCGGGGCGTCTCGTGGTGAACGCCGCGGCGACGCAAGGCAGCGTCGAATGGCGCAGCACGCTCACCGACGAAGCGCCGCTGCTCGCGATGGCCTTCCCGCATATCTCGCACTTTCAGATTCGCAATCGCGGCACCGTGTGCGGATCGATCGCGCATGCGGACCCGAGCGCGGAGTTGCCGCTCGTGCTTGCGGCGCTCGGCGGCGACGTGATGCTGCGCTCGCGAAAGAGGCGCCGCACGCTCGCGGCGCAGGACTTCTTTCAGGGAATGCTGATGACCGCGCGCGAGCCCGATGAACTCGTCGAAGCCGTGCGCTTCCCGCTGCGCAAGGAAGGCGAGCGCTACGCATTCGCCGAATTTTCCGCGCGGCACGGCGACTTCGCGATCGTCGCGTGCGCGGCCGTGGTCACCGACGAGTCGATCCGCATTGCTGTCGGCGGCGTCGCGGACCGGCCGGTGACGGAGCAATGGCCGCGTCTGCGGGGCGACGACCTGCGCGGCGCACTGAACGATTTGAGCTGGAAACTGAACGCGCAGGACGATGCGCAGATCAGCGCGGCATATCGCCGGAATCTGGTCCGGCAACTCGGATGGCGCGTGATCGAGGAGGCAAAGTGAGCAGGATACCGGACACCATCATGCGGCACGGCGAAGTGCGGCGCATCGCGCTGACGCTGAACGGCCGCGAACGAAGCGGCTATTGCGAGCCGCGCGAACTGCTGTCGGACTTCATCCGGCACGAACTGGGCGCGACGGGCACGCACGTCGGCTGCGAACACGGCGTGTGCGGCGCATGTACCGTGCAGGTCGATGGCGTCGCGGCGCGCTCGTGCCTGATGCTCGCGGTGCAGGCCGACGGTCGGCATATCGATACCGTCGAAGGCCTTGCGCCCGATCAGACGCTTGGCGACCTGCAGCAGGCGTTCCAGCGGCATCACGCGCTGCAATGCGGCTTTTGCACGGCGGGCATTCTCATGTCGTGCGCGGATTATCTGCGGCGCGTGCCCGATCCTTCCGAAGAGCAGGTGCGCGAGATGCTCTCGGGTCATATCTGCCGCTGTACGGGCTACACGCCCATCGTGGCCGCGGTGCTCGACGTGGCGGCGCGCCGCCGGGCCGAGGCAAGCGCGAAGGAGGCCGAACATGCTTGATCTCGGACGTACGTTCCTGCAAAGCGTCGAGCGCAGTCCGAACGCGCTCGCGCTCGTCGACGGCGATGTGCAACTGACCTACGCGCAGTGGCATCGCATGATCCTCAATGTCGCCGATGGCCTGCGCGAACTGGGCCTGGAACACGGCGACCGGCTGCTCGTCGTACTGCAAAACCGCTGGGAAATGGCGACGCTGCATTGGGCCGGACAGTTCGCGGGCATCGTGATCGTGCCGCTCAACTGGCGGGCGAAGCCGGAAGAAGTCGACTACTGCGTGACCGACGCGGGGGTGAAGGCGATCGTCTACGAGCCCGTCAGCGCGGATTCCGTCGCGCAGAGCGCCGCCGCGCAAAAAGTGCCGCGCGTCGGACTCGACGATGCGCCCGGCCGCACCACCACCTTCGATGCGCTCATCGTCGAACGAACGCGCAGTGCAGAGGCGACCGACACGACGCGCGCCACCGCCGACGACATCTCGCTGATCCTCTATACGTCCGGCACGACGGGCAAAGGCAAGGGCGTGCCGCGCCGGCATCGGCATGAACGCGCGGGCGCGCTCGCGCACGTCGCGCAGAACCTCTACAGGCGCGGCGAACGCACGCTCGGCGTGATGCCGCTCTATCACACGATGGGCGTGCGCTCGCTGCTCGCGATGGCGCTCGTCGATGGCCTGTTCGTCTGCGTGCGGCGCTGGAACGCGAAGCTCGCGCTCGATTGCATTTCGAAGCACGCGCTCACCTGCCTCTATCTCGTGCCGACGCTCTATCACGATCTGCTCGCCGACAGCGCGTTCGCGAGCACGGACACGTCGTCGGTCAGAAAGCTCGGCTTCGCCGGCGCACCGATGAACGACGGCCTGCTCAAGCGCCTTTCGGCCGCGTTCGAGCCGGAGCTGTTCGTCAATCACTACGGCTCGTCCGAGGTCTACACGTTCAGCATCGACCAGGACGCGACAAAGAAGCCCGGCAGCGCGGGCCGCGCGGGCATCAATACGCGGCTGCGCGTCGTGAAGCTCGATGCCCTCTCGCCCAACGAGATCGCCGAAGCCGGCGAAGAAGGACAGATCGTCGTGGACCTGCTCGGCGACGAAGCCTTCGAAGGCTACTGGAATCGTCCGGACGCGAATGCGAAGTGCCTGCGCGAGGGCTGGTACTTCACCGGGGACACGGGCTATCTCGACCGCGACGGCGATCTGTACGTGACCGGCCGCGTCGACGACATGATCATCAGCGGCGGAGAAAACATCTCACCGGTGGACATCGAATCGGTGCTGTCGCTGCATCCCGCCGTCGATGAAGTCGCGGTCGCGGGCGTCAAGGACGAGCGCTGGGGGCAACGTGTGGTCGCATTCATCAAGCGCCGCGAGTACGTCGATGCCGACTCGCTCGATGCATGGTGCCGTCAGTCGGACCTCGTCAACTTCAAGCGTCCGCGCGATTACGTGTTCGTCGACGACATTCCGAAGTCGCCGGTCGGCAAGATTCTGCGCCGCAAGCTGCAAGCGGGCGAGTACACGCCCGATTCGAACGCCCAGGCCGCGCAACCTACAGAAACCACCAAGGAGTAACACAATGAGTGATCTCAACCATCGCGGCCAGACACTGCTGCAAGACCTCGACGGCTTCTCGGTCGAAATCGACGCGCAGCGCGAGCGCGCCGACATCATCCTGCATCGGCCGCCGTTCAACGTCATTTCGATGCACGCACGCGATCAGTTGTGCGCCGTGTTCGAAGCCCTCGACGAGGACGACCGCGTGCGCGTGATCGTCGTGCGCGCGAAGGGCGAGCATTTTTCGAGCGGCGGCGACATCAAGGGCTTTCTGGAAGCATCGCCGGAACACGTGTCGAAGCTCGCGTGGAATATCGCGGCGCCCGCGCGCTGCTCGAAGCCGGTGATTGCGGCCAATCGCGGCTTCTGCTTCGGCGTGGGCTTCGAATTGTCGCTGGCGTGCGATTTCCGGATCGTCACCGATACGACCTTCTATGCGCTGCCGGAGCAGAAGCTCGGCCAGATTCCCGGCTCGGGCGGTTCGGCGCGTTTGCAGTCGATGGTCGGCATCGGCCGCACGAAGGACATCGTGATGCGCTCGCGCCGCATTCCTGGCGAGCAGGCGTACGAGTGGGGCATCGCGGTCGAATTCGTCGCGGACGCCGAACTCGAAGCGGCGACGGACGCGCTCGTCGACGAACTGCGCGCATTCTCGCCGCTTGCGCAACGCACCGCGAAGAAGCTCTTGAACGATTCGGAAGACGCGCCCTTGTCGATCGCGATCGAACTCGAAGGCCATTGCTATAGCCGTCTGCGCTCGTCGGACGATTTCCGCGAAGGCGTCGAAGCGTTTCATGGCAAGCGCAAGCCGGTGTTTCGCGGCAGCTGATACCTGACACGCCGCGCGGCGGACGAGACAAGAGGAGACAACGCGATGAATCGCTTCGACTACGTGATCGTAGGCGGCGGCTCGGCCGGATGCGTGCTCGCGCATCGGCTGTCGGCGGCGCCGTCGGTGCGCGTCGCGCTGATCGAGGCGGGCGCCGATACGCCGCCGGGCGCGGTGCCCGCGGCGATTCTCGACAGCTATCCGATGCCTGTCTTCTGCGGCGACGCGTACATCTGGCCCGATCTGAAAGCGAAGGCCACGCAGCACGCCGCGCCGCGCGTCTACGAGCAGGGCCGCGTGATGGGCGGCGGCTCGAGCATCAACGTGCAGTCGGCCAATCGAGGCCTGCCACGCGACTACGACGAATGGGCCGCGAACGGCGCCGAAGGCTGGTCGTGGCGCGATGTGCTGCCGTACTTTCGCAAGCTCGAACGCGACGTGAACTTTCCCGGCGGCGAATTGCACGGCAGCGACGGACCGGTGCCGATCCGCCGGATCATGCCCAAGGACTGGCCGGCGTTCTGCCATGCATTCGCGAAGGGTTTGCGCGCGAACGGCTTGCCGGAACTTCAGGACCAGAATGGCGAATTCGGCGACGGCTTCTTTCCGGGCGCATTCTCGAACATCGACGACAAGCGCGTGTCGACGGCCATCGCCTATCTCGACGAAGCCACGCGCAAGCGTCCGAACCTCAGCATCTATTCGAATCTGCGTGTCGAACGCATCGTGATGGCAGGCGCGACGGCCCGCGGTGTCGTCGCGATCGCTTCGAACGGCGAGCGCGTGGGTTTCGATGCGGGCGAGGTGGTGCTGAGCGCGGGCGCGTTGCAGTCGCCCGCGATGCTGATGCGCGCCGGTATCGGCGATGCTCGCCAACTCGTGGCGATGGGTATTCCGTGTGTGGCCGACCTGCCAGGCGTCGGACGCAATCTGCAGGATCATCCGTCGCTCACCTTCTGTCATTTTCTCGAGCCGCGCTTTCGCATGCCGCTCGCGCGCCGCCGCGCGAGCATGATGGCCGCGCGCATGAGTTCGGGCGTCGCGGGCTGCGACGAGTCGGACCTGTATCTGTCGAGCGCGACGCGCGCCGCGTGGCATGCGCTCGGCAACCGGCTCGGCCTCTTTTTCCTCTGGTGCAATCGGCCGTATTCGCGAGGCCGCGTGCAACTGGCATCGCCCGATGCGGCCGTTGCGCCGCGCGTCGATCTGAATCTGCTCGACGACGAACGCGATTTGCAGCGGCTCGCCGCCGGCGTGCGGATGCTGGCGCGCGTCGTCGACGCATCCGGTCTTGGCCGCGATTCACGTGACTTCTTCCCGGCCGCGTTCTCACCGCGCGTGAAAGCGCTGAGCAAGGTCGGCGAAGGCAATGCGCTTCTGACTTCGATCCTCGGCGTGCTGCTCGATACGCCCGCGCCGCTGCGGCGTCTGCTGATCGAACGCTTCTTCACGCGCGGCCTGCAGATGACTTCGCTGATCCACGACGAGCGCGCGCTCGCCGATTTCATCCGCGCGAACGTGTTCGGCGTGTGGCATGCGAGCGGCACGTGCCGCATGGGCGGCGCGCAGGACCTCGACGCGGTCACCGATACCGAAGGCCGCGTGCGAGGCACGCGCGGGCTGCGCGTCGTGGATGCATCGCTGATGCCGCGACTGCCATCGGCGAATACGAACATACCGACCATCATGATCGCCGAGAAGATCGCCGATGCGATGGTCGCCCAGCGACGGGCGAGCGTGGCATCGCCGTTCGCCTCCGCGCACTGACGGTTTTTCAACCTCGACAAGAGCGCGCATCCAACAAAGCGCGCCTGTGACACAAAGGAGATGCAAATGTCTGTAGCAGCGCAAGACGGGGCCACCGTGCTTTCGGTCAATCAGCGCCAGGTGATGGGCGCTGTGATGGCTTCATGCTTCGGCTGGGCCCTCGACCTGTTCGACCTGTTCGTATTGCTGTATGTGGCGCCGGTTGTCGGGCGTCTGTTCTTTCCGTCCGAACATGCGATGCTCTCGCTCGCGGCGGTGTACGCGTCCTTCGCGGTGACGCTGCTGATGCGCCCGCTCGGTTCCGCGCTGTTCGGCTCCTATGCCGACCGTCATGGCCGCAAGGGTGCGATGATCGTCGCGGTCGTCGGCGTCGGGCTTTCGACGGCGGCCTTCGGCGCGCTGCCGACGGTCGCCCAGGTCGGGCTCGTGGCTCCGGTCCTGTTTCTGCTGCTGCGTCTCGTGCAGGGCGTGTTCGTCGGCGGCGTGGTTGCGTCGACGCATACGATCGGCACCGAATCCGTCGCGCCGAAGTATCGCGGCGCGGTGTCCGGTCTCATCGGTGGGGGTGGGGCCGGGCTCGGCGCGTTGCTCGCATCGCTCACGTATCTGGCGATGTCCGCGGTCTTTCCCGGCGATGCGTTCGACGCCTGGGGCTGGCGTTGCATGTTCTTCACAGGCATCCTGAGTTCGGTGCTCGGTCTCTTCGTGTTCAACGGTCTGGAAGAATCGCCGCTCTGGAAGAAGCTCGCCGCGGAAAAAGCTGCGAAAGCCGCTGAACAGAAGAAGATCGTCAACGCCGATCAGGCGCGCTCGCCGATCCGCACGCTGTTTTCGCGGGAATATCGCGGCGTGCTGTTCGTCAATCTGCTGCTGACTATCGGCGGCGGCAGCGGCTACTACCTCACGTCAGGCTATCTGCCGACCTTCCTGAAAGTCGTGAGTCATGCGCCGAACGGCGCCGCCGCCGCGATCCTGATGATCTGCAGCGTAGCCGTGGTGATCGCTTCGGTCGCGGCAGGGCACGTCAGTACGTTCATCGGACGCAAGGGCGCGTTTATCTGGATCGGCATCATCCGGCTCATCGCGATGCCAGCGCTGTTCCTGCTGCTGCCGACGGCGCAAAGCATCACGATGGTCGGCGTCTACGCGGTGCTGCTTTCCGCGCTCGGCAGCGCCGGCTATGCGCCCGTGCTGATCTTCCTGAACGAACGCTTCCCGACCGCGATCCGCGCGACCGGCACGGGTCTGTCGTGGAACATCGGCTTCGCGATCGGCGGAATGATGCCGACCTTCGTTTCCCTCGTCGCGAAGGACGCGGGCCAGTTGCCGTCGACGCTCGCGATCTTCGTCGGTGCGATCAGCATGATCTTTCTCGTGGGCGCGTTCGTGGTGCCCGAGACGCTCGGCAAGCTCGAAGGCGGTTGCGCGCGCAGTCGACCCTGAGTCATTGGACGTAACGGCGGACGTCAACCGGCGCACGCCTTTCACTATAGCCGGAGATATCGATGAAATATGAAGAAGACGTTCGTGCGCGTTCCTACAAGTTCCGTGACGAGTATGTCAATGCCACGCCATGGTGGTATCGCGGCGAAATGCACCTCGGCTTCACATTGCTCTTCACCGGCGGCGTGATCGTGTATTGCCTGATGCAGCTTCATACACCGACGCTTGCCGAATGGCTGGCGGTCATTCCGCTCTTTCTGTTCGGCAACTGGGCGGAATGGGCGGCGCACCGCTACGTGCTGCATCGTCCGACGAAGTATTTCAGCATGATCTACAAGCGCCATTGCGCCGTCCATCACCGGTTCTTCACGCATGTGACGCTTGAATACAAGGGCCACCGTCACTGGCGCGCGCTGCTGTTTCCGCCTTTTGCGCCGGTTGCGTTCGTGCTGGCGGCCGTGCCGTTCGCGCTCCTGATTGGGTTCGTATTCTCCCGCAACGCAGGTTACATCGCGCTGCTCACGATGGCGGCGTACTTTCTGATGTATGAGGGCCTGCATACGCTTTCACACGTCACCGACAGCCCGTTGCTCGACCGCGTTCCGTTCGTCAACACAGTGCGGCGCCTGCACGCCACACACCACGATCCGGAAGTGATGGCGACACAGAACTTCAACCTCACGTTCCCGATTTGCGACACGCTGTTCGGCACGCGCAGCGACGTTCCGAGCCGTGCGCGCGAACCGTTGGAACGCGGCCGCTAAGGCGCCTGTTTTCCCACAACGCCCGTCGTCACGCGCTTTATCTCATCAGTGATGATCGTGATGAGCGCCTGGGCGGCCGGTCCGATCGGCCGCTTCGGATGCGTGACCTGAATGATGTGGCGCACGATCGGCGGCGACGCTATCGTGCGTGCGCGCAAGCGCCCTTCCTCCACTTTCGCCTGCACGACGACGCGCGGCAGGATGGTCGCGACACCGCTCTGCTCGACGAACTGCACGATGGTGCTGAGCAGATCGATCTCGAACTTCGGCTTGATGACGACGTCAGCCGCCATCAGCGCGGCATCGAGCGCGCCGCGCAGGCCGTTGCGGCGCGTGGGCAACACGAATTCGATGTCCGACTGCTGCGTGAGATCGATCTCGTCGGGCAGCTTTGGGCCGTGCTCCACGCTCGTCACCAGCACCATTTCCTCCACCAGCAACGGTTCTACGTGGAGCGTCAGCCGTCCGCGCGGCTTGTTGATGATGGCGGCATCGAGCCGGCCCGATTCGACAGCGTCGATCAGCTGCGCGCTGAAGCCATCGGCGACGGAGACTTCGACTTGCGGGAAAAGCGCATCGAATCGGGCGAGCGATTCGGGCAATACGCTCTGCGCCTCCGACGACACCATTCCCAGCGACACGCGGCCCGTCACGATGACATCGCGACGGCTCAGGTGTTCGCGTGCGTGATCGATGTCGCGCATGATCGGCGTGTAAAGGCGGTACATCAACCGTGCGGCTTCGGTCGGCGCCATGCCGTGCGGCCCCCGCTCGAAGAGCTTCTGCCGAATCTCCGTTTCGAGCTTGGCGATCTGCATGCTGAGCGCCGGTTGCGCGATGTTGAGCCGCCTGGCGGCGCGCGTGACGGTGCCTTCTTCGAAAAGCGCGATGAAGTACTGGATCTGCTTCAGTTCCATGGGACAGGCGTATACGTGACGGGCCGACGAAGATAGTACCGCGCACTGTCTTTCATGAGGTGGGCGTCGTATGACTAACCCACGGTATCGAGTCGCTGTTCGCAGCCGAGCGTCCCTATGCGTGCCCGATCCGGCAGCACTTCGCACCGAAACGACATGTGCTGCGTGCTTGTCTCTATCGAGAGCGTTGCAGATCGGCATCGATTTTTTTCGATGCGCTCCGTGAACATATAATCCGTACTCCGACGAGCTCACGCGCGGCTCGTCTCCCTGTAACGGAGCAGCGATCGATGCGCGACACGCGACTCGCCGGCCTGACCGGCGGCATGGTCACCAGCCCCCACGCGTTGGCGAGCGAGGCCGGACGCGACGTGTTGCGCGCCGGCGGCAATGCGATCGAAGCGGCTATCGCGATCGGTGCCGCGCTGTGCGTGACGTATCCGCATTTCACAGGACTCGGCGGCGACGCGTTCTGGGTAATCGGCGACCGCGAGGGAACCTTGCGCACGCTGTCGGGCATCGGCCAGGCCCCGGCGCAACTGCCCGCGTTCGACGGCGCGATCCCGTTGCGCGGCGCGGCATCCGCGCTCACCACCGCGGCGACCGTCGATGCATGGCAGCACGCATACGAGATCAGCAAAGGCGCATGGGGCGGCACACAGTCGTGGTCGTCGCTGTTCGACCGCGCGCTCAACTATGCCGGCGACGGCTTTCCCGTCACGCCGTCGCAGCATTTCTGGCAAAGCCTGCGTGTCGGCGAACTGAATACGTTGCCGGGCTTTGCGGCAACCTTCGCTCCGCACGGCAGGATTCCCGCTGTCGACGAGCGTTTCACACAACCGGCGTTGGCAAAGAGCATCGAGCGGATTGCCCGTTTCGGCGCACGCGAGTTTTATGAAGGCGAACTGGCGGAGCGCATCGCGCGCGGTTTGCAGCAGGCCGGCTCGCCGCTCACTTCGAGCGATCTCGCCAGAACGCGCGCGCGCGACGAAGCACCGCTGCGGGTCGCGTATCGCGGCGGCGAACTGGTGAGCCTGCGTCCGCCTACGCAAGGCGTGACGACGCTGCAAATCATGGGCACGCTGGATCGCTTCGACATCGGCGCGATTCGCGAAGGGACTGCCGATTACTATCACCTGCTGGTGGAAGCGGTGAAGTGCGCGTTCGTCGACCGTGACCGCTTCGTATCGGATCCCGAGTTCAACACCGTGCCCGTCGAGCAGATGCTGTCGCCCGCGACGCTCGACGCCCATGCTCGTTCGATCGACCCACATCGAGCGCGCGAGTGGCCACACGTGTTCCATCCGGGCGACACGGTGTTCATCGGCGCGACGGATAGCCAGGGCCGCAGCGTCAGCGTGCTGCAAACGGTCTACTTCGACTGGGGCAGCGGCGTAGTCGCGGGCGATACCGGCATTCTGTGGCACAACCGCGGCGCGTCGTTCAGCACGCACCCCGCGCATCACAACGCGGTGCAGCCGGGCAAGCGCCCTTTTCATACGCTCAACCCCGGCATGTACCTGAAAGACGGCCGACCGTACCTGCTGTTCGGCACACAAGGCGCCGACGGTCAGCCGCAAACGCTCGCCGCCATTCTCACGCGGCTGATCGACTACGGGATGGACCCGCTCACCGCACTCGCCCGTCCGCGTTTTCTGCTCGGCAAGACGTTCTCCGACACGCGCGATGCGTTGAAGCTCGAAGAAGACGCAGGCGCCGACGTGTTCGCGGCGCTCGCCGCGCGCGGCCACGAGGTGAGCGCGATCCCGACGCAGAGTCCGCTGGCGGGTCACCCTGGTGTGATACGCATCGATGCGCACGGCGCGGTGTCAGGCGCGCACGATCCGCGCAGCGATGGCCGGGCGCTCACCGTGTGATGGATCGGCGCGTGGCTTCTTGCCCGCGTGCTGGTTCACGCGGGCCGTTCAGGTTCGCCTACGTGGCGGCCTACGCACACGGTCCAGACGCAGTGATTCGCCAGCTAACACAAGCGCGTCTATACGCGCGTTGATCGCCGAAGGGGCTAACGCTTGTGGTCCATACGCGTGAACGTCAACGTCAACCCAACGTAAAGCGGTCACGCGTCGTCACATAGTCGCTCGCGCCGAAACGGCCCACCGGAAAGTAGTGCTGCAAACGCACGCGCCACGTTTCGGTGTCGATCAACCCGTCGCGCGCATGCAGCCGATGTACGCGGCCAATAAAGATCTGCCGGGTGGTGGTCTCCAGCGTCTCCCATATCGTGCACTCGAACGCAACCGGCGCTTCGGCAATGCGCGGCGGCGCAACGCACGAGCTCGGCACCGGCGTCAAGCCGACCTCGACAAGTTCGCTAACGTTGGGCGGCAGCCTTTCCCCGCAGCGATGCATTTCTTCGGCGATCGTCTCGTCGGCGAGATGCACGACGAACTCGCCGGTCCGCACGATGTTGACCGCCGTGTCCTTCAGCGTGCCGTCCGCCGCGCGGTTAATGCTGATCATCACGATCGGCGGTTCTTCGCCGAGCATATTGAACATCGAAAACGGCGCGGCGTTGATCGTACCGTCGGCGCCGAGCGTGGTGACGAGCGCGATCGGACGCGGCACGATCAGGCTCGCCATCAGCTTGTAGCGCTGGTATTCGGTGATCGCTTCGAAATCAATTTCCATGTCGGGCCGCCTGGTTCGTAGTCGCGTGTTCAATGATGCCGAGCAATTGGCCGAGGCTTTTCTCGCCGCGCATTCGCGAGGTTTCAATGCGTTCTTCGAGATCGCGCAGATGCGCTTCCATATGCTCCATTGCGCCCGCCGAGTCGCGCGCCTCGATGCAGTCGACAATCGCAGCATGCTCGGCGTGCTCGCACGGCGCATGGCCCGGCGGCTCGTACACCCCGACGATCAGCGAACAGCGCGATACCAGTTCCTTCAGATAATTCTGCAGGATCGAATTGCCGGCCAGCGCGGCGATGCGCATATGAAAGCCGCTGGCGAGCGTCGCCCACGAAGGCTGGTCGTAGCGGTGCATGGCGTCATGCTCGCTCGCGAGTTGTTGCCGCAGCGCCTTGATGTCCGTCGCACTCGCGCGCTGCACGGCAAGCTCTACCAGCATCCGTTCGACTGAGCGCCGCGCCTCGAATATCTCGCGCGTTTCCTCGGGCGAGGGCTCGGCGATTACCGCGCCCTTGTTCGGCCGCAATACGACGATGCCGTCATAGGCGAGCTTTTCCAGCACACGACGTACGACCGCGCGGCCCACGCCGAACAGTTGGCACAGTTCGGGCTCCGGTAACTTCGTGCCGGGAATCAAACGATGATTCATCACGCCGTCGAAGATCGACTGATAGATGCGTGCGTTGATATCCGTGTCGTCACCGGCGTTTTTCTTCGCGGTGGCCGCGCCGGCTTTCGCGCTCATGCGACGGCCGGGCGCACGATGCCGGCCCGCTCCAGACCGTCCATATGACTCGCGATCTCGCCAGGAGTGGTGATCCACACATCGCCTCGTGCGCGCGCCGTGGCGATATGTTCGAGCGCGCGGCGCAGATGCCGCAACCGGTATGGCTGTCCGACCAGATACGGATGCAGCGCGATGCCCATCACCAGCGCTTGCGCTTGCGCGCCGCGATTCGCCTGTTCGAGCATCTCGTCGAACTGATCGACGATCATGTCGGCGAACGCGCGGCCGTCCATGTGACGGCCCACCATCATCGGCAGATCGTTGAGTTCCTGCGGATACGGAATCGACCACAGCGGCGCGCCACGCGTGGCCATTCGTACGGGGCGGTCGTCGTGACACCAGTTCAACGTGTAGCGATAGCCGGTCTCGGCCAGCAGATCGGGCGTCAGATGCGACTCCGAAATCCACGGCGACAGCCAGCCTTGCGGCGGCGTACCGGATTCTTCCGCGATCCGTTCGTAGCAATGCAAAAGCAGCTCGCGTTCACCGCTTTCGTCGAGGTCGCTCTGCCGGTGCGCGTTCGTGTGGCCGTGGCCGATCAGTTCATCGCCACGCGCGACGCAAGCCTCGATCAGTTCAGGACAGTGGTCGTAGAGCGCGGTATTGATCAGCGTGCCCGCGGGCAGCGCGAGCTGATCGAACAGTTCAATGCAGCGCCACGCGCCGACGCGATTGCCGTATTCGCGCCAGCTATGGTTCAGCACATCCGGTTGCGGCGAGAGCGGACCGAGTGCCGCACCGAGGCCTTCGCCGAACGCAAAGTGCTCGATGTTAAAGCCAAGATAGACCGCGAGTCCGGTGTCGCCAGGCCAGCGGAACGCGTCACTATCGGTGATAGGGCGGTAGGCAAAGCGGCCATGCGTGGCAAGCGATTGACGCGCGCGGTTCTCTGCTACGGGCATGTTCCGTGTGTCGTTCATGAGCAAGAAATCGTGGATGTCGAAAAGCGCCACGACACGTAATGGATGAACCCGATTGGTCAGTTCATGCCCCGAGACGGATCGAAGACGCACCGTGATCGCGCAATCCCATCCTTTCTGATCGCAAACGATCGACGCTGCGGATCGTTTGCAATATGTGAGCCAACTCGTAGACGTTAAGCACAACGGTACGTCGGCAATCGCGAGCGTCACAATTCGAAGGATGGCACACGTCTTGCGTTTGCATGGCTTCGCATGGGCGGCGCATTGATTTGACGCGTGCCCCACCCCACTGTTCGCCGTTCACGAGGACACATCCTTCATGATTCAGCCTGCTTCAACGGTGCTCGAAACCAAAGCCGCCGATATCGAACTGGTCCACGTGTCAAAGCAATATGGCGATTCGCTGGCCGTCGACGCGATCGACCTGCGCATCGCCGGCGGCCAGTACTGTTGCCTGCTCGGCCCGTCCGGATGCGGCAAGACCTCGACCTTGCGCATGATCGCCGGTCATGAATCCGTCACTGAAGGTGACATTCTGATCGCGGGCCGCAACGTCACGCGCGCCGAACCCGCCGCGCGCGGCACCGCAATGGTGTTTCAGAACTACGCGCTGTTCCCGCATCTGAGCGCGCTCGACAACGTCGCATTCAGCCTGAAGGTGCGCGGCGTCGCGAAGGACGTGCGGCGCAAGCGCGCCGCCGAACTGCTCGAACTGGTCGCGATGTCCGCGTATGCCGAGCGCAAACCAGCCCAGTTATCCGGCGGCCAGCAGCAACGCGTGGCACTCGCGCGCGCGTTACTGAATCAACCGGGCTGCCTGCTACTCGACGAACCGCTCTCCGCGCTCGACCCGTTTCTGCGCGTGCAGATGCGCGCCGAGCTCAAGCGTTGGCAGAAGGATCTCGACATTACCTTCGTGCATGTCACGCACTCGCAGGAAGAAGCGATGGCGCTGGCCGATCTCGTCGTGGTGATGAGCCATGGCCGTATCGAGCAGAGCGGCACACCGCACGAAGTATTCAACCGTCCGCGTACCGAATTCGTGGCCCGCTTCCTCGGCGGCCATAACGTCTTCAATACGAATGGCCACCTGTTTACCGTGCGCGCCGACCATGTGCGCGTGGTGCCGCACGGCGTCACGCCAGTGCAGAACGCCGGCGGCGAGAGCGGCCTGACACGCATTGGCGGCGTACCCTGCAGGGTCCGTGAAACCGAATACCAGGGCACGCATCTGCGCATGACGCTCGACCCGCTCGACGGCTCGCCCGAATTGATCTCGCTCGTGAGCGACGGCGACTACGACGCGACACGGCTCGGTCCCGACGCGCGCGTGGTGATCTGGTGGAACGAGCGGGACGCGCATCCGCTGGCAGCCTGAGTGCTTGCATCGCAGCGGATCGCAATGCAGTGAACCGAACGTCGAATAAGCGCGAATTGAACGTCAACTGAGGAGAAAGCAATGAGTGAAACGAACGAGAGCCCGGCAGTGGCCGCAGCCGACGTGAAGGAAAAAGGCCTGTCGCGCCGCACGTTCATCAAGGGCGCGGTGGCGGCGGCCGGCATTGCCGGCTTTCCGTACGTGCATGCGCAGGAAAAGATCACGTTGCGCTACCTCGGCACCGCGGTCAATCAGAGTGCCGACATCGCGAAGAAATTCAAGGAAGACACCGGCATCGAGATTCAATACGTGCCAGTGACCACCGACGACGTCGCCAAGCGCATCATCACGCAACCCAACTCGTTCGATATTGTCGACACCGAATACTTCGCGCTCAAGAAGCTGATTCCGGCCGGCACGCTCGCGGGCATGGACGCCAAACGCATCAAGCTCGCCGACAAGATCACGCCCGTGTTGACGCGCGGTGAAGTCAACGGCAAGAAGATCGGCGACCAGGGCACCGCGCCAAAGAAGGTGATGTTCCTGACCGGCCCGCGCTCGACCGAGTTCTCAGCGACGCCGACCGAATGGATGACGCTGATCCCCACCACCTATAACGCGGACACGCTCGGCATTCGTCCCGACCTGATCAAGCGCCCGATCGACAGTTGGTCAGAACTGCTCAACCCGCAGTTCAAAGGCAAGGCGGCGCTGCTGAACATTCCCGCGATCGGCATCATGGATTCGGCGATGGCGATCGAGGCGATGGGTCACATGAAATACGGCGACAAAGGCAATATGACCAAGGCCGAGATCGACCAGACCATCAAGATCCTGATCGACGCCAAGCATGCTGGCCAATTCCGCGCGTTCTGGAAGGACTTCAACGAAAGCGTGAACCTGATGGCGTCGGGCGAAGTGGTGATCCAGTCGATGTGGTCGCCGGCGGTGACGAAGGTGCGCACGATGGGCATCGCGTGTAAATTTCAGCCGCTCAAGGAAGGCTATCGCTCGTGGGCCTCGGGCTTCGGCTTTCCGCGCTCGCTGCAAGGCAAGAAGCTCGACGCCGCGTACGAATTCGTCAACTGGTTCCAGGACGGCTGGGCCGGCGCCTACCTGATGCGCCAGGGCTACTACCCCGGCGTGATCGAGACCGCGAAGACGCACATGCAGCCGTACGAATGGGACTACTGGATCGAAGGCAAAGCGGCCGCGCAGGACATCAAGGCGCCGGACGGCCAACTGCTCGAAAAGGCCGGCGCCGTGCGGGACGGCGGTTCATACACCCAGCGCATGAGTGCGATTGCGTGCTGGAACGCGGTGATGGACGAGAACATCTACATGGTTCAGAAGTGGAACGAGTTCATCGCGGCCTGATCGACGCCGCGGCTCGATGTGCTTGCCGGGGTGTGACGCGCCGGCAAGCACGGCTCCTTTGAGCAGCGTAGTCATTTCTCGTTCTCGCGCAGCGATGCGCCGCGCAGTCATTCGATAGATACCCGCCCATGGCAACCATCGACCTTCCCTCGCACGCGCAGGACACGCCCGTCAAACATCGCCGCGCACCGGCATGGTTGCAGGCGACGCCGCTGTCGCTGACCTTCCTGCTGTTTTTCATCGTGCCGCTGGTCATCACGCTGATCGTCAGTTTCTGGGACTTCAACGAATACCAGATCATTCCCGCGTTCACGCTGAAGAACTACACCGCGATCTTCAACGGCTGTTCGTCGATGACGGACGTTTGCGTGACCTTCAAGACGTACTGGTCGACGCTCAGGTTCTGCGCGATCGTGTGGGCAATGACCTTGCTGCTGGGCTTTTCGATCGCCTACTTCCTCGCGTTTCACGTGCGCACGACGAGCATGCAGACGGTGCTGTTCCTCGTCTGCACGATTCCGTTCTGGACCTCCAACGTGATCCGGATGATTTCGTGGATGCCGCTGCTCGGCCGCAATGGCCTCGTCAATCAGGTGCTACTCGGCGCGCATCTTATCAACCAGCCGCTCGAATGGCTGCTGTACTCTAACTTCTCGGTGGTGCTCGCGTTCGTCCATCTCTACACGTTCTTCATGATCGTGCCGATCTTCAACGCGATGATGCGCATCGAGCGGTCGCTGCTCGAAGCCGCGCGCGATGCCGGTGCGAGCAGCTGGCAGGTGGTACGCGACGTGGTCCTGCCGTTGTCGAAGACGGGCATCGTAATCGGCTCGATCTTCGTGATCACGATCGTGATGGGCGATTTTCTGACCGTCGGCGTGATGGGCGGGCAACAGATTGCATCGGTGGGCAAGGTCATTCAGGTGCAGACCGGCTACCTGCAATTTCCCGCCGCGGCAGCCAATGCGATCATTCTGCTCGCCGTCGTACTGATGATCGTGTGGGGTTTGACGCGGGTCGTCGATATCCGCAAGGAGCTGTGAAAATGCAGGCCATTCGCGTCAAACATCGGGAACGCCGTCCAGCCAGTTTCTACTGGCTTGCGCTGCTGTTCGGCCTGTTCGTGCTGTTCTTGTATGGGCCGGTGATTACGATATTCATTCTGTCCTTTCAGGGCCCCGAAGGCGGCCTGACGTTTCCGATGCGCGGTGTCTCGCTGCATTGGTTCGCCGCGTTGCGCGACGGCGTCGGCGATGTTGATATTTGGGGCGCGTTCGGACGATCCGTGCGGCTCGCGCTGGCGGTCACGGTGCTGACGGTGCTGTTTTCAGTGGCGGCGGGCCTCGCCTTTCGTCGAAAGTTTCGCGGCGACACGGCGGTGTTCTACGTGTCGGTCGCGAGTCTGATCATGCCGTCCATTATTGTGTCGCTTGGGATCGGTTTGACGTTCCGGCTGCTCGATAATGGGGTGAAGTACCTCGCGTCGGCATGGGGGTATCAATCGTTTTCCGATAGCTATACGACGTCGATGGGCCTGTTCACTTCCGCGCTCGGAGCGCATTTGACGTGGACGCTGCCGTTCGGTTTGTTGGTGATGTTCGCGGTGTTCAACCGCTTCAATCCGGCCTATGAAGAGGCGTCGCGCGATCTGGGCGCGACGCCGTGGCAGAGTTTCCTGCATGTCGTGCTGCCGATCATCGGGCCGTCGGTGGTCGGCGTCGCGATGTTCGGCTTCACGCTGTCATGGGACGAGATCGCTCGCACCTCGCAGGCGATCGGCGATCAGAACACGCTGCCGCTCGAGCTTCAGGGGCTCACGACGTCGGTGACGACGCCGGTCATTTATGCGCTCGGCACGATGACGACGGTGTTGTCGTTGACCGTGATGGGCGGGTGTCTGCTTGCGGTGAGGTTGTTGGCGCGTCGGCGCGCAGTGGCAGGGTTGAAATGACTCGTGGCGTGGCCGCGTGGCGAGCGCCAAGCGCCATTGCACGCTCACTGCCAAGAATCAGCAAAATGCTTCGTTGCTAGCGCCCCGCGTCCTCCCGTCTAGTGGATGCCATGCTATACGCGATGCCGACTTCGCTCAAAGTGACGCACCCGCGCTGCGACACGTATTTACCTGTCCCAACGGCTCCTTTGGGCAACGGTTCTCTCTCCGGTCCGAATAGCATGGCAGCGCATATACATAGCTGCATTGCTTTCTTGTCCCGACCAACAGCGTCGACAAGAATGAGCATTCCACGACCACGCCGCGCTACACGTCGCCCCGATCAATGGCTAACCAGAGCTCTCGGAACCTTCTGCAAATCCTCTCACTGCTGAAGTGCACATTGCTCGCCGCAGCTTTGGCACTCACGGCATCGGCCGCCCACGCGGACAAGCCAACCGTGATCCGCATCGGCGTCGCGCAGCAAGGTGCCGGCGACCCCCCAACCTTCGGCGGCTCGCCCGCCGCCACCGTGCAGCAGCTTCAACTGCTCGAAAAGGAGTTCGCCGCCGACGGCATCAAGGTCGAATGGCTCTTCTTCAAGGGCGCGGGCCCCGCTGTCAACGAGGCCATTGCCGACAAGTCGCTCGACTTCGCGTTTCAGGGCGATCTGCCGTCCGTGCTCGGCCGCGCGAACGGATTGAAGACGCGCATCCTGCTCGAATCAGGCGTGCGGGTCGGCGTCAAGATCGCCGTGCCGCCCGACTCGCCCGTGCAGACAATCAAGGATCTGAAGGGTCGGCGCGTGTCGATCTTTCGGGGCACCAATCTGCAGATCGTCGCGGACAACCTGCTCGCCGCAAACCAGCTCGACGAGCGCGATCTGCGCGTGATCAATCTCGATTCGGCCAGCGCG
The DNA here is from genome assembly GCF_046543485.1 of Paraburkholderia sp. EG304. Lineage (NCBI taxonomy): Bacteria > Pseudomonadati > Pseudomonadota > Betaproteobacteria > Burkholderiales > Burkholderiaceae > Paraburkholderia > Paraburkholderia sp. EG304. The sequence goes on along the minus strand of NZ_JBKGUA010000003.1, from coordinate 322,766 downwards.
CTCGCGGCACTGTCCTCCAAGGGCATCGACGCGTCGGTCAGCGACTATCACCTCTACAAACTGCGCGAACAAGGTCTCGCCAGGATCGTCTTCGAATCGCAGACGGCCGGTCCACAGTTCACCCGGCAATCGCACCTGCTAGTGATCGACGATTTCGATCGCGCCCATCCCGATATCGTGCAACGGGTCGTCAACGTGTTTGTCAAAGGCGCGCAATGGTCGTCCGATGAAGCGAACCGCGACGCGCTGTTCAAACTATGGGCGAAGAGCGGTGTCAGCTACGCGTCGTGGCAGTCGGAGCTCGGGAACCAGCCGCTGAAGTCGCGCAACTCGCCGCTGATCGATCCTTTCATCGTCGCGCGCTACAAGGCCGTGGCGGGCGATGCGCTGAGGCTCAAGCTGATCCGGCAGCCCGTCGACGTCGACGGTTGGTTCGAGCCGCGCTATCTCGACAACGCGTTGCACAGCCAGTCGCTCGACCACTACTGGACGCGTTACGACGCGCAAGGCAAACCCCTCGGCTGACCGGAGTCGACAATGAGCAAGGTGCTTGGCGAATGGTCCCACGCCGCGGCGCACGCAACCGCGCGCCCCGCGGCCAAAGCGAACGACAGCAACCCGAAGGCACGCGCAAACCTGCAGCGACGCGCACGCGCCGTAGGCTGGCATCTCGCACCGTGGCTACTGCCCGCCGCGCTGTTCGCGCTGTGGACCGTTGGCTGCGAACGCGGCTGGATCGCGCCGCAAATTCTGCCGCCGCCGCAGACGGTCTTCGACACGTTGTACGAACTCGCGCGCAGCGGCGACCTCGCGCACCACACGGTCGTGAGCCTGCAGCGCGTGCTGCTGGGCTTCGGCGCGGGCACGCTGGCCGGTTTCCTGATCGGTGCGGCGCTCGGTATGTCGCGAACGCTCGAATCGTATGCGTTGCCGGGCTTCAATGCGCTCGTGCAGATTCCCGTGCTCGGCTGGCTGCCATTACTGCTGCTGCTCGTGGGCGTCGGTGAGCCGCTCAAGTACATCCTGATCGCGCACGCCGCGCTCGTGCCCGTCACGCTGAGTGCCATGCAGGGCTTTCGCCAGACGCCCGCCGCGCTCGATGAAGTCGCGCGCGGATTCGGCTATGGCCGCTGGCAGCGCATCGCATACGTGGTGCTACCCGCCGCCGTACCGACGCTCGCCACCGGCGTGCGGCTCGCGTTCACGAAAGCATGGCTAGCGCTGGTCGTCGTCGAACTGGTAGCGTCGTCAGAAGGGCTCGGCTATCTGATCGTCAATGGACGACAGCTCTTTCAACTCGATCTGGTCATGGCGTCCGTCGTGATCGTCGGCGCGATCGGCTTTGCGATCAACCGTCTGCTCGATGCGCTCGAAGCGCGGCTGCGGCGCGGCCAACCTTCGGCGTTTCGCGAGTAAGCGCTGTAGTTCGGGGACTTGTCATGTCACTCACTTCTGCTTCCGACGCGCTGCGCCGCTTCCTTGAGCCGCGGCGAAGTGCTCCACCGCCATGCGGTTGCGAAGCGCCGGCGAGGCAAACTCGCGTGTCAGCGCTTCGGAAGCGCCTGGGCACATTCAACTGGCGCGGACTGGTGCTGCCGCTCGCGGTGTTCGCATCCTGGTGGCTCGTGTCGGCGTTGCATATCGTCAAGAGCGGCCTGCTCGTGAGCCCCGCCGATGTCGCACACACCGCGTGGCAGCAAGTCGAAAGCGGTGCATTGCTGCGCGCGCTGTCGGCTTCGCTGGCGCGCGAGGCGAGCGGATTCGTCATCGGCACGGCGGGCGGCCTGCTGCTCGGCTCGGCGCTCGGGCTCTCGCGCCTTGCGACGCGGCTGATCGGGCCGACGTTCGATACGTTCAAGCAGATCTCGCTGTTCGCGTGGATCCCCCTGATCTCCGTCTGGTTCGGCCTCGGCGACATGGCGAAGGTCGTGTTCCTGTCGCTCGCGGCATTGCTGCCGGTCGCCGCCCATACCTGCGACGCCATCCATGCGGTGCCGCGCCGCTATATCGAGGTCGCGCGCGCGTTGCGCTACTCGCGCATCCAGCTGATCCGCTACGTGATTCTGCCCGCCGCGTTACCGTCGATTTTCACCGGTCTCTATCTGGGGCTCATCTATTCGTGGCTCGCGACGCTCGGCGCCGAGTATCTGCTCGTTGCAGGCAGCGGCATCGGCAATATGCTGATCGACGGCAGCGAGCAGTTCCGGATGGACCTCGTGCTATTCGGCATCATCGTCGTGGGACTGACGGGTTGGGCGCTCAACGCACTGGCGCGCGGCGTCGAGCGACGAGTGATCGCGCGCCGCAGCGGTGCGCCGCGCGAACGCGCCGTAGCTTGAAGCGGCTCAACAACAGGAAGCGAACTCATGACCACCACGATTTCCGAAGGCATCCCCATCCGCGGCGTCAGCAAGCGCTATGCGCGCCAACCCGATGCGGACGACGACCTGCTCGTGCTCGATGACATCTCACTCGACATCGCGGCCGGCGAATTCATTAGCGTGCTCGGCGCCAGCGGCTGCGGCAAGTCGACGCTGCTGCGGCTAGTCGCCGGACTCGACACCGACTATCGCGGCGAGATCAGCGTGGACGGCGAGCGGGTGCACGATACGTCTCTCGAACGCGGCATCGTGTTTCAGGATCACCGGCTGTTTCCGTGGCTCACAGCCTCGCAGAATATTCTCGCCGCGCTGCGCAACGCGCCGCTTTCGCCGCAGCAGAAGCGCGACGCGGTGTCTGAGCACGTCGCACTCGTCGGCCTGCAAGGCTTCGAGCATGCGTATCCGCATCAGCTTTCCGGCGGCATGGCGCAGCGCGTGGCGATTGCGCGCGGGCTCGTAAATCGCCCGCGCGTGCTGTTGCTGGACGAACCGTTCGGGGCGCTCGACGCCCTCACGCGCACACGTTTGCAAAACGAGTTGCAGCGGATCTGGAACAGCGAGCGCATCACGATGATCCTCGTCACGCATGACGTCGACGAAGCGATCCATCTTGGCGATCGCGTGGTGACGATGGCGCCGCGCCCCGGCCGTATCAATCGTATTACGCAGGTTGGCTTGCCGCGGCCGCGTGACCGCAGCGACCCGCGTTTCGTGCAGTTGCGCGAACGGATCCTCGCGGATTTCTCGGAGCGCGCCGAAAACGCACGCTGACATCTGCGCCGATCAACACGATCTTTCCTCAACGTCGGTCACAAGGAGCGAGCAGTGAGCGCAGCATCACAACATAAACGACAGATGAGCCTCGGTGCATTCCTGATGGAGACGGGCCATCATATCGCCGCGTGGCGTCACCCCGACACGCATGCGGCGGGGGGCCTCGACTTCGCCCACTACGCGCAGCTCGCGCGCATCGCCGAGCAGGCCAAATTCGACGCGATCTTTTTCGCGGACAGCGTCAGCGTGCGCGATACGCATCTGCCCTCGCTGTCGCGCACCGCGCGCGCCGATCACTTCGAGCCGTTGACGCTGCTGGCCGCGCTGTCGGTCGTGACGGAGCGCATCGGGCTGATCGCGACCGTGTCGACCAGCTTTAACGAGCCGTACAACGTCGCGCGCAAATTCGCGTCGCTCGATCATCTGAGCGGTGGCCGATCGGGCTGGAACCTCGTCACGTCCAGCACGGAAACGGAAGCGCACAATTTCAGCCGTGACAAACACCTCGATCACGCGGTGCGCTACGAGCGCGCGAAAGAGTTCTACGACGTGGTCGCGGGTTTGTGGGACAGTTGGGAAGACGACGCGTTCGTGCGCGACAAGGCGAGCGGCATCTATTTCGATGCCGACAAACTGCATGTGCTTGACCATCGCGGCAAGCATTTCAGCGTGCGCGGACCGCTGAACGTCGCGCGTTCGCCGCAGGGTTGGCCAGTCGTCGTGCAGGCGGGCGCGTCGGAAGCCGGGCGCGAGCTGGCTGCGCAAACGGCCGAGGTGATTTTCGTCGCGCATCAGACGCTCGACGAAGCGCAGCAGTTCTACCGCGACGTCAAAGGACGGCTCGCGCGTTACGGACGCGCGCCCGAACACCTGAAGATCATGCCGGGCATCTTCCCGGTGATCGGCAAGACGCAGCAGGAAGCGCGCGACAAGTTCGACGCGTTGCAGGAGCTCATCGATCCGGCGGTCGGTCTCGCGTTGCTATCGAACATGTCCGGCGGCATCGACCTGTCGCAATATCCCGTCGACGGACCTGTGCCGGAGCTACCCGAAACCAATGGCGGCAAGAGCCGGCAAAGGCTGCTGCTCGACCTCGCACGGCGCGACAACCTGACGATCCGCGATCTGTATCTACGCATCGCGGGCGCGCGCGGACACCAGCAGGTGATCGGCACGCCGCAGAGCATCGCCGACCAGTTGCAGCAATGGTTCGAAGAGGAAGGTGCTGACGGCTTCAACATCATGTCGCCGTGGCTGCCGGGCGGACTCAGCGAATTCGCCGATACGGTCGTGCCGGAATTGCAGCGCCGTGGACTTTTTCGCACCGAGTACACGGGCAGCACGCTGCGCGAGCATCTGGGGCTGGCGCGTCCGGTCAATCGCTATACGCAGACAGCGCGGGAACGCAGGGAACTCGCGGTGGCCGCTTCCTGACCAGGGCACGCCGGCGAGCCGCCGAATGCGCATTGAGACGCGCATCGTCCGGCAGGATGCCGTTGCGGCTCAAGATGCATGCGCTGAGCGAACACGCTTCGCTCGGTTGTTCATGTGCACTGCACGCGCGGACAGCGGCGTGGCGCCAGTCGCCGTCCTGACTCCGGCGGGCGTACACGCGTAAGCATCGCCCCTCTCTCCCCTCAATGGCACAAACATGACCACCTCGAACTCCCGTACCGCCGAGTATCCGATCGACAGGCAATTTCTCGAACGCTGGTCGCCGCGCGCGTTCACGAACGACACCATTCCAGAATCGACGTTGCTAACCTTTCTCGAAGCGGCCCGCTGGGCGCCCTCCTCGTATAACTCGCAGCCGTGGCGGTTCGTCTATGCGCGCCGCGACACGGAGCACTGGACGCGCTTTCTGGGCTTCCTGAACGAGTTCAACCGCGGCTGGGCACAACATGCCGCCGCGATCCTGATCGTGCTGTCGAAGCGCACGTTCGCGCCACCGGGGGCCGCAACGGAAGTTCCGCTCGCGTCGCATTCGTTCGATGCAGGCGCCGCGTGGGGTTATTTCGCGCTGCAGGCAAGCCTCTCGGGGTGGAAGGCACACGGCCTTGCCGGCATTGAACGCGAGCATATCCGCGCGGAACTCGCGATCCCCGAGGACTATGCGATCGAGGCGGCCGTCGCCATCGGCCGCGCTGGCGACAAGGCTTCGTTGCCTGAAGCCCTGCAAAAGCGCGAGACGCCGAGCCCGCGCAATCCGCTACCGACATTCGTCGCGGAAGGCCGTTTCGCGCTCTGAGCGCGCCGCTTGCGGGGCGCGTCGCCGTCACCGGGTTTCGCGGCGCGCGCTTCAACGAACTCGACCGCCCCACGAGCGACCTGCGGCTCAGTTCAGCGCAATGGCTGCGGCCGCTCCCATCGGCGAACCTTCGAGCGACACCGACGGCCTTCCGTCTGGCCCGACCGGCACGTCACCAACGAGCGTCGTGCGATACAACTGACGGTCGAAGTCGAGATCGAAGATGTCGGTCGGCGCGAGATGTGCAGTCGTGCGGTTGTCCCAGAACGCCACGCTGCCGGCTTCCCATTTGAAGCGCACGGTGAATTCCGGTCGCGTGACGTGCTCCCACAGCAGTTCGAGCAGCACCTGGCTTTCGCGCGGCGTGACGCCGGCGATCTGCTTAAGAAAGCCGGGGCTCACATATAGCGCGCGCTCGCCGGTCTCGGGATGCACGCGCACAATCGGATGCTCGCTGACGAGGGTATGCTGCTCGACCGCCGACGCAAACGCGTCAGTGCCTTTCACGCCTTGCGGCGGCGCAAAGCGATGCACGCCGCGCAGACCGTCGACGAACTTGCGCAGCGGTTCGGACAGCTTTTCATAGGCTATGACGAGGTTCGTCCATTGCGTGTCGCCACCGTACGGCGGAATCGTGACACCGCGCAAAATCGACGCAAACGGAGGATTGACGGCGGCCGTCACGTCGGTGTGCCAGCCTGTCCATGGCCGCAGCAGTGGTTGCCCTTCGAAGCGCGTCGCCTTGCGAAACTTCGAAATCGAGTAGACCTGTGGGTGCCCTTCGACGTGGCCGAATACCGGGTGCCCGACCGTCAGTTCGCCGAATTGCGCGGAAAACGCAACGTGCTGCTCATGGCTTAGAAACTGCTCGCGAAAGAACAGGACGCGCCACTTCAGCAATGCGGCGCGGATCGCCCGAACCTGTTTCTGATCAAGCGGTCGGGTCAGATCGACTCCGCTGACTTCGGCGCCGATATGCGCCGACAGCGGGCTGATCTGGAATTCGGCTTCCTCCGTAATGCGGGCTGCGCTCATCATTTCTCTCCTTGGTCGCGGCGCTTGTCGCGCGACGTGCGTCGGGGTATTGGTGACGTGGCGCCGTGCAACGCGCAGAACGCCACGCGCATGGAACGCTAGCTACGCCGCGCTGACGTGCCGCAATTCACCGACGATCGACTGCGGGTTTTTCAGCAGGTTGTAGATCGGGCAAACCGCCTCCACCGCTTCATGCAGCGCGCGAATCGCTTCGGGTGGCTCCGGCGACACGATATCGAGCGTATAGCGCAGGTTGTGCGGAAAGATCGGCACATGCTCGAAACCCGGTTGCTGTGCGAGCGGATGCTGTTCACCGGTCACTTCCACATCGATTGAATCGATCCGCAACTGCCGCTCGGCAGCCTGAATCAGCGTGATATGCGTGAGGCAACTTCCCAGCACACCGAGCTGTAATTCAGGCGATGCTGGTCCGAGGTTGTAGCCGGCGAAATCAGCGGGGCTGTCGCTGATGACCTGAAAGTCACGAATGCGGATTTCGCGTACGCCACTGCGTCCCAAGGCACGCACATTGGCTTTCAGCTGGTTAGCCTTGATATCCGGGTCGTTGCGCGCCGCTTCGCGTTTCGCGAGCCACGCAATGCGTTTGTGCTGAAGGTACTCGTTTAGCGTCGTCATGAATGAATGGTCCGATCGATCGTTGAAACTGCGAGTAGGATTCGCCGAAAAGCATAGCCAGCTACCGTGGATACACCAACGAAGCGATTCTGCTTTGCTTACATCCATGTATCGGTTTCGCTGTCTCCCGATCAAGGCGCATATAAGAATAGAAATTATTGTTTGTTGTCCAATGGATTCATTTACCGGTACATTTTTTTGCTCAGCGCTGCCTTAGAGAGGTTCTGCTCTAAAGCGAACGTTGTATGTCAAAGCATCGTTATGTCTGTAAAAACCGATTTTCTTTCGCCACAGGCACTGAGCCGTCGTCGTGACCTCGGAAGAAGCCGACACCGCATCACTCGTTTAAAGGCGATCCCGCGTTAAGCCTTAGCCCCGTTCCCGAATGCACTGCCCAGGAGTCGTCGATGACCGCCCACGCTTCAGACGTCGTGTCCCAGGAGAGCGCCCGAGCTACCGCACGCGCCTATTCACCGGCGCACGTTCTCAAATCCGACGATGAAGCGCTGCACACCGCGCGAGCGCTCGCCCAGCGCTTCGTGCTCGACGCGGCGCGTCGCGATAGCGAACGCGTCCTGCCTTTCGCCGAGCTCGATGCCTGCTCCGGTGCGGGACTGTGGGCCATGACGGTGCCGCGCGAATACGGTGGAGCACAAGTTTCCTACGCGACGGTTGCGCGCGTATTCGCGATCCTCGCGGAAGCCGACCCGTCGATCGCGCAGATCCAGCAGAACCATAACAGCGCGGTGTTCTGGATCTGGAAAACCGGCAACGCGCGACAGCGGTCGTTCTTTCTCGGCGAGATTCTGGGCGGTGCTCGCTTTGGCAATGCGAATGTCGACGTCGGCGGACGGCAACCAGGCGGCTCCGCGATGACCATCACACCGGATCAAGACGGCTTCCGGCTGTCCGGCACCAAACTCTATTCGACCGGCGCGCTTTTCGCCGACTATGTGTCGACCATCGGTCAGGACCAGGAAGGGCGCCGCACGGTGGCCGTGGTGCCGGCCGGTCACCCAGGCATGAAGATCATCGACGACTGGCAAAGCTTCGGGCAGAAAACCACGGCAAGCGGAACTGTGATTTTCGACGATGTTTGGGTGCCCGCGCTCAACGTGCTACCGATTCACCAAAGCTACGCGCACTGGCCGCAAAACGCGGTCACACAGATCAGCCATGTCGGCATCGACGCGGGCATTGCGCGCGCCGCGATCGACGCGACGATCGCCTTTATTCGCGAACGCGACGCGGCTTCGTCGTCGAGCGCCATCTCGCCCCTCGGCGCCGATCCCTATGTGATCCATCAGCTCGGCGAATTGACGACGCGTCTGCACGCGGCCGAAGCGATGATGGAACGCGCCGGTCGCGAGATCGATCGCTGTCTCGCCGATATTGGGCCAGACTCGATTGCGGCCGCGTCCATCGCCGTAGCGCAAGCCAAGGCATTGACTACCGAAATCGCAATCGAAGCGAGCAGCAAGCTGTTCGAATTGGCCGGAACCCGCTCGACGCATCCGTCGCTCAATCTCGACCGGCACTGGCGCAACGCGCGAGTTCACACCGTGCATGATCCGGTGCGCTGGAAATACGCCGCTGTTGGCAACTTCTATCTTAACGGCGTGCGTCCTTCACCCACCGGTCAGACCTGAAACCCACGTGCGCGCTCGCGACGCGAGCATTCGGCAACTCCGGCAACGTGGGCTGCATCGTCCAGCAGGCGCCAGGCGGACATAACGACTAGATCGCCGCACAACCGTCGGGGCGGAACCGCGAGGGTATTCTGGTCCTCCGCGAGGATATCGACGGTTCCAAAGAAGCAGCTGCCTGGGCAAAGGCGCATTCCGACGAAGTTGCCGCGGCGCTTTCCACATCCTCTGGAACGAGCAGCGCTGACTGACGTCCACAGAGCAGTGCAATGCCTCAAATGAAAAGAAGAATTCATTGTTTTGCGTTGCAAACCTTGCGTGATCTACTGTGTTATCGGGATCCCTCATGCCTTGCTTTCAGGTGTGATTCGCGCGCCAGGCGCCAACCACTATGCAAGATAGCCGAGCGCTTGAAAGAACAAGCGCCTTTTACGTCAAACGGCACGGACAATAACTGTGACCCAATCCATTTTCGCCGCTCAACCGCAAGCGCCGGCGCAGTCATTGGACAGCAAGCGCGACGCTACGCCCTTCGTACCGGTGCGCTCGCCTGTCGAATTCAACGATAGTCCGGTTGCCCGGGCGCTCGAGCAGCCGTTGCTGCTCGGCCTATTCCTGCCGATTCAGGCAGGTGGCTGGAGCGCCTCGACGTTGCCTCGCACCACCGACTGGAACTTCGACTACAACCTGGCGCTCGTGCAAAAAGCTGAGAGCCTCGGCTTCGATCTGGTGTTCGCGCTGTCCCAGTGGCTGCCGAAGGGCGGCTATGGTGGCGTGTTCAACGGTCAGGCCCTCGACTCGTTCATGTCGCTCGCGGCGATGACCGCGCGCACCGAACGCATCATTCTTGTTGCTACCAGCCATGTGCTTTATGGCCCGTGGCATCCGTTGCACTTCGCGAAGTTCTCCGCGACGCTCGATCACATTTCGAAGGGGCGTTGGGGCATCAATGTCGTGACCGGCCATCGCGCGGTCGAGCACGAAATGTTCGGCTGGCAGCGCATCGAACATGACCGACGCTATGAACTGGCGGGCGAGTTTCTCGACGCGGTGCAACAGCTCTGGTCACAACCGGAGAACTTCAGCTTCGTTCCCGAGCTGTCGAGCTGGAAGCTCGACAAGGCGTTCGTCACGCCAAAGCCGCAATACGGGCGCCCGCTGCTCGTGAATGCGACGGGATCGGATGCAGGGATCGACTTCGCCGCGCGTTACTCGGACGTCGTGTTCATCACCAGCCCCGCTGGCTCTGAAATCGAAGCGGCGCTGACGGCGTTGCCGGCCCACACGGCGCGCGTGAAGGCGACGGCCGCGAAGTACGGACGCAAAGTCCGCACTCTGATCAATCCGATGGTGATTTGCCGCGACACCGAAGCCGAAGCACTCGCTTATCGCGACGCGATCGTCGCGCATGGCGACGAAGGGAGCTTCCATCGCTTCGATAGTGACGCCCACGCATGGCGAGGCAACGCCGAGCAGCGAAACCAGGCGGCCGCGAGAGCAGTCGGCGGCAACATCTCGATCGTCGGCTCGCCGCAGCAGATTGCCGAATACATCGTGCGCCTGCATCGCGCGGGTATCGACGGCGTGCAGTTGAGCTTCTTCGACTTCCAGCCGGACCTCGACTTCTTTGGCGCGCGCGTGCTCCCGCTGCTACGTGAAGCGGGCCTGCGCCTCTGACTGCCCCGCCATCTCCGAATGCAAAGGTGATTGAATGAGCCGACTCTGGTACACCCGCTGCCCTGCCCCGACTCCGTTCGGCATAACCATACAGAAAGGCTGGCTCGAACAGGAATTCGCCGCCGACGGCATCGACGTCAAAGCGCTCCAGGACGCCGACGACGTGACCGTGCGGCGCTCGCACTTCACGCACACGCAGCCATGGTCGTTTCGGCAGGGTGGCAATATTCCCGCGCTATGGGCGCGCTCACAAGGCAGCGATACGCGACTGATCGGCGTGAGCTGGGTGGATGAATTCCAGGCGCTGATCACGCTCGACCGGCAACTCGATGCCAGCGCGCAAGCGCTTGCAGGACGCCGCTTCGGCTTTCCGCTCAATACACGCGCAAGCGTGGTCGACTTCCATCGCGCGACTGCCTTGCGTGGCTTCACGTCATTGCTCGGCGCGCTTGGCGTGCAACTCGAAGACGTCGATCTGGTCGACCTCCCGCATACGCCGCGCGGCCTCGAAGACGCCAAGCCCGCTGCCGATGCCCCGCTCGCCGACTGGCTGGACGCGCAGCGCTCTCACGAATTCGCCCGCGAAGCCGAAGCACTGCTGCGCGGCGAGGCCGACGTGGTGTTCGTCAAAGGCGCGACCGGGCTCGATATCGCAAACCTGCTGAACGCGAAGATCCTGATCGATATCAGCGCCCAGCCGAATCGGCTGCTGCACGCGAACAATGGTACGCCGCGGCCGTTGACCGTCGACGCGCAACTGCTGCGCGAGCGCCCCGATCTGGTCGAGCGGGTGCTGGCCCGCACGCTGGACGCGGGTGACTGGGCGCAACGCCATGCCGGCGACATTGCGCGCTACGTGGCGCGCGAAACGCGCAGCGCGGAGCACTGGGTCGAGCGAGCCTATCCGGGCGGGCTACATCGGCAATTGAGCATCGGACTCGATCCGCAAGCGTTGGCGGCGCTCGCCGACTTCAAGCATTTCCTGTTCAAGTGGGGATTCATTCCAACGGACTTCGATTTCGACGCGTGGGTCGATCCCGCGCCTCTGCGTGGCGCACTCGCGCGCCGTGACACGACAGCTCACGCCACGGTCTGAGCCGGTTCCCGCTTTCTTCCCTTCTCTCTTCTCGCACAACCATACGATGGCATACGTCACATCGCAGGCGGCGCCGCGCCGGCGCGGCGCGCGCCTTGTCAATGGCGCGCTCGGATTCGCGGCCGCGCTCGTCGTCGCTCTCTCTGTTTCTCACGCTCACGCCCAAACGCGCGGCGGCACACTCAATTTCGTCGTCACGCCGGAGCCCACCGCTCTCGTCGATCTCGCGACGACCGCGACCAATGTGCTGAAGGTCAGTCCAAAAGTCGTCGAAGGTCTGCTCGAATACGACTTCAGGTTGCAGCCGAAAGCTTCGCTCGCGACGTCGTGGGAAGTCAGCGACGACAGCCGCAAATACGTTTTTCATTTGCGTCACGACGTGAAATGGCATGACGGTCAGCCCTTCACGTCCGCCGATGTCGCGTATTCGATCCAGACGCTCAGGCAAGTCCACCCGCGCGCCAAAACCACCTTCGCGAATGTCACCGCTGTGACGACGCCGGACCCTTATACAGTCGTCGTCACGCTGTCGAAGTCCGCGCCGTATCTGATCAAGGCGTTCTCGTCGTCGGAAACGCCGATCGTGCCTAAACACATTTACGAAGGCACCGACCCGCTGACCAACCCAGCCAATAACGCGCCGATCGGCACGGGCCCCTTCCGCTTCGTCAAGTGGGTGCGCGGCAGCTACGTCGAATATGCACGCAACGACGACTACTGGGACAAGGGCAAGCCCCTGCTCGACAAGATCGTCGTCAAGGTCATCACCGATCCTGCCGCGCGCACTGTCGCGTTCGAAGACGGCTCCGTCGACCTGAGCGGCGACACGCCCGTGCCGCTCTCAGATATCGAGCGGCTGAAAAGCAATCCGAAGCTCGCGCTCGACCAGCGCGGCTATGAGTTCCAGGCTGGTGTGACGCGCATCGAGTTCAATCTCGACAACCCTGTACTGAAGAAACTCGAAGTGCGTCAGGCGATTGCGTCGGCGCTCGATCGCGACGTGATCCGCAAGGTAATCTTCTACGGCTATGCGACGCCGCTCGCCAGTCCGATCATTCCGACGAGCCCCTACTACGACCCGGCACCTACGCCGTATCCGTTCAACGTGGAGCGCGCCAACGCGCTGCTCGACGAAGCCGGCTATCCGCGCAAGGCGGACGGTACGCGTTTCGCGCTGACCGTCGACCCGCTGCCGATCGGCGATCTGCCCACGCGCACCGCCGCTTATGTGAAATCCGCGCTGGCGCGGGTCGGCATTGCGGTCACCGTGCGCAGCCAGGATTTGCCCGCGTATCTGAAACGTATCTATACCGATCGCGACTTCGACTTTTCGATCAACGGCATGAGCAACCTGTTCGATCCGGTGGTCGGCGTAGCGCGGCTCTATACGAGCAACAACTTCCGGCGCGGCGTGCCGTTCACGAACGGATCGCACTATAGCAACCCGCAGATCGACCTGCTGTTCACGCAGGTCGCCGAAGAAACCGATGAAGGCAGACGCAAGCAGCTCTTCTCGCAGATTCAGCGCATTCTCGAACACGATCTTCCGGACATCAACCTGGTGTCGCCGCAATACCTGACCGTGTACTCGCGCGCGGTCCATAACCATACGACGGGCCCGGACGGCGTGTCGGCGAGTTTCGCCGACGTCTGGCTGCAACGCTAAAACGCTTTCGCCTCAAACTCTCTCACGGAATTCGACTCTCATGGAATACAGACAACTCGGTCGCAGCGGTATCAAGGTCTCGGCACTGACTCTGGGCACGATGATGTTCGGCGGCCCCACGGACGAGGCCACCGCTGCACGTATCATCGAACAGGCGCTGGAACAGGGTGTCAATTCGATCGACACCGCCGACGTCTACGTCAAAGGCGAGTCGGAACGCGTGGTCGGCCGCGCGATTTCCGCACAGCGCGAGCGCTGGGTGCTGGCGACCAAATTCGCCAATCCGCTCGATGAGCGCGACGTCAATGCGCGAGGTGCGTCGCGCAAACATATCGCGCGCGCCGTCGATGCGAGCCTGCAACGGCTCGGCACCGACTACATCGACCTGCTGTACATCCATCGCGAAGATCATCAGACGCCGGTCGAAGAAACCGTGCGCGCGCTCAACGAGCTGATCCGCGCTGGCAAGCTGCGCTACTACGGGCTGTCCAATCATCGCGCGTGGAAGATCGCCGAGTTCAGCCATACCGCCCAGGCGCTCGGACTCGACGCGCCTATCGCAAGCCAGCCGCTCTACAACATCGCGAACCGCCAGGCCGAAGCCGAGCAATTGACGGCGGCGCATCGTTACGGGCTCGGCGTCATTTCGTATAGCCCGCTCGCGCGCGGCGTGCTGACGGGCAAATACGAACCGGGCGCGACGCCCGGCGCCGACACCCGCGCGGGGCGTAGCGACCGGCGCTTGCAGCAGACCGAGTGGCGTCCCGAATCGCTCGAACTGGCGCGGCGCGTGTGTGAGCATGCGCAGGCCCGCGGTCTTTCTGCCGGTCAATTCGCGCTCGCGTGGGTGCTCAATAGCCGCTACATCAGTTCGACGATCGCCGGGCCTCGCACCGAGGCGCAGTGGCAGGACTATCTGCCCGCGCTCGCCTACCGCCTGAACGCTGAAGACGAAGCCTTCGTCGATTCGCTCGTGACGAGCGGACATCCGTCCACGCCGGGTTTCAACGATCCGGGGCATCCATTTTTTGGTCGCCTCGTGCGTCATGGCGAGGTTGAAGCCGTCCAGACGCCGCTTCAACAGGGTTAGCCATGCGCTTAGATCGCCGGCATTTCATCCAGGGCTCACTGGCGCTTCTGTCCGCCGGCGCGCTGGACGCCTCGGTGCGCCTCGCACATGCGGCCAGCGCCGCTGCTTCGTCGAGCGCGCTTGCCGGAGCCAACGCCGCGCCCGTACAGGGCGGCACGCTGACCTACGCGGTGCAACAGGAACCGCCGTCGTTGGTGTCGCTGCTCGACACCAACACGGTGATCCGCAACATCAGCGCCAAAATCACCGAGGGACTCTTGCGCTATGACGCGCAGTTCAGGCCGCAGCCGTTGCTTGCCATCGCGTGGAGCACGAGTGCCGACGGTCTGCACTACACGTTCAGGCTGCGGCCCGGCGTGAAGTGGCACGACGGCGAGAACTTCACATCGGCCGACGTGCGTTACTCGATCCTCACGCAAAAACGTCTCGGTCCGCGCGGGCGCATCACGCTCGCGAACGTCGAACGCGTCGACACGCCCGATCCGTTGACGGCCGTGATCGTACTCGGCAAACCAACGCCGTATCTGATCAAGGCTTTGTCGTCGGCGGAATTGCCGATCGTGCCGCAGCATCGCTATGGCGACGGCGATCCGCTCACGAGCCCCAATCTGAGCGCGCCGATCGGCACCGGTCCATTCGTGTTCGATGAGTGGGTGCGCGGCAGTCACATCAGCCTGCGCAGAAATGCGAACTACTGGCGCGCGGGGGCGCCGCATCTCGACCGTGTGGTCTATCGGATCGTGCCCGACCAGGCATCCATCTCGGCCGCGCTCGAAACGGGCGAAGTCGACGCCGCGGCCAATGTAGGTCTGGCCGATCTCGGGCGGCTCGCGAAAGTGCCGTATCTGAAAATCGACGACAGCTACGACGCGTACCTGAACAACGCGGCCTTCCTCGAATTCAACCTGGAAAATCCGGTGCTTGCGCAGCTTCCGGTTCGCAAGGCAATCGCGCATGCAATCGATCGGAACTTCATCAAGGACAACGTGTTCTACCGGCGCGCGAGCGTGGTCGACTCGCCGGTGCCAGCCGTCTTGGCAGCCTACTACGACGACAGCACGTTCCACTATCCGTTCGACATCGACGCCGCGAACCGTCAGCTCGACGCTGCGGGTTACCCAAAGCAGGCGGACGGTCAACGCTTCGCGCTGAAGATCAACTACATCAGCGGCGCGGATTTTCGGCGCGCGGCGGAGTATCTGCGCGCCGCGTTGGCGCGCATCGGCATCAAGGCGACGATTCTCGACGGCGACCTGCCAACCTATTTGCGCCGCGCGTACACGGCACGCGAATTCGATTTGAACCTGAATGGTCTCGGCCGGTTGTATGACCCGACCGTCGGCGTGCAGCGCATCTACTGGTCGGACGGCGTCCGGCATCCGCTGATCTGGATCAACGCGTCGCACTATCAGAACCCGCAAGTGGACGAGTTGTTTCGCGCGGCCGCGACCGAAACCGACGAGACAAGGCGCGCGGCCGCGTTCAGGGAAGTCCAGCAGATCGTCGGCCGCGACCTGCCGGTGTTGCCGCTCGTTACGGTGCCCTCGGCATTGCAGGTGTATCACGCGCGCGTGCACAACCTGAACAACAGTATTGACCTGACCGCCGGCGATTTCTCCGACACCTGGATCGAACCGAAATCCTGACAAACCGACGAGGGCCTCGAACAATGAGCACACCAGAACTGGACGACCCGAAATCCGCGCTACTGAATGCGCTGACCTTTGCGAGCGCGAAGCAACAAGCCGACGCGCTGGCCGAGGGCCGCGTTTCTGCGGTCGACCTGCTGGAACACAGCCTCGCTCGCATCGCGCGCTTCGATGACGTATTGAACGCCGTGGTCGCGCGTGACTTCGACGCAGCGCGCAACGCCGCCCGCGAAGCCGACGCGGCGCTTACGCGTGGTGAGCGACGGCCGCTGCTCGGCGTGCCGATCACAGTGAAGGAATCGTTCGATGTTGCCGGGCTAGTTACTAGTGTCGGCAACCCGTCCTATGCGGATAATCGCGCCGAACGCGATTCGCTCGCCGTCGCCGCGTTGCGTGAAGCGGGCGCGGTGATCATTGGCAAGACCAACGTGCCGCTCGGTCTCGCGGATCTGCAAAGCTATAACGAAGTCTACGGGCTGACGCGCAATCCGTGGGATCTGGAAAGGACGCCCGGGGGATCGTCGGGCGGCTCGGCGGCGGCGCTCGCGGCCGGCTATGTCGCCCTCGAACTGGGCTCGGATATCGGCGGCTCGATTCGCATTCCCGCGCACTTCACCGGCGTTTTTGGCCATAAGCCGAGCTACGGCCTCGTGTCGCTCGCCGGCAGCGGTGTGCCGAGAGGACGTGCGTCCGCACGCGATCTCAGCGTGGCGGGCCCGCTTGCACGCAGCGCGGCTGATCTCGAACTCGCACTGGATCTGCTGCTCAACCGCGATCCGCTGACGTCCAAGGCATGGCGCGCCACGTTGCCACCTGCGCGCCACGCACGGCTCGCCGAGTTCCGGGTGCTCGACACATGGCCAGGCACGCAACGCAGCCTGTCCGAGCGCCTCGTGATCGAGCGCGTGGTCGAGCGGTTGCGCACGCAGGGCGTGTATGTAAGCCGCCCCGCCGATCTGCCGCAGGGGCTCCTACCCGATCTGGTGCGTGCGCATGCGCTGTACCGGACGCTGCTCGGCTCGTCGCTCGCCGAACCGCCTGTGCCGAGCGAAGCGGCTCGACAACGCCTCGCGGCGCTCGCCCCCGCTAACGAGAGCGCCGACGCCGCATGGCTGAGGGCGCCATACCTCGCGCACCGCGACTGGCTCAAAGCCGACGAGCAACGCCATGCATTGCGTCACCAGTGGGAGCGGCTTTTCAAAGCATTCGACGTGATCGTCGCGCCGGTCGCTCCGGTCGCCGCGTTCCGTCACAACCATCAGGAGCCGAAAGACGAGCGCACCTATCCGGTCGCCTTCGACGACGGCGTGCGGGACGTGCGCTTCCTCGATTTCTTTCATTGGGCGGGTCTGCCCGTGCTGCCGGGGTTGCCGGCCACCAGCTTTCCGCTCGGTCTCGATGACGACGGCTTGCCCGTCAGTGCGCAAGCCGTTGGCCCGTGGCTCGAAGACCGTACGCCGATCGCGTTCGCGCATTTGCTCGAACAAGCGTATGGCGGTTTTGTCGTGCCGCCCGGATATGGGGCGTAGGCCGTCGCCATCGCGCGACGGGTGAGGTCAAGCCGCCCGCGCGTCGTCGAAGGTCTTGCCCGGAATCGCGTCGAGCAACGTACGGGTGTAGGGATGCTGCGGCGCACGCCAGATATCGCGGTGGTCTCCGCTTTCGACGATCCGACCTGCCTGCATCACATGCACCCGGTCGGCGATGTAGCGCACCACGGACAGGTCATGCGAGATGAACAGATACGCGAGCCCGAGGTCGCGCTTCAGATCGACCAGCAGATTGAGAATCTGCGCCTGAATCGACACGTCGAGTGCGGAAACCGGTTCATCGCAGATCAGCAGATCCGGTTCGAGGACCAGTGCCCGCGCAATGCCGATGCGCTGCCGCTGCCCGCCGGAGAATTCGTGCGGATAGCGGCCGAGCGCCGAACTGGGCAAGCCGACGCGGTCCAGCATCGCAGCGATGCGTGTGCGGCGCTGCTGGGCGTTACCGATCCGATTCACCACGAGCACGGTGTCGAGAATCTCGGCCACGGTGCGGCGCGGATTGATCGACGAATACGGGTCCTGAAACACCATTTGCACATGGCGCCTCAACGGCCGCAATTCGCGTTCACCGAGCGGCGCGAGATCGGTGCCTCGCAAGCGGATCGCGCCCGCGGCAGCCGGCACGAGCCGCAGGATCGCTTTGGACAGCGTCGATTTCCCGCAGCCGGATTCGCCCACCAGGCCGACCGTCTCGCCGCGCGCGATCGTCAGCGACACGCCATCGACCGCGTGCAGTGCGGGTTGGCCGCGCCGCTGCGGATAGTCGACGCGCAGATCCTGCAATTCGAGCAACGGCGTGGCGCTCACTGCGTTGCCTTCCAATGACGCATTGCTGTGCGCGTCCGCTTTGACATCCGCCACATGGAGCCCGGGGCGCGGCGAGCGCGGCAGCACCGTAAAGGAAGGCCCGCCGTCTTCGGCGATGCCATGACGGATTTCCGGAAGCTTCCAGCCGCGATAGTGCAGATCGTCCGCGAGATTGAGCGACGCGCCCAGCAGACCCCGCGTGTAAGGATGCTGCGGCTGCGTGAAGAGCCGGGCGACCGGCGCTTCTTCGACTTTTTCGCCCGCCAGCATCACGGCCACGCGATCCGCATGCTTCGCGACGACGCCGAGGTCGTGGGTGATCAGCAACAAGGACATCGACAGCTCCCGCCGCAAACCGTCGAGCAGCTCGAGAATGTGCGCCTGAATCGTGACGTCGAGCGCTGTGGTCGGCTCATCCGCGATCAGCAGACGCGGGCGGCATGCCACCGCCATCGCGATCATCACCCGCTGCCGCTGCCCGCCGGACAACTCGTGGGGATAATCGAACACCCGGCGTTGCGGCTCGGGGATCTGCACGAGTTCGAGCAATTCGACGGCGCGCTTTAACGCGGCCGCCTTCGACAGATCTTCATGCTGACGCAAGGTCTCGACGATCTGCGCGCCAATCGACAGCACCGGATTGAGCGACGTCATCGGCTCCTGGAAAATCATCGAAATCTGCTGGCCGCGGACCTGGCGGATTTCGCGCGGCGACAGGTCGAGCAGCTCGTGGCCATCGAAGCGCAAGCTCCCCGTCACGCGTCCCGGCGCGGGCACGAGGCGCATCAGCGACAGCGCCGTTGCCGATTTGCCGCAACCGGATTCGCCGACGAGCGCCAGCGTCTCCCCTTGCGCGATGTCGAAACTCAGGCCGCGCACCGCTTCGTGCGTGCCGAAACTGACGCGCAGATCGCGTACTTCAAGCAGGTTTGCCACAGAGCGTCCTCGATTACATTGTGAGCCGCGGGCTCTTCAAGCTCGTTCCCGCAGGCGCGGATTGAGCGCGTCGTTCAGACCGTCGCCGAGCAGGTTCAGCGCGAGCACCGCCAGAACAATCGCGGCACCTGGCACGGCCGTCAGATACCAGGCGGTACGCAACGAGTCACGGCCCGCGCCGATCATGCCGCCCCAGCTGACCACGTTCGGGTCTCCCATGCCGAGAAACGACAGCGACGACTCGATCAGGATCGCACTCGCCACCATCACGGAGGCGGTCACGATCACCGGTGGCAACGCGTTCGGCAGAATCTCGCCAAAAATGATGCGTGCGTTGCTGAAGCCCTGGCTGCGCGCGGCAAGCACGAAGTCGGAACGGCGCAGGCTGCGAAATTCGGCCCGCACGATCCGCGCAACGGTGGGCCATGACGCAATGCCGATTGCCAGCGCGATGATCGTCACGCTGGGATGCCCAATCGCGACGATCACGATGACCAGCAGAAAAGACGGCACGGTTTGAAAGAGTTCGGTAATGCGCACCAGCACATCGTCGATCACCCCGCCGAAGAAGCCGCCCGTCGCACCAACCAGCGTACCGATCACGAGCCCGATGCTGGCCGCGCTCGCGCCGATCAGCAGCGACACGCGCGCGCCGTGCGCAATGCCGGCGGCCACGTCGCGTCCGAGCGAATCCGTGCCGAGCCAGTATTGCGGATCGGTGCCCGGCCATACGAACGGCGCCGCCACCATGTCGAGCGGATCGCCCGGAAACAGATGTCCCGCGCCCAGCGCAAGCGCGATGAACGCCGCGAGCAGCGCGAAACCCCCGAGCGCCGAGCGATTGCGCAGCAGCGCGCGCCACACGCCGAACCCCGCCGCACCGTGCGGAGCGTGGTTCGTGGCAGTCGCCGCGCCGTCGCGCCGGAAACCGAATAGCGCGCCGCCAAGCTGACGCCGCCATGTGGAAGCACGGGGTTCGGGCGGCGTGGAAACCAGATTGGAAGAGTCGGAAGCCATGTATGCCTTGGGGGAGAAATCGCCGGTGCGTGCGATCACGCGACGCGCGGATCGAGCCAGGCCTGCAAAAGATCGACCAGCACATTCGCCAGGATCACGAGCATCGACGACAGCAGCAGCACGCCGAGCAGCACGCTGAAATCACGCGCCATCACCGCATCGAGCGCGAGGCGGCCCAGTCCTGGCCAACTGAACACCGTTTCGGTCACCGCGGCGCCACCCAGCAAGGTGCCAAAGTGAATGCCGACCATCGTTGTGAGCGGCATCAGCGCGTTGCGCAGGACATGCCGCACCGTCACACGCCACGGATGCAAGCCCTTGGCCTGCGCTGTACGCACGAAGTCCTGGCGCTGCACTTCGAGCATCGCCGCGCGCGTAAGCCGTGCGTAGATCGCGATGAAGAACGTCGCCAGCGTCGCGGCAGGCAGCAGCACGTGCTTCAGTGCATCGATCACGTAGGCGGCGCCGTGAAGCTGCGCGCCGAGCGTAATATTGCCGCCGCTCGGCAACCAGCCCAGATGCACCGAGAACAGCACGATCGCGAGCAGACCGATCCAGAAGCCGGGTGTCGAGTAGAACAGCATAGCCACGA
This sequence comes from Paraburkholderia sp. EG304, assembly GCF_046543485.1. Classification (NCBI taxonomy): domain Bacteria; kingdom Pseudomonadati; phylum Pseudomonadota; class Betaproteobacteria; order Burkholderiales; family Burkholderiaceae; genus Paraburkholderia; species Paraburkholderia sp. EG304. Next base: position 301,966 of record NZ_JBKGUA010000003.1, on the reverse strand, counting down.
CGGACAGCACGCGATCGGGCCATCTGCCAGCCCAATGCGCCATCACCACGCCGAGCACTACGCCCACGACGATCGCGACCGATAGCGCGACGCCCATCAGGAGCAGCGTATTAGGCAGGCGCGAGAGGATCAGTTGCATCACCGGCATGTCGTAGCGCGGCGAATAGCCCAGACTGAAGTGCGACAGATGAGCGAGGTACGACCACAACTGGTGCAGCACCGGTTGATCGAGGCCGAACTTCGCGCGCAATACCTGCATCGTTTCCACCGTCGCCGAGCCGGCTTCGCCGGCCAGCACATCCGCGGCGTCGCCCGGCATCAGCTTCAGCAGGAAAAAGTTCAGGATCATGATACCGATCACCGTCGGAAGCGCCTGCCACGCGGTACGCCGCGCGATCGCGGCAAAACGCAAACCCCTGCTCATCGTGTCGCTCCTGTCATGCGCTCAGATAGACGTCGGCCAGATTGCCTTCGAGGCCTTGCGCGGACACGGTGTGGTTGTGAACGCGCCGGTTCGCGAGCGTGACCATGCGAGGTGCGACGAGGTTGAGAATCGGCAGCTCGCGATAGACGATCTGCTGGAATTGTTGATAAAGCGCGACGCGTTTGTTTTCGTCGGTTTCGATCGCGGCGCTCTCGAGCAGGTGGTCGACCTCGGCATTGCTGTAGTGCGGCGCGTTCGAGAACGGCACGCCCGGCCGAATGTTCTGCGACCAGTAGAGCCGCTGCACGCCGACGCTCGGATCGAATAGCGTATTCACGCCGATGCTGGTGAAATCGAACTGGCGGTCGGCATACACGCGCTTCAGAAAAGCGGGCAGGTCCTGAGAGCGCACTGTCACGTCGATGCCAACGCGAGAGAGTGCCGATTTCACGTAATCGGCCTGGCGGCGGTACATGTCGCCGTACGGCAGGAAATCATGCGTGAGACCGAAGCGCACCCCGCCCGCCTTGCGCGGATAGCCGGCCGCGTCGAGCAGCTTTTCGGCGGCGGCAGTATCGAACGGGTACGGTGCGAGTTTGCCGTCGTGATAGGGCGAGCCCGGCGTGATCGGTGTCGGCGACAAGTCGGCGTAGCCATACGCGACCGTGCGCAGCACCACTTGCGGATTGATCGCATGCGCGATCGCCTGGCGCACCCGCAGGTCGCCGAGGATCGGATGTTGCAGATTGAAGTCGATCTCGGACAGCGGTTCGAGGAACCGATAGCCGCGCGTTTCGACAACCAGCTGCGGCAATTGAGTGAGGCGCGGCAAATCGGTGAGCGGTACTGGATTTTCGCCGCCCAGATCGAGCGCGCCTGTCTCGAACGCGGCGGATCGCGCGGCGGCGTCGGGAATCACCTTCAGTACGAGACTGTCGATGTACGGTTTGCCGGCATCCCAGTAGTCCGGATTGCGTTCATAGACGATGCTGGCACCGCGCGTCCACGACTTGAAGCGAAACGGCCCGGTGCCGATTGGCGCGTTATTGTGCGGGTTGGACAGCGGATCGCCCGACGCATACAGATGCTTTGGAACGATTGGGGATTCACCGGCCGACAGTGCCTTCAACAGATAGGGCGCCGGCTTCGACAATTCGATCACCGCGGTCCGGGCGTCCGGCGTCGATACGCGCGTGACATTGGCGAAAGTGCTGCGTCCGCGCGGATGCACCGTCTTCAACAATTCGATCGAGAACGCTACGTCCGTCGACGTGAATGGCTGCCCGTCATGCCATTTGACGTTCTCGCGTAGTGTGAAGCTGTACTTCAAGCCGTCAGGACTGACTGCCCACGCGGTTGCCAATTGCGGCCGTGGACGCAGATCGAAGTCGTATGCGAGCAAGCCTTCGAGCACCTTGGAGCTCGCGACCAAAGCGGGCCCGGTGGTCTGAAAGATCGACACCAGCACTGGCGGTTCCGGATTGATCAGCATATTCAGCGTGCCGCCCCGCTTCGGCACCGATGCTGCGCTGCCTTGTGCGAACACGCGTGCCGGCATGCCGGCGGCCGCGAGAGCAGCGCCTGAGGAAATCAGAAAGTCGCGTCGATTCAGCCGTGCCATGTAATTCATATCCTGGTGCTTCGGCCGGGTCACGTTGGCCGCGTCAAAGTACCGAGCGGCTTGCCGCTCGTGCAGCGCTTACGATAAAGCCGCAGTCGCAGTAAAAGAACCAATCGTTCGGCATATGCAAAGCACGCCACCGAAGAAAGACGGATTCCTCATCGAGCAGTCCGATCGCATCTTGCGCGACGGAGCCTAATCCAGTTGCGGCGCTATGCAATCGACAATCCATTACTAGCGTTTTGGCGGCAGGCTTCGCATACTCGGACCACCCTACTGTGGACCTCGCTCGTCATGTCTCTTTCAATCGACCACATCGTGATCCGCGTGCAGGATCTCGAGCAGACCATCGCCGATTTCACTACGCTTGGCTTCACCGTGCAACGCGGCGGCACGCACGCCGACGGCGCCACACATAACGCGCTGATCGGTTTCGCCGATGGCAGCTACATCGAACTCATCGCCTTTCTGCGCGACGCACCGGAGCATCGCTGGTGGGACGCTAGCCGTCGCATAGGAGATGGTTTCGTCGACTACGCGCTGCTGCCGCAATCGGTTGCCAGCACCATCGCCGCGGCACGCGAACGAGGTCTCTCTTACGACGGCCCCCTAGCCGGCGGACGTCTGCGTCCCGATGGCGAGCGCCTCGAATGGCAGATCGGCAAGCCGTCGAGCGCGGATCTGCCGTTCCTGTGCGGCGACGTGACGCCGCGCCGCCTGCGCGTGGCCGAAGGCGACGTTCGCCATCATGCGAACGGGGCGCACGGCGTCGCGAACATTACGCTCGCGGTGCACGACCTGGATGCGAGCCTCGCACGATATCGCGCGCTGCTCGGAGAACCCGACGTGCAGCGCGCGCCGCTGCCTGGTTACGACGTCGCATTGGCGATCCTGTCGCTTGGCGCGACGACGCTCACGCTTGCAAGCCCAGCCCGCGAAACCCGTCCGCCAGCCGAAGGTCTTGCCGCTGACCTTCGGCACCACCTCGCCTCGCGCGGCGAAGGGGTTTTCGCGGTCGCCCTGGAGACGTACGTCGATGGCGCCGCGCGGCGCCTCGAGCGTACGCTCGCCCATGGCGCCATCATCGAACTGGTAGCAAACCCGTCGATCCGACGCGACCGATAGCGTCGCGCGGCGAGCGAAACACCAGGCGATCCGGCGCCGCTCACGACGCCGTCTGCGCCGCCAGCGATCCGCCGAGATAAGCGTCGCGAATGCGCTGGTCGCCGAGCAATTCGCTCGCGGTGCCGGACAACACCATGCGCCCCGTCTGCAGCACGTAGCCACGATGCGCGATCTGCAGCGCGAGGCTCGCGTTCTGCTCGACCATGAAGAACGTGATGCCCTGCCGGTTGATGGTCTGGATCAGGTCGAGCACCTTGTCGACGTATAACGGCGACAGGCCCATCGTCGGCTCGTCCATGCAGACCAGCGCGGGGCGGCTCATCAACGCGCGCGCCATCGCCAGCATCTGCTGTTCACCGCCGGAAAGCGTGCCGGCCCGTTGGGTCAGCCGCTCTTTCACGCGCGGAAACAGTTCGAGCATGCGTTCGTAGTCCTCGCCGATGCCCGCGCGGTCGTTGCGCGTGAAAGCGCCCATCAGCAAGTTTTCGCGCACGGTCATGTCGCCGAAAAGCCGCCGGGCCTCCGGCACCGAAGCGATGCCTCGCCGCACGATCTGCGAAGTCGGCAGACCGTTCAACGGCTTACCGTCGAAGCTGATGGTGCCGGCTCGCGGTTTGTGCAGTCCAAGAATCACCTTCATCGCCGTCGATTTGCCGCTCGCATTGCCGCCCAGCAGGCTGACGATCTCGCCGCGCCCGATGCTGAGATTCACGCCGAAGTGCACCTGGATCTGTCCGTAGAACGTGTCGATCTGTTCGAGTTTCAGCAGCGGCTCGGTCATGGCGGCTTGTGTGGAGGCTAATGGGTTCGGCGCAAGCAGATGCAGATTTGATGTCTTCATGCTGCCGCCGTTTCGTTGCGGCCGGCAGCCGCGCCGACCTGACGGTGTCCAAGGTAGGCCTCGATCACGGCGGGGTCCTCGCGCACCTCGGCCGGCAGGCCGGAAGCGATCTTGCGGCCGTCTTCGAGCACGAGCACGCGATCGGAAAGCTGCATCACCAGGTCCAGCTTGTGTTCGATAAGCAGGATGGTGAGCCCGTCGCGCTTGAGTTCGAGTATCAGTTCGAGCATTTCGGCGGTTTCGGACTCGTTCATGCCGGCGGTCGGTTCGTCGAGCAGAAGGATGCGCGGCCGCAGCGCTAGCGCACGCGCTATCTCGACGCGCCGGCGATTCGCATAGGACAGGCTGTGCGCCGGCTGATCGACTCGCGGCGACAGGCGCGTACCGAAGCGGGCCAACAGCGTCGTCACTTCTTCACGCAGCGCGGCGTTTTCGCGACGTACCGATGCAGGCCCGATCAGCGCGCGCAACGCTTCCGCGAATGCCCCCACCACCGGCCAGCCGCAGCGCGTCATCGCAAGCCTTGCGTGCGCGCCGATCAGCACGTTATCGAGCACGCTCAGATTGCCGAATACCCGTCCATGCTGGAACGTGCGAGCGACGCCGCGCGCGGCAAGCTGCTCGGGCGCCATGCCGGTCACGTCTTCGCCGGCGAATCTCACCTCGCCGGCGTCCGGCGCGTCGATACCGGTCAGCAGATTGAACAGCGTGGATTTGCCGGCGCCGTTCGGACCGATCACGCTCACGCATTCGCCGCGCGCAACCGACAGGCTCACCTCGTCGACAGCCACGAGACCGCCGAAACGGCGCGTAACGCGCCGCACGTCGAACAGGATATCCGTGCCGCGTGGCAAAGAAGATGTCATGGTCGCCTCCGTCATACCGAACCGAACAGCCCTTGCGGCCGGAAGCGCACGAGCAGCAACAAAATCATGCCGTAAATCAGCATCCGGTAGTCGGCGGCAAAACGGAACAGTTCCGGCAGGCTGATCAGCGCCACCGCACCGGCGACCGCGCCGATCACGCTGCCGAGACCGCCGAGAATGACCATCGTCAGCGCAAGGATCGACACTTGAGAGTCAAAGGTCTGATAGTTGATATAGCTGTACAGGTGGGCGGCGATCCCGCCGCCGATGCCAGCCGCGAGGCCGCCGCAGGCGAACGCGATCGCCTTGTAGCGATTGGGGCGGATGCCATACGCGCGCGCCGCCACGTCGTCCTCGCGGATCGCGCGCCACGTGCGGCCCAGGTGCGAGTTCAGGAGCCGCGCCTGCAGCATTGCGAGCAGCACGAGCACCGCGAGCGTGAACCAGTAGACGGCGCGCACGCCCGTCAACTGCCACCCGAACAGCGACAGCGGGGCAATGCCGGTGATGCCCACCGGACCGCGCGTCAGGCTGTCCCAGTTGAGCACCACGAGGCCGATGATTTCACCAATGCCAAGCGTCGCAATCGACACATAGTGGCCGCGCAGCCTGAACGACGGGTAAATCAGCACCGTGCCAATCGCCGCGGTGATGAGGCCGGCGAGCGGAATCGTCAAAGCCGGCGACCAGCCCAGATTGACGGACAGCAGCGCCGACGCATAAGCGCCGATCAGCAGCAGCGCCGCATGCCCTAATGAAATCTGCCCGACCGTGCCCGCGACGAGCGTCAGACTGAGCGCCAACAGCCCATAGATCCAGCCGTTGGTCAGCGTCTGCAGCACGTACGACGACGGCACGACGAGCGGCAGCACGAAGGCGAGCGCCACCAGTGCCACGATCGTGCGACGCGCAACGTGCAGCGCGCGGCGGTTCGACAGAAACGTGCCGGTCAGCGGCTCAGGCGGCAACCGGCGGCTGGCGCTGAAGAGACCATTTGGCCGCCAAACGAGAAACACCAGCAGCAGCACGAACGCGAAGAGGTCGCGATAGCTGGTGCCGAACAACGCGACCCCATAGCTCTCGACCAGACCGAGCAGCAAGCTGCCGGCAATCGCGCCGGGCACGTTCCCCAGGCCGCCGATCAGCAAGGCGACGACGCCCTTCAACGTCGCCTGAAAGCCCATCGCCGGATCGATGCTGTTGTAGTACATGCCGACGAGCAAGCCGCTCAGGCCGCCGAGCCCGCAGGCGATCGCAAACACGGCCTGATTCACGGCATTCACATTGACACCCATCTGCTGCGCGGCATCGCGATCCTGCGCGGTCGCGCGCACCGCCCAGCCGAGCCGCGTGAAGCGCAGGAACAGGTAAAGCATGCCCGCCGCGCCGATGCCGATTGCCGCAATCAGCAGATCGAGCGAGCCGATGGCGGCCCCGCCAAGCGATAGCGTCCAGTCGGGCAGCGAACTCGGCACAGGACGTGGATCGGGCCCGAACACGATCTGCGCGAGCTGGTCGAGCACGAAGCTGATACCTATGGTGGCGAGCAGCGGCGCAATACGGGCCGCGCCTTGCAGCGGCCTGAGGCCAAGCCGTTCGATCAGGATGCCGAGCAGCGCGCAGCCCGCGACCGTCGCGAGCAGCGCCACGGGTAGCGGCAAGCCGAGCCGCGTCAGACATAGCCAGCCGATGAAGCCGCCCACCATATACACCGAGCCGTGAGCGAAATTGATCAGATGCGATACGCCAAAGATCAGCGCGAGGCCGACCGCGAGCAGCGCATAGATATTGCCGACGATCAGGCCGTTGACCGTGTAGTCGAACCAGGCGGTCATGGCGTATGCACGGCGCTCGCCCCATCCCACAGAGCGAATTTGCCGTCCTTCACGACGAGTTCGAGATTCTTCGCGCCTGCCACGCGGCGCGTCTGCGGATCGAACCTGAACTTGCCGAAGATCACGCTCGGTACATCGCTGATCTTCGCAAAGCCGTCGCGCACGGCCGCGCGATCCGCGCCGTAGCGGCGAATCACTTCGCCCGACAGGATCATCGCGTCGTATGCGCGCGCGGCAAAGGTGTCCGGATCGGCGCCGTATCTGGCGCGGTAGCGCTGCACGAAGCTTTGTACTTCAGGACGCGGATCGCCGGGGAAGAAGTTCGACTCGGTGTAGACGCCGTTCACCGCAGGGCCGCCAAGATCGATGAATTTGGGTGAATACACCGAGCCGACCGCCGCGATCGGCGTGCTCACACCGGCCGCTCGCGCCTGGCGAACGATCTGGGCACCGTCGGAATAGTAGGAGATCAGCACGATTGAGTCGGGCTGTTCGCTTCGCACGCGCGTGAGCGTCGCGCGAAAATCCTTCTCGTTCGGTTGATACGCTTCGGCCGCGACGACCTGCGCGCCGTCCGCGCTCGCGGCCTTTGCGAAGATGTCCTTGCTGGTGCGACCCCAGTCCGTGTTCAGATAGAGCACGGCGATCTTCCTGAAGCCGAGTCCTTTGGTCACATAGTGCGCGAGCAGCGGCTGTTCCTCGGCCTGGCTGATCGCGGTACTCCACATATAGTCGCCGCCTTTCGTGAAGTCGGGATGCGAATTCGTAAAGCCGAACTGCACGAGACCCGCGCGCTGATACACCGGCGACGCGGCCATCGACGCACCGCTCGACAGATCTCCCAGTTCCAGCAGGATGCGCTTGTCGTCGGCGAACTTCTGTGCGATGGCTACGGCCTGACGCGGATCGCTGCGGCTGTCCTCGAACTGATAGCTGAGCGGATGGCCGTTGATGCCGCCGTTGCCGTTGATCTGATCGAGCGCGAGATCGAAGCCGCGCCTCCATTGCTCGCCGTACTGCGCATCCTGGCCGCTCAGCGGTCCGGTCACGCCGACCCAGTAAGGATCGGCCGCGTGCGCCACGGGCATCACGCCGCAGGTTGCCAGCGCCAGCGCGCCGGCCAGGTGAAGCAGTGAGCGGATCGCGCCACGCTTGTTGTTCCACAGAATCGCCATACAGGTCTCACGCATTCGAATTGAGTGAGGCCATGTAACCATGTCGCGCGGACGCGGGCCAACGAAGATACGCGACGAAGCTTATTCCATTGCATTAGCAAAGCTTTTGACGACGAATGCCGAAGCACTTTAGAAGCGCCCTCGGTACAGGATCGGATTACAAAAAACTCCTTGTTTCAGGCACTTTTCCGCGATCGATGATCGTAGTCAACCGACCGCTATTGAGTACATAGGCGTCGGCGATTCGTCGTTTTCATCAATTACATAGCGGAATTTATTATAAGAATTGCGCATTCAAGCGCTCCTAAAATGCACCCATCACATGGATGAGGCATTGCATGGAGTTGCATCAACTCGAAGCGTTCTCCGCAGTCATGTCGACGGGCAGTATGACCGGGGCCGCTCGTATGCTCGGCCGCTCGCAACCCGGCGTCACGAGAACAATCCAGGATCTCGAACAGGAGATCGGCTACGCGTTGTTCGACCGTAAAGGACCTCGCGTCACGCCGACGAGCCGCGCGTTCCGGCTTTATGGCGAAGTCGAGCGCTCACTGATCGGCCTGGCCGCTATCGAGGCCAGCGCGCGGGCGATCGGCCGCGACGAGACCATGCCATTGCGCGTCGTTGCGACACCCGCGCTCGCCGCGACATTGGCGCCACGTGCAATCTCAAAGCTCGCGCAGGCAGGCACACGGGTCGACACGCAATTGCGCAGTGCGTCCGCCGAGCAGGTCGTCGAGGCGTTGCTGTCACGTTCGGCCGACATCGGCATCGCGACATTGCCGCTCGATCATGCGGCGCTCGACGTGCACTACATCATCGAGGCGCCCTGCGTCGCGGTGCTGCACCGAAACGATCCGCTCGCGCACGAGGCCGTGCTGCGACTCGCGTGGCTCGCGGGCAAGCCGGTCGCCACGCTGGCGAACCGTTATCGGCTGCGTAGCCGCATCGATCGCGCATTCGACGAGGCCGGCGTCGCGCTTCACGTTGCACTCGAAACGAATGCGTCGCTCAATGCGATGATGGCCGCGCAACAGCAGCTCGGCGTCGCCATCGTTGATCCGGTGACCGCTTTCGGCATGCGCGTCGCGGACGTCGAGGTCAAAGCGCTCGATGTGCCTATTCCGTTTCTGTATGGCGTCGTCACGCTTTCCGGCCGTCCCCGCAGCGACGACGTCAACGCAATGATCGATGCGCTCGCGGAGGTATCGCACGGGCTGCTGCCCGGAGCCATGCGTCACGCAGCGTCACGGCATGGCGCGCTGGTTGCCCACGACCAGGCGGATGGAGCGCAAACCGCCGCCCAATCGCCCACTTTCACTCACCGCGACATCGGGACCACTGCATGAGCGCAACGACTCCTTTCCACGCCGCTGCCGGACTGAACGCGCTCGAAGCGCGGCTTCGCGAGGATCTCGCCTGGCTCGAGCTTCCCGCGCCTTCGTGGGTGCCCGCGCGGACATCGGCCGGCCAACGTGTGCTCGATGTGGCCATCATCGGCGCCGGCATGGCCGGGCTGACCGCGAGCGCCGAATTGCGCCTGCTCGGCATCGACAATCAGCGGCTCTTCGATCAGGCGCCGGCCGGTCAGGAAGGACCGTGGATCACCTACGCGCGAATGCAGACGCTGCGCTCGCCCAAGCAACTGACGGGGCCCGCACTGCGCTTGCCCGCGTTGACGTTTCGCGCGTGGTACGAGGCCCAGTTCGGCCGCGAACAATGGCACGCGCTCTACAAAATTCCACGCGTGCAATGGATGGACTACCTGCGCTGGTATCGGCGCGTGCTCGATCTGCCGGTCTCCAATGACACGCGCGTAGAGAAACTGCAGACGCGCAGCGACGGTCTGATCGAACTCGTGCTGTTGCGCGGAGCGGTCAACGACCGCAAAGATGCGCGGCGCGAAACCGTGCTTGCTCGTCATGTCGTGCTCGCGACCGGCCGTGAAGGACTTGGCGGCCCGTACGTTCCCGACGTGGCCCGCGACATTCCGCGGCACTTGCGCGCGCACTCGTCGGACCCGATCGACTTTGCCGCGCTGCGCGGCAAACGAGTCGGTGTGGTCGGCGCGAGCGCATCCGCGTTCGACAACGCCGCGAGCGCTCTCGAGGCGGGGGCCGGGCGAGTCGATCTATTCGTGCGGCGCGCCGCGCTGCCCCGTATCAACAAGCTGACCGGCATCGGTAGTCCCGGTCTCGTTCACGGGTTCGCGAATCTGCCCGACGCCTGGAAGTGGCGCTTCCTGCACTATTCGGCGCAAACGCAGGCTCCACCGCCGCGCGACAGCGTGCTGCGGGTCGCCGCTCACGCGCAGGCTCACCTGCACCTGGCGAGTCCGCTGACGGGGTTGCGCCACGAAGGCGACACGATCGTCGTCGACACGCCCCGAGGTCAATACACGCTCGACTACCTGATCTTCGCGACCGGCTTTCACTCGGAAATCGACACGCGCGACGAGTTTGCGCCCATTGCGCCGCACGTGCGCCGCTGGCGCGACCGCTTTACACCGGCGGCGGAATTGCCGAACGAAGAACTCGCCAGCTCGCCGGACCTCGACCGCAACTTCGCCTTCCAGGAACGCGTTCCCGGGGCCTGCCCGGCGCTCGCGCGCATCCACTGCTTCAATCACGCAGCCAGTCTGACGCACGGCAAGGTCGCCGGCGACATCCCCGCGATCAGCGACGGCGCGCAGCGGCTCGCGCGCGCGATCGCCGCAATGCTGTTCGACGCCGACCGCGATACGCACTACGCGGCGCTGCAAGCCTTCGACACCGCGGAACTCGCGGGAGACGAATGGGACGACGCCGATGCCACTGCCGGCACGGTGGCCGCCGACAACGCTGCCCTCTAATGGACCCACATCTGATGTCTTCATCCGCTGATTCCCTATCGGCCACCACCATAGCCGATGACTTCGTCGCGCAACTCGCGGGATTGGCGCCCGACGGCGCGACCGCGGCTCTGCGCGCGTTTCGCGGCGACGCGACGCGTTATACGCAAGGCAGCCACGACGCGCTCTTCTCGACCGATGTCGCCGATCTGACGCTTCGCGAACGCCTCTTTGCGGCGTGGTATGCGGCGCTGTTGTCGAATTCGGAGCAGACGGCACTCGCATATCGCGAGCGTCTGCTGACACTGGCGGCCGCGGCTGACGCGCAAACTGAAACCACGAGGTCGCTTCTCGATGCAATCGCCGCACAGCGCGCGGTTCCCGCCGCGTCGATGGCAACGACGGACCAGCGGCTCGTCGCGATCCTGCGTCACACGGAAGCCTTGACGCTGCGTCCCGCCGCGACCGGAAAGCCGGCGCTCGCAACACTGCAGGCTGCCGGCCTCACGACGCGCGCCATCGTCGCGCTATCGCAGCTCGTCGCGTTCGTCACGTACCAGGTGCGGGTCGTCGCCGCGTTGCGCGCATTGGAGGCACGAGCATGAGTTCCGATCACGGCTTTACGACGCAGACCCTCGGCTGGTCCGCATGGCTCGATACAGTCGCGCTCGAACAGGCATCCCCCGAGCAGACCGCGGTACTCGAAGCGAGCCACCCGCAAGCGAAGACTTCCGATTACTACCTGTTGCTGGTCCACCAAGCGGAAATCCTGCGGCAACGATCAGGCGCGTTCAACAGCATCATGTATGCGCCGGGCGGATTGTCGCGAGCGGAGCGCGAGTTCGCGAGCACGGTGGTCTCGCGTGTGAACGGATGCGTGTATTGCGCGTCGGTGCATGCGCAGCGTTTCCAGCAACTCGCGAAGCGCGAGGACGTCATCCAGCAGATCTTCGCCGCGCCTGAAACGGCGGGTACGACCGAACGCGAGCGCGCCATCGTGCGATACGCGATCGATCTCACGTTGCAGCCGCAGGCGCTCACGCCGGAATCGCTCGATGCGCTTCGCCGCGCGGGGCTCGACGATGCGCAGATTCTCGATCTCAGCCACACGATTGCGATCTTTGCCTGGGCCAACCGCTTGATGCTGACGCTGGGCGAACCGGTGTTTCCGGCTTGACCGGGACCGCCGCGTCGACTTCGCAGTAGTGCGGTCCCCAGCGAATGAATATGACAATCGCTTCGTTGCCGCACGATGCGATGCGTTAGAGACTTGCAGTCCCACTCACTACGAGAGAATCCGTCATGTATGCCTCGCGTTTCTCCGCGCTGCACCGGCGACTTTTCACGCTCGCCGGCGCGGTAATCGTTTTCTCGCTTTCCGCCGTTTCTTCTGCGGCGCCTGCCAGCGGCGAGCCGGTTTTCTTCGGCGTCAGCGGACCGCTGACGGGTCCGAACGCGCAATACGGCGCACAGTGGAAAGCCGGCTTCGACCTCGCGCTCGATGAAATCAACCACGACGGCGGCATTGACGGCCATCCGCTGCAGTACGTGTTCGAAGACAGCCAGAGCGATCCGCGCCAGGCGGTCGCGATTGCGCAGAAGTTCGTCGACGACAAGCGCATCCTGATCGAACTCGGCGACTTTTCGAGCCCCGCTTCGATGGCGGCCTCGCCGATCTATCAACGCGCGGGCCTCGTCCAGTTGGGCTTTACCAACTCGCACCCGGACTTCACGAAAGGCGGCGACTTCATCTGGAGTCCGTCGGTCAGCCAGGCGGATGCGCAACCGCTGCTCGCGGATCTGGCCGTCAAGCAGGGCTTCAGGCGAGTCGCCGTGCTGTTCCAGAACACCGACTGGGGCCGCGCGAGCAAGGACGTGTTCGTGAAGGCAGCAGCCGCACGGGGGGCGCAGGTAATCGCGACCGAAGGTTACCAGCCCACCGATAAGGACTTTCGCGCGACGCTGCTGCGCGTGCGCGATACCAAGCCTGACGCGCTCGTGCTGATTTCGTACTACTCGGACGGCGCGCAGATCGTGCGTCAGGCCCGCACGGGCGGCATCACGCTGCCGATCGTCGCGGCGAGTTCGGTGTACTCGCCGAAATTCATGGAACTCGGCGGCGATGCCGTAAACGGCGTGACCACCAACACGAGCTTTTTCCCCGGTGACCGGAGCCCTGAAGTCCAGCGCTTTGTTCGCGACTTCCAGGCGAAATATCATCACGAGCCCGACGCGTTCAATGCGTTCGCCTACGACGCCACGATCATTGCCGCTTACGCGTTGCGCACCGGCGGACTCGATCGCCATGGCGTGCGTGATGCGCTCGCGAAGTTGCATGACGTGCCGAGCGTCGTCTTCGGCAAGGCGACGTTCGATCCGGCGACTCGACGCGTGATCGGTGTAAAAAGCGTCAATCTCGTCGTCGAGAACGGACAGTGGGCGCTGCTTGGCAGCAAGCCCGCACTGGCGGCCAGGTAGCGGCACGCACATTCGCGCGGGCCGCCTGCCGATGCGGCCCCGCGCGATTCGCCTTATGAGGCAAAGAACCGGTTCGCAGGTCGTGGCAGCCCAAGATTCTCGCGCAGGGTCTTGCCTTCGTACTCGCGCCGGAACAGCCCCCGCTTCTGCAACTCGGGAATGACTTTGTCGACGAAGTCGTCGAGGCCGGCCGGAAGATGCGAGAACATCACGTTGAATCCGTCGGAGCCTTCTTCCAGCAACCACTGCTCCATCTGATCTGCGATCATCCGGGCGGTGCCGATCATCTCCAGCCCGGAGTATCCGCCGATGCGCTGCGCGAGCTGACGGATTGTCAATCCATCGCGCTGCGCCCATTCCACGACTCGTTGCCGCGCGGTACGGCTTGCGTTGGTCTCGGGAATTTCCGGCAACGGGCCGTCCGGATCGAGACCGGATACATCATGCCCCAACGCGATCGACAACGAAGCGATGCCGCTCTCGTAGTGGACGAATGTATCGAGCCGCTCACGCGTTTCGCGCGCCTCTTCGAGCGTATCGCCCACCACGACGAAAGCCGCCGGCAAAATCTTCATGTGATCGCGCGAGCGGCCGAGTTTCTCCATGCGGCTTTTTACGTCGGCGTAGAAACGCTTCCCGTCGGCCAGCGTGGTTTGCGCGGTGAACACGACTTCGGCCGTTTCCGCGGCAATCTGCCGTCCCGCCTCCGATGAGCCCGCCTGCACGATCACGGGCCAGCCCTGAATCGGCCGGGCAATATTCAACGGACCGCGCACCGAGAAGTTCGCGCTTTTGTAGTTCAGCACGTGCAGCTTTTGCGGGTCGAAGAATGTTCCGCTCGCCGTGTCGCGGATAAAAGCGTCGTCGGCCCAGCTATCCCACAGACCTGTGACCACGTCGAAGAACTCGCGGGCGCGCCGGTAGCGCTCGTCGTGTTCGACGTGCTCGTCGAGGCCGAAATTGAGCGCCGCGTCTGGATTCGATGTCGTCACGAGATTCCATCCAGCGCGGCCACCGCTGATATGGTCGAGCGAGGCGAACCGCCTTGCAACGTGGTACGGCGCGTCGAAGGTCGTGGACGCGGTCGCGACGAGACCCAGCCGCTCGGTGACCGCCGCGAGCGCGGGCAGCAGCGTGAGCGGCTCGAACGAGGTGACCGTGTGGCTGTGCCTGAGGGCGTCGAGCGGCATGTTGAGCACCGCGAGGTGGTCGGCCATGAAGAACGCATCGAAGCGGCCACGCTCGAGCGTCTGCGCAAAACGCTTCAGATGCCCAAAATTGAAGTTGGCATCAGGATAGGCGCCAGGATAGCGCCATGCACCGGTGTGGATCGTCGTGGGGCGCATGAAGGCGCCGAGGCGAAGCTGACGTGACATGAATCGACCTCAATCGGGAACAGGTCGCGCCAGTGTAATGCGGCCGCGCTGACGCTGCCTGGCGGCAACTCGATTTCGATTTGCAGACCGACAGCAGCGACGTTCAAAGTCCGCCGTATGCAGGCGCTTTATGCCTGATGCGCTGCGTACGGACGAATCGATTTCCTTCCTCGAGTGCTTTTCATATGCGCAAACATTGGTTGGATTTGCGCTGGCGCCGACTTACCTTCCTGAATCTGGCGCCGTGGAGCGCATTGTCAACAGCTACCCATCAGGAAGGAAATAACAGATGAGCCTACGTCCTTTACATGATCGAGTGATCGTCAAGCGTCTCGGTCAGGAGACCCGCACCGCGTCTGGCATCGTGATCCCCGACAGCGCCGCGGAAAAGCCCGACCAGGGCGAGATCCTCGCTGTCGGTCCCGGCCGCCGCGGTGACGATGGCAAGCGTGTCGAACCGGACCTGCAGGTCGGCGATCGCGTGCTGTTCGGCAAGTACTCAGGCCAGGCGGTAAAGGGTCGACGGCGACGAACTGCTGGTGCTGCGCGAGGAAGATATCGTCGCAGTCGTTCAAATTTGAGGAGAAAGCAAACATGGCAGCCAAAGAAGTCGCTTTCAGCGACAACGCGCGTTCCAAACTGGTTGAAGGCGTCAACCTGCTCGCCAATGCGGTGAAAGTGACGCTCGGGCCGAAGGGCCGCAACGTTGTGCTCGAACGCAGTTTCGGCAGCCCGGTCGTGACGAAGGACGGCGTGTCCGTCGCGAAGGAAATCGAGCTGGCCGACAAGGTGCAAAACATCGGCGCGCAGCTCGTCAAGGAAGTCGCGTCCAAGACCAGCGACGCCGCGGGCGACGGCACGACCACCGCGACCGTGCTCGCACAGGCGATCGTGCGCGAAGGCCAGAAATACGTCGCGGCGGGCCTCAACCCTCTCGATCTGAAGCGCGGCATCGACAAGGCCGTCGCCGCGGCCGTCGACGAACTGAAGAAGATCAGCAAGCCCACGACCACCAGCAAGGAGATCGCCCAGGTTGCGACGATCTCGGCGAACGGTGAAGAATCGATCGGCCAGCGCATCGCCGAAGCGATCGACCGGGTCGGCAAGGAAGGCGTGATCACCGTCGAAGACGGCAAGTCGCTCGCGGACGAACTCGACGTCGTGGAAGGCCTTCAGTTCGACCGAGGGTATCTGTCGCCCTACTTCATCAACAACCAGGACCGGCAGCTCGCCGCACTCGAACAACCATTCGTGCTTCTGCACGACAAGAAGATCGCGAACATTCGCGATCTGCTGCCGATACTGGAACAGGTCGCAAAGTCCGGCCGGCCGCTTCTGATCATCGCGGAAGACGTCGAAGGCGAAGCACTCGCGACGCTCGTCGTGAACAATATTCGCGGCATTCTGAAGACAGTCGCGGTGAAGGCGCCAGGCTTCGGCGATCGGCGCAAGGCGCTGCTCGAAGACATCGCGATCCTCACCGGCGGCCAGGTCATTGCGGAGGAAACGGGTTTGACGCTCGAGAAAGCGACGCTCGCCGAACTCGGCGAGGCCGCGCGCATCGAGGTCGGCAAAGAAAACACCACGGTTATCGATGGCGCCGGAGAAAAGGCCAGCATCGAAGCTCGCGTCAAGCAGATTCGCGCGCAGATCGCGGAAGCAACCTCGGATTACGACCGTGAAAAGCTGCAGGAACGCGTAGCGAAGCTCGCGGGCGGAGTCGCCGTCATCAAGGTGGGCGGCGCGACGGAAATCGAGGTGAAGGAGAAAAAAGACCGCGTCGATGATGCGTTGCACGCGACACGCGCCGCTGTCGAAGAAGGCATCGTTCCGGGCGGCGGTGTCGCGCTGATTCGCGTGAAGCAGGCGATCGCCGCACTTCAGGGCGCGAACGCGGATCAGAACGCCGGCATCAACATCGTTCGTCGCGCGCTCGAAGAACCGTTGCGTCAGATCGTCGCCAATGCGGGCGAGGAACCGAGCGTGATCGTCGCCAGGGTGGCCGAAGGCAGCGGCAATTACGGCTACAACGCCGCCACGGGCGAATACGGCGACCTCGTCGAAACCGGCGTGGTCGATCCGACGAAAGTCACGCGTACGGCCCTGCAGAATGCCGCCTCCGTGGCGAGCCTGCTGTTGACGACCGACGCCACCGTGCACGAAGCGCCGAAAGATGCGGCACCGGCTGCGTCGCCGGCGGGACCTGGAGCCGGCGGTCCCGGCTTCGACTACTAATCGAACTGCTCGAGCCTGCTGACGCCGTGAGGCGTCGGCGCAACGCGCCGCGCATCGCGACCGTCGATGCGCGGCGCGTTGTTTTGAGGGGGCAGGCCGCAATCGCTTCGTGTGCCCTGCCCCGATCCTGATTCAATCCGTCACGGCGTCACGCTGGTAGCGCGACACCGGCTGTCGCAAGCCGAGATGCTCGCGCAACGTGCGGCCTTCGTATTCGTGGCGAAACAGGCCTCTGCGCCGCAATTCCGGCAGCACGAGCCGGATGAAGTCGTCGAGACTGTTGGGAAGCAACGCCGGCATCACGTTGTAGCCGTCTGCGCCGTAGTTGACGAAACGCTCCTCGAGCGCATCAGCTATCTGCTGCGGCGTGCCGACCAGTTGCCAGTGCCCGCGTGCGCCAGCCACGCGCAGATAAAGCTCGCGGATCGTCAGGTTCTCGCGCCGCGCCAGTTCGAGGGTCAGCGACTGGCGGCTCTTGCTCGCGTTGGTTTCGGGTAGTTCGGGGATCGGCCCGTCGAGCGGATAGCCCGACAGATCGAAGCCGCCGCTCAGCGTGGACACCAGCGCAAGACCGACCGCGGGGTCGATCAGTGCCTGCAGCGCATCGAACTTTTCGCGCGCCTCGCGCTCGGTCTCGCCGACGATTGGCATCACGCCCGGCATGATCTTCAGGTCGTCGGGCTCGCGACCGTATTGCGCGAGGCGGCCCTTGACGTCCGCGTAGAACGCGACCGCGTCTTCGAGCGTCTGTTGCGCGGTAAATATGACTTCCGCGGTGCGCGCCGCGAGCGCCTTGCCCGCTTCCGACGACCCGGCCTGCACGACGACGGGCCGACCCTGCGGCGAGCGTTCGACGTTCAGCGGTCCGCGCACGTTGAAGAACTCGCCGCGATGATCGAGCACATGGCGTTTCGCGGGATCGAAGTAGCGTCCCGCTGTCTTGTCGCGCACGAACGCGTCGTCGTCCCAGCTGTCCCACAGTCCGGCGACCACTTCCGCGAATTCGACGGCGCGCTCGTAGCGCCGCGCATGCGCAAGATGTTCGTCGAAGCCGAAGTTCTTCGCCTCGTGCGCGCTCGACGACGTGACCAGATTCCATCCTGCGCGCCCCGCGCTGATGTGATCGAGCGACGCAAACTTGCGCGCGATGTGATACGGCTCGTTGAAGGTCGTCGAAGCGGTGCCGACGAGGCCGATACGTTCGGTCAACCCGGCCAGTGCCGAGAGCAGCGTGATCGGCTCGAGCTGGGCCACATAGCTATGCGCGGTGCGACTCAGGAAATCGACATTGTCGCCGCGCGTGCCCGAGCCGTCGGCGAGAAAAATCAGATCGAACTTCGCGGCTTCCGCTGCCTGGGCAAGCTGCACGTAGTGGCGAAAGTCGCGGCCGGCATCCGCATGCGCGTCCGCATGACGCCACGCGGCGATGTGATGTCCGGTCGGATAGAGAAACGCGCCGAGGCGCAGATGTCCTTTGCGTTGGCTCATGATCTGTGCGAGTCGTTGATCTGGCGGTAAGGTGGCGCAGCCTATGCGCTGTCGCGCCAGCGTTGCGGGTTCGATGGACGGTCCAGTCCGAGGTGCTCGCGCAGCGTCGTGCCCTCGTATTCGCTACGAAAAATGCCGCGCTGCTGCAGGATCGGCACGACGCCATCGACGAAATCTCGTAACCCGCCGGGCAGCGCATCGGGCATCAGGTTGAAGCCGTCGGCCGCGCCGCCGTCGAACCAGCGCTCGATGTCGTCCGCGATCTGCTCTGGCGTGCCGACGATCACCCGGTGACCGGTGCCGCCCGCCAGCGCACGGATCAGCTCTCGTACGGTATGGCCATGACGGCGCGCCTCGGCGAGCGTCGCGTGAAAGAACGTGTGGTTTCCGTTGCCGCCGCCGGGCAGCGCGAGATCGTCGGGCAACGGCGCGTCGAGCGTCAGACGCTCTACGTCGATGCCTAGCGTACCCGCGAGGCGGTTCAGGCTGTAGCGCCACGGAATCTGCTCGACGAGTTCATCGCGCCGGCGCAATGCTTCGCTGTGAGTCGCGCCGATGATCGTCGTCAGACCGGCGAGCACCTTGACGGGCGGGCGGCCATAGGCGGCTGCCCGCTCGTTCAGATCGCGCCGGTAAGCCGCCGATTCCTCGAATGATTGCGACGCGGAAAAGACCGCTTCTGCATGACGGGCTGCCAGCTCCCGGCCATCTGCCGACGCCCCCGCCTGCACCACCACAGGATGCCCTTGCGGGGAGCGCGGCAGGTTCAGCGGCCCTTGTACGTCGAAGTAGCGGCCGCGATGCGCGATCGCATGCACTTTTGCAACGTCGACGAAACGGCCGCCGGCTTTGTCGCCGACGAACGCGTCGTCCTCCCAGCTATCCCATAGCGCCTTGACCACCTCTGTGAATTCGGCGGCCCGCTCGTAGCGTTGCGCATGGTTTGGTACCGCGTCGCGGCCGAAATTGCGCGCCGATGGCAGGTCGGCGGTGGTCACGACGTTCCAGCCGGCGCGGCCGTTGCTGACGTGATCGAGCGTCGCAAAGCGCCGGGCGATGTTGTACGGCTCGTTGTAGCTGGTCGACGCAGTGCCGATCACGCCGATGTGCGTCGTCGCCGCCGCGATGCTGGCGAGCAGCACCGTCGGTTCAAGCGCGGTGATGGGGCGGAAGTCGATCTGGTCGACGATCGCTGCATTGTCGGCGAGGAATACCGCGTCGAGCTTGCCCGCCTCGGCGATCCGCGCGACGCGCACGTAGTGATCCGCATCGACGAACGCGCGTGGCTCGGCCTCGTCAAGCCGCCATGCCGAGGGCACGAAACCCGAGTGCAGAATGTTGACGTTCAGATGCAGGCGGCGCCGCGCGGCGCGTGCCGGAAGACGACTCATCGGCGATGACCTCGCGTTGGATCAGTGGACTTTCGGAAAACCGTGCCGCTCGGCGAGCAGGTCGAGGATGCGGCGCGGGTCGGTGACGAAGCGCCGCTCCCCGAGCGAGTCCGCATCGGCGGGCGCGGGCTGTTCGTCGCCGAACACGAGCGCGGGCAGCCCCTGATGCGCTTCATCGAGCGCTTCGATCACGGCCTTGCGAGGCCGCTCGAATGGCACGCGCAGCACGTCGAGCCGTCCTACGCGCGCGGGGTCGCTCGCAAGCAGCCCTTCGATCGGGGCGCCATGCGGACAGATAAAGCGTTCGCCGGGATGATGCGGGTCGGTGAATCCCGGTTCCAGCAGGATCAGAAGGTCTCGGCTCATTGCGCAGGTTTCCTCAAAAGATGTGCAACCAGACTGGTTGGCAGGCTGGCGACGCTATCTCGCCACCAGGAGAATCGCGGATTGATATGCCCCACTCGGCGTTGGCTAGAACACACGTCCTTCCGTCAGATGCGTCGTCACGCCGTTCAGCTCGTAATCGCCGATCACGCGAGCCTTATGCAACAGCGGGTTGTGGTTGAAAATCGTGCGCAGATTGCGCCAGTGCCGGTCGTAGTTGTGCGCGCGCGACGTCGCCGACGCGCCGCCCGCCTCGAACATGCGCTCCGCCGCGTAAAGCGCGAGCTTGCTGACCACCAGCTGAGTGCGTGCAGTCGCGAGTGCGCCCTCCAGCACGAGCTCGGGCGCATCGGCGGCGCCCTCGCGGATTGCCCGCGCCGAGCGGTCGAGCACGCGTGCGTTATCCCGCACGAGCGCATCGATCGTATGGCTGTGCGCGCCCAGATCGCCGATTACCTGCTGGATGAAGGCATCCTCGCGCGCGGAAGGCGCGGGGCTGTGCAATGCGGGGCGGCCATGCCGCAACACGTAGTGCTTCGCATCGGCGACAACGTTGCGCACGATGCCTGCCGCCACTGCCACCAGATGCAGTTGCCGCAGCGCTCCGCCATGACGCCCAACAAGCGTCGTCTGCACGCGCGGCGTCACTTCGTCGTCGCGAACCAGCAGGTTGTCGAATTCGAGGCTGCCGCTTGCCGTCATGCGTTGCCCCATGCCGTCCCAGTCGTCTAGCACACGCAAGCCTTCGCGCTTCACCGGCACGATCGCGAGCACCGGGTCGCCGTTCTCGTCCTGCAGGTTCAGGCGCGCGAAGTCGGAGAACGCCGTGCCGGTCGCGTAGTACTTGCGGCCGCTTAGGCGGTAGTGCGCACCGTCGCGGCGCAACTGGGTCGTGATTTCGCCGGGGCGCGAGGTGCCCAGCTCAGTCGAGGCGCCGCCGAAAATCGCGCCATCGGCGATGCGCTGAATCTGGATCTCGTTGAACGGCGTGCGTGGCGACAGCAGTAATGCTTCGACCTGGTCGAAGTGGATGCGTAGCGCGTGCGCGAGATTGCTGTCCGCGGCCGCAAGCGTCGCGATGAGCTCGAACTCGTCTTCGAGCGAACCGCCGAGTCCGCCCCATTCGAGCGGCAGGCGCAGGCGTGCGAGGCCGGAGCGGCGGAACAATGCGAAACCGTCGAACGGCAATTCGCGGCGCGCTTCCCGTGACGCGGCGTCTTGCGCCAGGGCATGCGCGAGCGCGGGTAACGACGCCAGCGCGGTTCTTAGGCGCTCGTGCGCAGCGGTGGTATGTTGATCGGATTCAGCCATTCGTCGTTCCTCATACTGGACAGGCGGACCGGCACACGTGCGCCGGGCGTCGGATTTCATCGACAGGACAGCGTGCCAGTATAGGGACGCGCATCAGCGCGGATAACAACCGATTTGCGCTTACGTTATTCGCGTGTCTGCAATGAAAATGCCGCGACCTCGATGTGCGGCGCACATTGCGAGAATTTGCGCGAGCACGGTGCGCAACCGCAGACATAGCGACGGCCGTGTTTGTCCGAACGGCCCAGGGCACGCTAAAGCAACAGGCGAGCCGTGCTGCGAACGCGGCGCGCTTCAAAGCTCAGAAATGCTTGCGATGTGAGCGATTGCGATAGCGCGGGTGCCCAGGGAGAATGCGCAAAGCCGTCGCGCCCGCTTGTCGTATCGCGGGCGGCCGCCAAAGAGATGTCACCCGAGTGTCGTCGGGTGACGTTAGGACGAAGGTCGGGAGGCCGCATTGGCGCTTCGCGAGGCGCGAAGCGAGCGGCGCTTGCGTCCCATAGCCGCTAGCGAACCGCTTTACGGCTGAATATACAGATCGGCGAAACTGCCACGAATCCCTTCACCCGTCGGCGCGTAGTCCTTCACTTTCTTCGCAACGATCGTGATATTGGGATTTGCACCGAACTCGATCGATGGGATGTCGTCATGAACGAGTTGCTGGAACTGTATGAATAGCTGCCGGCGCTTTGCATCGTCCGTTTCCACCGATGCTGCTTCCAGAAGTCGATCGACTTCCGGACTGGAGTAATGCGCGGCATTCGAGAACGGCAGCCCGACCTTGAAGTTCTTCGACCAGAACACCCGCTGCACGCCAACCGTCGGGTCGAATGCATTCGACAGTGCTTCGAGCGTGATGTCGAAGGCACGATCGGTGTAGGCCTTCTTCACGTAGGTCGCGAAATCGTAGCTTTCGACCTCGCCGTCAATGCCGATTCGCGCGAGCGATTGCCGCACGAAATCGGCGGCACGCGGGTCCTGGAACGGGTTGAAGAGCAGGCGCAGTTTGAAGCGCTTGCCGTCCGGTCCACGTTTCAATCCGGCGGCGTCGAGCGCCGCATTGGCCTGGGCCACATCGTAGGGGAAGTAGTGAATATCGGCGTCGTGGTACTTCGTATTCGCCGCGCCGATTGCGGCCGCGGACACCTGGCCATAGCCATACCAGACGACCCGGTTCAATGCATTGACGTCGACCGCTTGCGAAATGGCCTTGCGTACCGCCCTGTCCTTAAGAACCGGCGTGTCCAGATTGAAGATCAGCTGCTGGTGGTTGCTGACGTACGGCCAGTTGGTCGTATCCACGGTGAAGTTCGGCAGCGTCGCGAAGCGCTTCACATCCGACAGCGGAATCGCCTGGTCGCCGAGGTTGGCCGCGCCGGATTCGAGCGCCGCCGCACGAGCGGCAGCATCGGGCAGGAAGCGCACGAGAATCTTGTCGATGTACGGCTTCGGTTTATCCCAGTAGTCCGGATTGCGTTCGAGAAGAATATAGCTGCCATGCACGAACGACTTGTAGATGAACGGGCCCGTGCCGACCGGAGCGCTGTTGTATGGGCTCGAAACGATGTCCGTGCCTTCGTACAGATGTTTCGGGATGATCGGCGATTCGGTGCCCGCTAGCGCGGTCAGCAGGAACGGCGCCGGCTTCGACAATTCGATCACCGCGGTGTAGGGGTCCGGGGTCTTTACGTCGGTCACGTTCGCGAACGTGCTTCGGCCCCGCGGATGCACCTGCTTGAGCGTGAGAATCGAGAACGCAACGTCGGCGGACGTGAAGGGCTTACCGTCGTGCCACTTCACGCCCCGGCGAAGCGTGAAGCGATACTCGAGCCCGTCTTTACCGACCGACCATGCGGTCGCCAGCAGCGGTTGCGGATTCAGATTCTTATCGTAGGTCAGCAGCCCCTCAACCACCTTGGGACCGATCTCCGCGTTGCCGCCGGCAGTGGTCGTCAAGGGGACGATCGACGCCGGCTCCGGGGTGACGAGCCATGTCAGCGTGCCACCGTGGTTGGGCTCGGCCTGCGCGGCAAGCATGCCGGCGCACATCGTCGTCGAACTGATCAATACCCCGAAAGCGTATCCGTACCACCTGTTTCGCATGCTCATAGTTGACCTGTTTTATTGTAAGAGTCATGGATACTAAGGCGCTTTGAACGGCTCGAAAAACAAGCAAAAGTGATTTGCTTTGCATCGCCGTTTCAGATCTCTGCCGCCTGTCTGCCTTTAGGTCCCTGCTTTACCTCGAAACTCAGCCGAGCAATCGATCGTCGACGTGGTGCTTCGGGTGGCCGAAGAAAGAGAGGCGCGTGAAACGCCACTCAGTGCCTTCCGGGTAGGCGGTCTGGTCGTATCCGTTCAGACACGTCGCGACATCCTTCACGTTGCGGATGCCGTAGAACGACTTGAGCTGATGCAGTCGCTGCGAGACCGGCGGCCTGACGCCTCACAGTCTGATTCGCAATTGGAGAACAGAAGGCACTTAAGAAAAGTCGGAGTTCATTGGGCGCTATTAACACTACCTTCAGTCAGATTCGCAGACCCCAATCCAGCCCCCGCTTTTGGCACAGTCCCGTTTCTTCACGCGTATGCCCTTGATTAACAACAGTGTCTAGCGGCGGCTATTGCCCACACACGGGGTTGGCGGTCACGGTGTCCGAAATCGGCGTCATAGTGGGCGGAACATAATAGATATAGGCACTGGCGACGCAGGCCGGCTGCCCGTCGGTTGTAACGGAACACGTGTTTCGGATGCTATTGCCGGACGCATCGGTTGCCGTGAATGCAGGGTCCGGAACCAGGTTGTCATAAGGCTGCAGTTTGTAGTTCTGGCGCAGGTCCCACAGGATGGTGTGCCAGGACTGATAGGTCTGGCTGTGATAGCCGCCGCCGCGCCCCGAACTGCCGCAGCGGGTCCACGCGTACACCTCGCCACGGATATACCCGTTCTCGTCGAATCCCGTGACATAGCTGGTCACATTCACGCCGCCACACGAGACCCCAAGCAGCGTTGGGTATCCTGGCGGCAACGGCAGGGTGGTCGGGAATGCCGGCGGCAACGGCAGGGTGACCTGAGCCTGCACAGCGGCACTCGCCAACAGTCCCAGCAAACCAATCATCTTCATGTCGTGTCTCCCGGCTGGTCGAACTGTCGTGACAGGTGGCTCGAACTGACGCATGGAGCCTCCTCGGGACTTGTGTCCGAGGAACTGACGGTGCTTTGCGGATATCCAATAGGGAATTCGAGAGCCGGTCGTGGCATGTTTACCACCTGTTCTGTCCTTGTTATAGGCGAATTCAGGTAATGCTACGAAAAACTTGGCGCGTTGCGCCTAGGGCCGGCGCATTAAAACTGGCGATGGTTGCCGTTGTAACGCAGGCGTCGGACATTGTTTGCAGCGCATGTCCGTGACACCGATATCTACATCGTGAACGATGGACGGGAGCAATCGTCTGTATGATGATTTCCATCTTCCGCTGCAACTGGGCCACTGTCTGTTCAGCGCAAGCCGCCCATGCTGCGCCCATTGAAAGTGGGCAACGAGCCGTTCAGAGGATCGAAGGAGGTTGGCGGCTTCGACGGCGCGCTCAGCGTGTTCGTGTTCGTGTAGTTACGCACGACCGGCGGCAAATAGAAGAACTGCCAGCCGCCATAGGTCTTCTGATTTTCGAAGTCCTGATAGAGAAGCGGAAAACCAGCGTGTTTGATCGGCAAGTCGGTGGAACTGCTATACACGCCGTATATACGCGCGCCCTGTTGCATCAAAACCCAATCGTTCTTACCCGTCACCGGATCCGGATAGGCGCGGCGCAAATGATGCAGCGGCGCCGGAAAACGCGAGTCGTCGAGCAGTTCGTCGATCGACGCCGGCAGCGCCCTTCCAGCGCGGTAGTAGCGAAGAATCGCGAGCCGGTACTGATTGCCTACGAACAGCAGTTGCCGCTCCCGTTCGCGCTGCCGCTCAAGCGACCACACGTCGAGCGCGCCCATCAATGCGATCGACATCAGCATCAGCGCAATCAGGAGCGCCAGCAGAACCATTCCATTTTCGCGAGTGACAGGGTGACGTCGGATTGCCCGCGGGCTCACATCGCTCATTGCGCCGCTCCCGCCCGATCTTTCGGCATCCCCTGCGGACTGCTCGCCGGCATGACGTCGTAGACACCCGTCTTGCTCTCGTCAGGCGATGCCACCGCCGCCCATTTATCGTCACCGTTGATGGGGTCCACCGGAATTGCGCGCAGATAGTGCCTTGTCACCAGATCGTCGAGCGTGTCCGGGTATTGGCCGTTGTCGCCATAGTATTTGTCGATGGCGTCCCGCATCACTGCCAGGTTCTGTTGACGCACCTGCTCCTTGCCGCGCTCGATACTGTGCATGTAACGGGGCAATGCAACCGTCAGCAACAGACCGATGATCGCCATGACGACCACCAGTTCGATCAATGTGAAGCCTCTGGCTTTACGCGCGCGCACGGTTGTCATGATGCGGCTCACCACTGTTTGTATGGAATGCCGTTGATGCCGACCCGATCGGATTTCGATGTCACGTCGAACACGTCCTTACCGGCGCGCGAATTGCCGGCGGAGCCGTTGTCCGCGTCACCGCCCTCACCTGGATTCGGTGCCTCGCCGAAGGCGCGCACGTTCCACGTGTCCTCGGCCGCAATATCCGCGTCCCCGGTAAAGAACGGATCGCGGGGCACGCGGCGAAGAAACATCAGCAAGCCGCCTTTGGGATCTTTCGCATTCTTCACGCCCGTCACCATCACGGTCAGCGAGGGCGGATAGCCGGATGCATCCGCCTCCCGCTCGATCAGGCCGGTGTCGCTCGCTTCCTTGTAAGCGTCCAGTGCGGTGCGAATCTCACGCAGCGCCGCGCTCAGTTGCTGCTCCTTCTGACGCTGCACGATCAGTTCCGAGAACGGCATGATCGCGAGCGCCAGGATGCCGACAAGCGCCAGCGTAATCACCAGCTCGATCAGCGTGAAACCGCGCTGGCGAGCGCCCGACCGGCCACGCGAAGCCAATGCGTCCGCCTGCGCTTTCATGGCTCAGTAACCACCGTTCTGAATCGGACGCAGCGGGTTGTCGCTCGGCATATCCCCTGGCGGCATCACGACGTTCCCCGGCGGAAAGGCGGGCGGCGGAGCCGGCGCTTGAGCGGGTGCAGGAGCGGCCGCGGGGGCCTGAGCCTGAGCCGGAGCCGGAGCCTGAGTGCCTGGCTGTGCCGCATTCGCGTCTGGGGACGCAGCGCTCTCAGCCCCGCTCTGCTCCGCTCCCGGAACCGCCACAGGGCCCGGCGGCGCCGCTGGCACGCTCGGCAGTGTCGAGAAACGGCCACCGTAGGGCGCGGGCGGAGGCGTGGTGCGCGGCGCCGGCGGCAGTTGGCCGAACGAACTGGTCGGCGGCACCGTGCCGGAACCCTGCGCAGCGGCTTGGGAATCGCGTGACGCCCCTGTCGTGCCGCCTCCGACACTGCCGGGCGCACGCACCGCGGGGACCGGCACCTGTTGAGCCGCCTCGGCGCCCACCGGATCGAGCCGCAACTGCTCCGCATGCACATTCACGTCGGTCCCCGACCACAGCTCTTGCGTATCGGCGTCGGCGGATTGCTGCGGACGCACGATATGCGGCGTAATCTGCAGCACGATTTCCGTCTTCAAGTGGTCGCCGTTGTGATTCGAGAACAGGCGCCCGAGCACGGGCAACTGTCCGAGCCCCGGCACTTTGTCGGCGGTCACGCGGTCCTCATCCTGAATCAGGCCGCCGAGAATCTGGCTCTCGCCATCGCGCACCCGCAGACTCGTCGACGCACTGCGCGTGCCGATCTGATAGGCGAGCGAAGTGAGCCCCGTTGACGAGTTACTGCTGGAAATCGTCTTGGTGATGTTGCTGACTTCGAGGTTCAGCTTCATGCCCACGTCGCCGTCACGGTAGACCTGTGGCTCGACCTCGAGCTTGATGCCGACATCGAGGTACTGAATGGTCTGTGCGTAAGACGGCCCGCTCGTGCTCGGCGTGCTCGAACTCGAAATCACCGGTACCTTGTCGCCGATCAGAATCCGCGCCTTTTCCTTGTTGCGTGCGCGGATGCGCGGACTCGCCAGCAGGTTGGCATCGACGTCGCTGAGCTTGAAGTTCGCTGTGGCCGACAGACCGCTGACGTTATATGCATTGAGCGGCAAATGACGCAACGCGCCCCACGTGTCCACGGTAGACGGCGTCGACATCGTAAATGTATTAGGCCACTCGATACCGAGGTCGGTCAGCCGGTCGTGGGACACCTCCAGAACCTTCACTTCCAGCATCACCTCGGGCTCCGGCAGATCCTGCGCCGCGATCATTTCCTCGGCGACGCGAATCGTATCCGGCGTGCCCCGGATCGTGACGGTATTGGCGCGCTCGTCGACGACGACCTCCTTGATCTTCAACAGGCTTTTCAATAGCGACTGGACCTGCTTGGCTTCGACGTTCGACAACTGGAATGTGCGCACTTTCAGCTCCTGGTATTCGAGCTGCTTCGCAGCGGTAGCCGGGTAGATGAAAAGCGTGTTCGCGTTGAGCTGTTTCTTGTCGAGCTGGTTCTGCATCAGGATCATGTTGACCGTGTCCTGCAGCGACGCGTTGGTCACGAAGATCGTGGTCTTCAGATCGGCACGCACGTCCCGATCGAAGATCACGTTCAAGCCCGAGGTCCTCGACAACGCTTCAAACACCATCCGCACATTCGCGTCGCGGAACTGCAGCGTCACCGGTGTGCGCATGATCGACGAAGCCGCAATGTCCTCATCTTTCGCAGCACGTTGCTGCTGCCGTTTTTCGTCGATCTCCTTCGCCATCTGCAGCGCCATCGCATTGGTTGGATTCTGGGCCAGCACGCGGTGAATGCGTTCGGAAGCCAACGTATATGAACCTCGCTGCATCATCCGGTCGGCCTCCTGCAGCGAGACCAGATCGCGGCGATCCCGATCGATCGCTGCGCCGATATTGCGCCCTCGTTCGCTGTTCGGATCGAGCCGGCTGGCCGCGTAGAGCTTCTGGATCGCCAGATCGAATTGATAGCTCTGACGCAACTGGTCGGCTTCGTCGAGCAGCGCATTGACCTTATGATCGCGGTCGCGCAGATAGTTGAGCTGCAACTCGGCGTTGGTCGGATCGCTCTCACGGGTCGGCGGATGAATGCAGCCGCTGAAGGCAAGCATGGTTGCGATGCTCAGCAACGCGAGCCGCCCCGCGGCCCAATTGACGGTGGGACGCTGGTCGCGAGGCGATCTGGCAGCGGACAGATGTTTCCACGAGCCGCTGTCACCGTGGCGGCTTTCACCCCGGTCGCGTGCGGTTTTCATTTATTGTCCTTCGCTTGCGTGGTTAGTACCTGTCTCTCATTGAGAGGCAGATAAGTCAGCACGACGCCACTCTCCGAAATCGACTCGATGCGATACTGCCCGTCGATGACTTCACCCGGCGAAACGATCAGCAGGCGATCGCCGTTGCTGAGGAAAACCTGGGGTTTCGCGGCTTTGGCGTCGAGTTCGCCGAGATAGGTAAACGGCACGGGCGGCGCGGTGGGCGGCGCAACGGGCTCCGGTGGCGCGGGGGCGACGACCACGGGCGGCGGTGGCGGCAGCCACGACGACGCGGCGAACGGATTGTTCGCGGATTCAAGCGAGAGCGGCGTACGCAGCGCGCGGAGTTTGTCGCGCGCTGTCGCTGCTGATTTCGCTGACCCGGTCGTTTTGACAGGAGTCGGCGAACTTGCTGAAATTGCTGAACTCGCGGCGTTTGTCGCATTCGTCATGCTTGCCGGATTCGCTGCGTTCACCGGGCTCGCCACACTCGCGACATTCGGTGCACTTGCCACGACCGGCGCAGCAGCCGGCACCGCACCGGCCGCACGCGCCGCCCCGTCGCGATGCAAGGCGACCATCCGCAGCGCAGCCCCGCTGCGAAGCGCGCCTGTCATCGCAGTCACGACCGTCGGCGTGCACAGCACGGCTTTCAGCTCACGCAA
Source organism: Paraburkholderia sp. EG304 (assembly GCF_046543485.1). Taxonomy (NCBI): domain Bacteria; kingdom Pseudomonadati; phylum Pseudomonadota; class Betaproteobacteria; order Burkholderiales; family Burkholderiaceae; genus Paraburkholderia; species Paraburkholderia sp. EG304. Next base: position 272,572 of record NZ_JBKGUA010000003.1, on the reverse strand, counting down.
AGACATCCCTACCGCAGCGATCGCGCAGACCATCAGCAACACGCGGCCGACGAGATCGGGCTTCATGGCTGCGCTGCCCGATAGACGAGTTCAAAGCGCACCCGCGCATCCAGTACGTTGCCATCTACCGCGGGGCGTTCGACATGGATCTCGCGCAACGCCGCGTTCGGTACGTTATTGAGCACCGACGCCAGAAAACGCCGGATCGCACCATACTGATCCTTGACCGGCAGCAGCATCTGATAGCGCACAAAATGCGCGCTTGAATCGTTGGTCACGAGATACTCGGCCGAGCCGAGCGTCAGGTTGCTGTCGTGCGCCTGGGCGAGGATCGTCGCAATATCGTCGGCGCTCTGCGCGAAACCCGGGAACAGTTCGGGTAACGCATGAAGTGAAACCGCGTCGACAACCGCCGCACGCTCGGCGCCGGCATGACGCGCCCTGGCGGGGTGCGCAAGACGCTCGGAGTCGCGCAGCTCGTGCGAATCGACGTTTGCGTCGACTCGCATAGCCGCTACGGCGACCACCGCCGCCGCCCCCAGCAGCAATGCGCCGAGCAAGCCCGGCAGTCCGAGCGTGCGCCGCAGCTCGAAACGCCACGTGAGCAACCTGTCCTCCATCTGAGCGCCGTTCATGACTTTCTCCAGACGGCGGTAATCTGAAAGCGCACCGGCGTGCCAGGCACATTGGTTTCGATAACGTGATCGTTGAGCACGGCTTCGCGCAGCAGCACACTGCCCTGCAGATACCGGAGGTACGCGATCATTGCGTCGAAGTTCTTCGCTTCCGCGGTGATACGGATCTGGCTTTGCGCAGGACTCTGATCGATGCCTATCAGCGCGACGTCGTGGTCCGGATAGTCCTCGACGATCGACAGCAGGTCCTGCCACGGCACGGTCAACTCGCGCAACACCGCGAGGCTCTGGTTTTCCGCGAGCCGCGTGGCAGGCGTTGGCGGCGTCTTCGCGGAGTGCGATTCTGCAAACAGCCGGTGCCGCTGCGCGTCCTGTTGCGCCTGCGCGCGGTCGCTTTCGTCGTAGGCGTGCCAGAGCCGTTCACCACTCACCAGCAACAACAGGCTGGCGACACACAGCAGCACCATCCCCGCGGGAGCGCCCTGCAAGCGGCGGCGGCCAAAATCGATGTGAAGGCGGGGCATCATCGCGCGGCCTCCATCAAACGATACGCGACCGGCTTGTCCATCGCCGGTTGCGCGACGCTCTGCGTCGCGCAAAAGCGCCCCTCGAATGGCGCAGGATCCAATTCGGCGCCGCACAGACATATTCTGCATTCTTCGCGTTTCCCGCTCGTTCGTCCGGCGAGACGCTCGAACGACTGTTCGGCGCGGGCGGCGATCCGCTCGGCGTCGCTAGCGTCGCCGGGAAAAATACGCTGCGAGTCATAGGCGACCCAACGGTTTTCCTCGAACAGCACAGCCTGCATCAGCGTGTCCGCGACGAACAACAGCAGCGCCGTGCCGGCGCCGGCGGCGGCGTCCTGCACGCGATTGAGCAATTCTGGCAGACATAGCTTGAGAGACCGGACGTCGACGCCCGCCGCCATCCCCACATCGTGGATGCCGTCGTGCAGCGTGCAAGCGATGGCACTCGCGAAGACCGCATGGCCCCCGCGCTGCACCGAAAAGCGCACCTGCACGGACTCGGCCTCGATGCCATACAGATCAGAGAAGTGAGCGAGCACGATCTGGTTGGTTTCGCTTGCGCTCAGTGTGCGGAAGTCGCCGCGCAAGATGGCGTGGCTCGCCCAGAAATCGTCCAGCATGATGTGCGCCTGGCGTTTGACCAATATCGTGCGCGCCGTCTGCCCGGCGTCCGCGGCTAATGCAATGTTCAACGCGTCGAGTACGCCTCTCTCGGTGAAGCACTGCTCATCGGGAATGGCAACGCTCGTGGGTTCCGCAAGCGCTGCGGCATGACGGCGCGCAACCCTCCAGCGCGGCGCCGTCGCCGCCATGACCAGTTCGCGTGTACCGACGCCGATGGCGAGCGGACTATTCAACCATGGTGACACGGTTGATCTCCTCGAGTGTGGTTTCGCCCTGCTTCACGAGCGAGAGCGCGGCCGTGCGCATGGTCTGCATCCCATAGCGCAGTGCGGCTGCCTTGATGTGCCCAAGTGGCGCGCGCTCCGATAACAATTGCCGCAACTCGTCGTTCATGCGCAGCGTTTCCGCGACAGCGCGCCGCCCGCGATAGCCGCTGCCACGGCAAGCCGCGCAGCCAGCGCCGTGGCGAAAGCGGTAGCTGCCCACGTTGTCCGGATCGATGCCGGAACGGGCCAATGTGTCTCGATCGACCGTGTCGTCCACCACGCAGTCGGCACAGCACTGGCGCAACAACCGCTGCGCAATCACGCCATTCAGGGCCGACACGAAGCTGTACGGATCGACGTCCATGTTCGTGAAGCGGCCTATCACGTCGAACACGTTGTTCGCGTGCACCGTCGTGAACACCTGGTGTCCGGTCAACGCCGCCTGCACGGCGATTTGCGCGGTTTCCGGATCGCGGATTTCACCGACCATGATCTTGTCCGGATCGTGCCGCAGGATCGATCGCAGTCCGCGGGCGAACGTCAGTCCCTTCGCTTCATTCACCGGTATCTGTAGGATGTCCCCCAGTTGATATTCGACTGGGTCCTCGATCGTGACGATCTTTTCCAGGCCGTCGTTGATCTCGGTGAGAATCGCGTACAACGTCGTCGTTTTGCCGCTGCCCGTCGGCCCCGTCACCAGCAGCATTCCGTAGGGCATGGACGCCACCGAGCGCATGAAGCGCGTGTCTTCGCTACGAAATCCCAGTGTTTCGAGTGTCAATCCGCCCGGCGCCTGCGAAAGCTGATAACGGTCGAGAATGCGCAGGACCGCATCTTCGCCGAACTGGTTCGGCATGATCGACACGCGAAAGTCGATTTCGCGGCCCGCGTACACCGCCTTGAAGCGACCGTCCTGTGGCACGCGGCGCTCTGCGATGTCGAGTTCGGAGATGACCTTCACGCGCGACAGCACCTGGTCCGCGACATCGCGTCCCTCGGCACGGCCGACCACGGTCAGCACGCCATCCACCCGGCACTTGATCTTCAGCCCGTTTGCACGGCATTCGAGATGGATGTCGCTCGCCATCATCTTCAACGCGTCGTAGATGGTGGAGTTGAGCAGACGCACCACGGCGCTGTCGTCGCTGCTGATGCCCTGCAACGTCAGCGCGAGCGAAGCGGGATCGGCGGTGTGCTGCACCTCATCGTCGAGGGCGAGCGAATCCATCGCGCGCACGTCTTTTTCGCGCATGGCGAGCCACGCGGTGAGGTCACCGACGCTCGCCAGCGCCCAGCTGTACCGCGAAGTGGGCCGCGCACGCATCCGGTGCTCCATCACGCCGCGCGTGCGGGCGTCGAGCGGATCGGCGATCACGAACAGCAGCGCGCCGTTCTGATCCGGCTCGCGAAAGCACACGCACAGCCGGGTGGTGGCTTCGACGAACGGCAGTACCTCGAAATCCGCTTCCAGCCGGTTCAATTCCTGCATGCCGATCGACTTCATGCGGAACTGCCCGGCGAGCCGAACCACCATTTCGTCGGCGCTTAGCGACGCCTGCACCATCAACTCTTCCAGTGCGCGAATGCCCGAGCCGTGCGTGTCGCTGAGCGCGCGCAGCGCGTCACGCAATTCAACGCCCTGAGATTGCGGTGCCTCGCTGATCGTATCCATGCGTTTCCCCTCGACACGGCCTACTGGATGCTCGACGCAATTTCAAAGATCGGCATGTACATCAACACGACAATCCCTCCGATCACCGCGCCGATGAAAATCATCATCGCCGGCTCGATCAGTCGCGAAATCAGATCGATCGTGCGCGACACTTGCGCTTCCTGGAATGCGGCGATTCTGTCGAGAACAGGACCCAGGCCACCGGTCTTCTCAGCGACGGTCAGCAAGCGATAGGTAATCGCGTTGGCGAGACCCGCTTGCTGGAACGCGTCGGAGATCCTCGCGCCATTGCGTACCTGCTGCATGGCACTTTCCACGGCCGTCTGATCGGCCCGGCTCACCAGTCCACTGGCGAGTGTGAAGGCACGCGTGGCGGGAATGCCGCCTTCGACCAGCATCGCTGTAGTGCGAAAAAACTGCGACTGGCGAAACACACGGAAGTGCAGACCAATCCCCGGCAATGCGAGCAGGCGATCCGCGATCCAGTTGCGCGCCGCGACCCGGCGCAGCGCGACGCCGACCGTCACCGCCACCACGGCGAGGCCCACAGTGATGGCCATTCCGTGGGCATGCACCATGCCGCCCCAGGCCATCAGCAACTGTGAGAGCAGCGGCAGCTCGCGTCCACTATGCTCGAGCAGGGTCGCAAAGCGCGGCACGACGAAACCCAGCAGAAACAGCACGACGGCCGCGCCTACGAGCAGTAGCACGGATGGATAGATCGCGGCCGACACGACGCGGCCGCGCAGTTCGTGAAGCAGCGCACTGTTGCGTGAATAGCGCGTCAGACTGTCGGCAAGACCGCCGGTCTGTTCACTGGCTTTCACGCACGCCACGAGGATAGGGGGAAACACGCGGCTAGCATGCTCGAGCGCCGCGGACAGCGAGTGCCCTTCTTCGAGCTGCCGCAGCAGATCGCCATAGATCTCCGCCGACGCCTCGCGGCGCTCATTGCCGCGTAGCGTGCGCAATGCGTCGATCACGCCGACGCCGGCATCGAGCAATGCCGCGAGTTCGCGCGCGAATAGCTCGACGTTGAATTTCGCGCCCGGCATTGCGCTCCAGCCAGACCGGCGCTGACCTCGCGCTTGCGCGCGTACCGACACCACGCGCAATCCCCTTGCGCGCGCGAGCGCTATCGCTGCTGCGGACGAATCGCAGTCGACGCGAAGCGTCTGCACTGAACCGCTGGTATCGAAGCCGCGCAGCAGGTACTTCACGTCGATTCTCCTCGCTGAGAGCCGCACTACCAGGACGTGACGTTCGTGTTCTCACCGGTGCCGCCCACCTTGCCGTCCTTACCAAGCGAGTACAGGTCGTAGTCGCCATGCTCGCCGGGCGAGCGGTAATGGTAGGGGCGACCCCACGGATCCGGCGGCACCGCTTTCTGCAGATACGGGCCACTCCAGTTCGTTGCGTCCTGAGGTTTGGTCATCAGAGCCTGAAGGCCTTCCTCGGTCGTCGGATAGACGCCCATGTCGAGCCTGTATTGATCGAGCGCCTTGCTCAACGAGTCGATCTGGGCCCGCGCGATCTTGGTGTTCGACTTGCCAACCTGTTCGAAATAGCGCGGCGCGACCAGCCCCGCGAGCAAGCCGATGATGACCATGACCACGAGCAGTTCGAGCAGCGTGAAACCGCCGTTGCGCCGACGTGCATCGCCAATGCCTGGAGGGAACGTCACGCTGCTGCGGATGGCGGCCCTGATCGGGAAAGATTCGTTGCGCACGGTGCCCCCTTTCTGTCGACCCACCGGCCCGATAACACCAGAGCCGTTTTACTCATTCTTGTTCAGGTGGACAGCGGCAAGAAGTAGGGAGACCAGACCAAAGGGATGGGTAAAGACCCTCCAGTTCCCGCGTCGTTCACAGGAAGCGATCGAGCGCGCGCGCCGGTTTCGACAACGGCAGCACACCCATGTCGAGCGCGATCAGCACGAGGCCGGTGACGTTCGTCACGTCGAGCTTGCGCATCAGGCTCGCGCGGTGCTTTTCGATGGTCTTCGGGCTGAGTTGCAGATACTCGCCGACCTGCCGATTGGTGCAGCCTTCCGCGACAAGCCTCAGCACCGCGCGTTCGCGAGCGGTCAAGGTGTGCCATAGCTGCGCATGGCGCGAAACGCCTGGCAGCGGATCGCACGATACGCCGTTCCCGGCATGCTGTTCGAACGCGGGGTTGCGTTTGCCCTCCATCACGAGGCGCATTTCGCCGACGAGTTCTTCGAACGAGGCGTCCTTGATCACGTAGCCATCGGCGCCCGCCGCGAACGCCTCCTGCACGTGTTCGTCGCTGCTGTGGATCGTCAGCGCGATGATCCGCACCTGCGGGATCCGATACTTGATCACGGTAATGGCCTCGATGCCGCTCATGCCTGGCATCGAGAGATCCATCAGGATCAGATCGGGCCGGATGGCCCAGGCGAGACTGCACGCCTTGATACCGTCGGTCGCCTCGCCCGCGACGGTGTAGTCAGGCAGGGAGGACACCATCGTACGGAGACCGCCGCGCAACAGATGCTGATCCTCGGCGATCAGTACGTGATAAGTCGTCGCCACTTTGCTCGCTCCTGGCGGCCCGCCATGACTAGTTCGAGGCGACGACGTCGTGGTAAGCACTCAGCAGTTCGGCCGGCGTTGCGAGACCGTCCAGACGCAGCCACGGCTGGCCGGGTGCCGCGCGGAAAAAGACTACGGCGGTGTGATTCATCTTGTCGCCACGATAGACGTTGAACGCGCGTTGAGCCGCGATACTAGCCTCGACGGTGCCGGTGTAGTGCTGCCACTCGGGGCCGGCATCGAAGCGGGCGGCGTAGGCCTTCAGGCGGGCTGTCGTGTCCTCTTCGGGATCGATCGAGATCGACACGAGATGAACCTTGTCACGGTCGGCGCCGAGCCTCGCTTGCAATTCCTCGAAGGTTTGACTGACCATTGGGCATATCGTCGTGCAACTCGTGTAGATGAACGTCAGGATGACCGGACGGCCGTCGTTCAGCTCGTCGGGGAGCGAAACAGCTTTGCCGTCGTCGCGAACCAGCGTCACCGCGGGCAGTGTGTATTGCACAGTCGAGCGCACCGTGCCCGTGGTCATGTCATGGTGGTGATGCATGTGCATCGCGGTGTCGTGGGCCATCTCATGGGCCATCTTCCCGGCAGGCGCCGGCTGCATGTCCGTCGCCTGATGATGTTGCACCTCGATCGCGGCGCCATCGGCGACGTCTTCGGCAGTCGCGGCCACCGCGCCGACGCCTGTCACCCCTGCGCCGGTCAGCACGAGCGCGCCGATCATCCATGTGCGGTTCGTCTTCATGGGGTCTCCTGAGACAATGGAATGGCAATGGCGCGATAAGAAGCACAGCGACGCGCCCGGCCGTTCAATTCAGTCTCATGAAATCGCCCGCGCACGTCATTGGATAAAGTCCCCCAAAACGCGGTAGGGTACGTCTACCAGCGGTAACATCCACCCCGCATAAAGCGGAGTGTCCCCCGCGTGACGTGCGTAGTTGTCCCGTTGGCAGAGCGACGTGCGCGGACCTACAATTCATAACCAATGCTTAAGGTTTCCTTAAGCAAACTCGCTGGGGAGATCCCATGCAGGCACCTCCGCCCGCTGCACGGCAACTGAGGTTGCGCGACCTTGTCGATGCGATGCGCAAGCTTGGGATCGCGGCGCGACTCGACGAAACGCGACTGGACAACGTCACTGACGCGCGCGGCGCCGCGCTTGCGATCCTGTCGGCGCATGGCGCGTTCCTGTCGGTGAACCGCAGCGCCGCAGCGTTGCTCGGATACGCGAACGGCGAACTCGTCGGCCGCTCGCTGCTTGACATGGCGCCCGAGGGCGAACGCGCATCGCTCGCCGCCCAGCTATCGGTCGATCCCGCTCACGACTTTGCTCCGATCACCACGATGCTGACCTTGCGCAATGGCCGTCCCACCTTGCTGTTACTGCACCGCCAACCGATCGCGTCCGACGAGGCGCAGCAGAGACCGCCCGATGGGCAAGCCGCGCAACTGATGCTCTTCGAGGAACCCCTTGCAGCCGATGCCTCGCTTGCGCCTGGCGTCCATCTCCCCAAAGCGGCGGCCCGCGATCGGCTGAAGTATCTGATGATCGGTCAGCAACGCGAGCGTCAACGCCTCGCCGCCGAACTGCACGACGGTCTAGGCCAGGCGCTCACGCTGATCAAGCTGATGGTCGAGGACTCGCGCATGCGCCTGCGTCACGGACAAGCCGAAGACGCCGCGCAAAAGCTCGACGCCACCGTCCTGCAAATCCGCGAGGCGATCGGCGAGATGCGACAGATATGCGGCGAACTTCGTCCGCTAGCACTCGACCGGCTGGGTCTCGCCGTCGCGTTGAGCACGCTGTGCCGGCGCGTCGAGCGCAGTGCCGAAGGCCTGGCGGTGAACTTCCGCTGCGACGTCGACGACCGCGATGTGCCCGACTACCTGAAGGCGGACATTTTCCGCCTCGCTCAGCAAGCGCTCAATAACATCGTCAAACACGCAGCGGCAACCGAGATCCGGCTCACCCTGCAACGGATCGACACCGGTCTGCTGCTCACCGTTCAGGACAACGGCACCGGCTACGATACGCGCCCCCTGTCACCTGAGGACATTGGTTCGATGGGCCTCGGCCTCGCCGGCATGCAACACCGTGTCGAATCGCAGGGTGGCTTTCTCTCGATCCACTCTTCCGACGCCATCGGCACACTCGTATCGGCGAGTTGGACGCTTTGACGGACACCGCCGGCTCACCCCCGCGCGCTGCCCTCATCCGGCTGCTGGTCCACTGAGCCTCGACGCTGGCAGTTCCTCGACATCGCCGGGTGCCGCTGGCGGCTCCGGATGCGCAACCGGCGGCTGGACTGGCTTGTCGGAATCGCGTTCCGCGCATTTGGTCGCGAGCGAAGTAGACAGCCCCATGCTGATCGCGACCAGCACGAGTTCCGTCAGATTCTCGATGGCGAGCTTGTGCATCACGCTCGCCCGATACTTCTCGATCGTCTTCGGGCTGAGGTTCAGATACTCTCCGACCTGCCGGTTGGTACGCCCTTCAGCAATCAGCTTCAGCACACTGCGCTCGCGCGCCGTGAGAATGTCCCACGCGTTCTTCGGCGCCACTGCTTCGCGGCCGGTAATGAAAGAGTCGACCATGTAGCCGTACACATCGGCGCTCAGATGCTTTTTTCCCTGCATCACCGCGCGCATCGCAACAATCAGTTCGTCGAACGAAACATCTTTCAGCACATAACCGTCGACGCCCGCACGCAGCGCTTCACGCACGTACTCTTCGTTTTGATGCACGGTGAGCGCCAGGATACGCACGTGAGGCGAACGGCGCTTGATCGCCGCGCTCGCGTCGATGCCGTTCATGCCGCGCATCGACAGATCCATCAGGATCAGATCAGGATTGAGCGCCATGGCGAACTGGCAGGCTTGCTTGCCGTCCGTCGCCTCTCCGACAACAGGAAATTCGCCTTGTGCTGACAGCATCGAGCACAATCCGTTTCGCAGCAGATCATGATCCTCGCTGACCAGGACGCGATATTTGGTATTCACGATCCCCACTCCCTCGTTAGAGCATGGACGGTTGATTCATCAACCGTAAGCGCCTGTGGCAGGACGATTTTCTTCTTTCAAATATTTCTTTCTGATTCCTTGGATATTTCTTTCCAATAAATTAACCTATCCTTACTTTGACTTAACATATTTTTTGACCACATCCGATTGCCCGCGCGGCCTTGCTGTGCAAGGTTCGCGCCATCTGGCTCAGGACCTTTTCCAGAGTCGGGAAGCACGCCGCAACCTTTAGTTTGATTAACTAAGTTGGCGAAAAACGTTTCAAAACAGATACGTTCGACGGAAAAACTGATTTTGGTAAAAATAGGAATAAAGTGCGTCCTTCCTGTGTTTCGCGAATGCGAGGTAGTACAAACTACGCCATCCGCCCCCATCGGAACTATTTTCCTTCCGTGAGGCGAATGACAAACAATAGCCAAGCCTGACGGATCTCACGATTCGTTACAGATGTAACATTCCTGCAAATCAGTAAATACCCTCCTCGGCGCACCTCCAAAAGTAGGAGGGTGCCCCATTGCTCAGGTCCTTTTGCGCGACTCACAATGTCGACGCGGAGGGATGTCGAACATGCGCAAGCGCTCTTCTTTGCTGTCGGCGAGTACGCTTCGGGCGGTCACGATGACCCTCGGCATGACATCAACTGGGCTCGCGCATGCGGACATCTTTGGCGCGGTCGACAGCCAAGGTGCGATCGTCCTAACCAATACACCGGGCACGGCGGGACTGCGCGTGATCGTCGCGGGGGACCCGCCGCCCGAGCGAAGTGCGAAACGTACAAACAGCACATTCAGCGCCGTGATCGAAGAAGCAAGCCGCACCTTTCGCGTGGCGCCCGAACTGCTGCGCGCGGTGATCGACGTCGAGTCGCGCTACAACCCGAATGCGGTATCGGACAAAGGTGCCCAAGGTCTCATGCAGTTGATGCCCGACACCGCGCGGCGCTTTTCGGGCGGCAACATGTTCAATCCGCGCGACAACGTGCTGGCAGGCGCGCGCTATCTACGCTTCCTGCTCGATCTCTTCCAGGACGACATGGAACTTGCGCTGGCCGCGTACAACGCGGGCGAGAACGCCGTGATTCGGGCCGGCTATCGCATCCCTTCGATCCCCGAGACGCGTCAGTACGTGCCGCGCGTGCTGGACCGCTACCGGAGTCTGCTGACGGTCAGCGGCTGATGCGCGCCGGCGGCGCTGTCATGCCGCCCTGCCCGGCTGCTAGGGCACGATCCACGCGCCATCGGCAACGACACGCGTGTTCTCGGGTTGCGCAAAGCGAACGAGATAACCGCCCTTCGAGGCAAAGCGCTGACCCGGCGCGAGCGTCAGGCGCGGATAGTAGCCCGTCAGGATCCGATGGTCGAGCATGTCATCGACGCGTTCTACCAGGTAGTCTCTGACGAACGCATCGGCCATGTGACTGAGGGTCTCGGCGAGCAGCCCGCACGCGAGATAGGTATCCGCCTGAACGCGCTCGTCGACGACCTGAATATGCCTGATCGCGAACCAGCCGAACGCGTAATCGACACGCACGCGCCGTCCCTCGGGCAGGTCGACCGGATAGGCGATACGCGCGGCGTCGCGCCACCTTTGCGGCAAGGGTATGCGGTCCAGGCCACCCATCAGTCCCGACACAAAGACCTGAGTCGAAGCGGGCGGCTTGCCTGCGACCGCCGCGATATCAGGTGGCCGCAGCCACAGCACCAGCGCATCTGCTCCACGCGCACCGCGAAGCGCTTCGGCAACGCTATCGCCCGGCGCGAGCCTGTGGCTCGATACGCTCACGCCGTGGTCCTTCAGTGCGCTCGCGAGCGCAAGCGCCGCCGCCTCGCCGCTGTCGCCCGCGCGATACACCTGGCGTACGGTCTTCACCATGCCAGCCGGTGAGCCGCTATTCGCGTCGAGAATACGCTTCGCGATCAGCCCGGCCTCGAGCAGAACGCCCTTCGAGAAATACATCGAGTAAAAGTCCTGGTCGGTCTCGACTGGCACGTCGACGTTGGGAAAGAGGCACGGCACCGCTTCCTGCTCGCAGAAGTCGTGAACGGGCGCCCAGTTCTTGCCGCCGATTCCCGACAACACCGCAAATACGGGTTGCTGCCTCAGATACGCTTTCAACTGCTCGTGCCAGGTCTCGGGTGGGCCGTGCAGTTCCCACACATGCAACTCCCAGCGTCGGTTGACCATGAACATCATCTTGCGCGAGGTGCGCAGCGGCGGCGTTGCACCGAGCGGCGAAGCGTTCTTGTCGGCGAAATAGTGTTCCAGCACGTCGAGCATGCCGCGCCGTTTCACCGGATCCGCGTCCGGTGTGATGATCGTCGCGAAGTGCAGCACGGTATCCGTGACGCCCGGCGCCCTGCGCCGGTCGAGCCGCTTCAGATAGCCGATCAACGCCGCCATGTCCGCGTCGTTCAGCGCAAACTGCGGCATCAGATTGCTGAGTGGCTTGCCCTCGGAGTCGACGCCTTCGCGGATCGCACGGGCGATCGTCGCGTCCGTGTACGGCTCGCGATTGGCCCGCATGCCGTCGACGTAGGGTATCTCCAGCTCCTCGGGATTCTGAACCCGCGGGTGGAACAGATACTGCCCGCTGATCGGTGGAATGGTGCTGTTGCCTTCGCGCGCGCCGAGCCCGCTGCGCCGATGGCAATTCATGCATGCGACGGCGGCGCCTTGCATGCGCACGCCGCCATCGTGGCTCGCTTGAACCGCTTCCCCGGAGCCGGCAATGCCGCGCTGGTAGATCGACTCGCCGGCATCGATGGGAGGCGCGCCGCGCGCTAGTTGCACGCCGGCCAGCAGCAGCGCGGCAAGCGCGGCCGCTACCCCAAAGAACCCGGCGCGGCGCATGACTAAGGAACCGGCCGGACCGGCGAGCCGCTCGCCGGCGAGGTGTCGGCGCCGATCGTGACGGAAGCGTGCCGCCCCTGCCAAACAGGTTTGGCGAACGTCAATCTGTCGAGGGGCGGATTGAGCCTGACCTTGTCGATCACCAGCCGGTCTTTCCTATCCGTCCCGATCGGGCCGCTTTCGATGACGAACGGAATCCGCACGCCATCCACGTCCCTGAAGTCGCGATACATCACCTCGACGATCGCGGGCTGGCCCGAAGGACCGCGCGCCTCGCGGTCGGACTTCACATCGAGGAAATTCTGCGCGTCGACCCACACGTGGCGCGTCGCACCGGAGGGCAAGCGCAGCGACAGACGATAGGTATCGCGTCCTTCGACCTTGTCGGTGCCTTCGAGTGCGACGTCGATGCCCTTCGCGGCGTGATCGAGCAACGGGCCGTCGATGACCTGCGCGTCGCGCGCGAACTTCACTTCATCGCTCGTATACGGGCGCACATCCGGACCGCCGCTTCCCGACGGGCGCACTTTCCAGCCTTCCTTGCCGTCGAATACGTGCACGATCATCTGATTGGCCGCCGTGACCTCGAAGCGAGTAAGGTCGGGACGTTTCAACGTGAGCATGAATGGCAGATTCGACGCGGGTGCATTCGGACTGTCCACGTGCCCGACCCACTCCATCGACATGACCTTGCGCCAGGCATCCGCGCCGCCGCGAGCCTCGGCGTTCCTCGCGACGATTTCCTCCGTGCCAAGGCTGTCGTCCGACCTCGCGGCCGGCATCTGCTCCAGCGCGAACGCGGCGGCTATCGCCACCAGCAACCACCACCAAGAAATCCGTTTCATGACCTTCTCCCGGTGTGCTGCCGTCGCTAGCGAGCCGGCACCTTGACCATGACGAGTTGCGGCTTGGCGAACAGCGAATCGTCGGCGGCCTGATTCACCGTCACGTGCTGAATCGTCATCTGATGGGTCTGCTTCACGCCCGCGACTATTGTCTCGAGCGTATGCGGCACGACCAGGCCGTTTTCCGCGTGGTAATCGCGGAAGTAGACGGCGACGTTGTGCATGCGCCCGTCAAGCTTGCGCGGGTCGCCATCCATTTTCAGCTCGAGAAAGTTCGTCGCGTCGATCCACACATGACGCTCGGTGTGATCTTTCGTCGTCAGCATGAGCCTGTAGGCGCGGTGGCCCTCCACGGTATCCATGCCCTGCACCGCGACCTGGCTGCCCTTGCTCGCGTAGTCGATCAGCGGGCCGTCGAGATCGGCGGTGTTCGCGGCCGATTTCGCCTCGGCGGACGTATAAGGCTCGGCGTCATTTCGTCCGAGGAACGGCCGGACTTTCCAGCCTTGCGAACCGTCGTAGACCTGATACGCGGTCTGATTGTCGAAACGAAGTTCAAAGCGGCTCTTGTGCGGCCGCTTCATCGTCATCGTGAACGGCAGCTTGACTGGTTTGGTGCCGCCCACGTCGATCTGTCCTGTCATCGTTATCGTGTTGACGGCGTGCCACGCCTTCAGACCGCCGCGCGCAGCGACGTTGCGCTCCACGATCTGCGCCGCGCTCAGGTCGGCCGCCGACGCCGCGGCCGGCATCAGGGCCGCGGCCAGCAAGGCCGCCATCGGGACCGTCATCGAAAACAACCGCTTCATGGCTCACCCCTCCCTTTCTTCGCGGATCGCTGACGCGATCATTCGACCACCAGTCCATCGATATGAAACGTGCCGATCAGCACGTTGACGCGATCGCCTGCCCTGATCAGGTTGCCTTTGTTGGAGAACACCACCCAGTATTGCTGGCCGACCTCCTGCGGACCGGTCTGGCGAAGCTGGCCGATCGTGTCCATCACCGACACTTCGAGCAATGCATGACTTCTCTCGCCATACAGATACGGCGTCGAGTTCTTGTCGCCGAGCAACTGCGCGACCGCCGGGTCGGTGACCCGATAGCTGAAGCGCAGCAGATTGCCGGAGGCGGTGCGCCGCACGCTCAGGTTGTCGACGCCATGCATCATTTGATACAGCTGCTGCGCGTGCTGCGGCACTTTCACCGGCATATACGGCGACGCCCCTGGCGAAGTCGCGGCCGCCGGGTTTTGCTGCGCCGCGGCTGCATCCAGCATGGTCGCGGCCAGACAAACTCCCGATAGCAGCGATGCTCTGCGCCACGCCGACGACAATGGGTGTTTCATGGCAAGGCTCCCGTCAGGGTACTTTGCACCTGAGTCGCGTCGTTGATGACGTTCAGCAACTGGTCGAGCCCTGCGGGACCGAACGACAGATTGCTTCCTGTCACCAGCCCAGCGAGACCGGCAAGTCCACCCGTGCGCGGCAACTCGACCGCGCCGATATCGACCCCCCCGTTTTGCGGGCGGGCCGTGCCGAAGAAGTCGTGGTTCGGCGCACCAACCGGCGTGGCTGCGTTGACCGCCGGCGAATTCGACTGGATCGCATAGTTGCCGAGCGGCACGCCGTAGCCGGCGGTGCCCGACGGGATCGTCGCGTTGAACAGCGACAGCGGCCCGTACGACATGTTGATCCAGTTGTTGCCTTCATCCGGCGTGGCCGAGGGCAGCAGGCTGAAGAGCGGATTCGGCAGCACCGTGTCGGCAATCCCCGGAGGCACCGCAAAGCCGTTACCGCCACCTTCAGGCGGCACACGCGAACCGTTGCAGTACTGGCTGACCACGTTCGGATTCGCACCGCTGTTGTGCGCGTTCGGGTAATCGCCGGCATCGGTCAGGATCGAATACTGCGGGGCCAGCGTCACCCCCGACTCGTGAGTCGAGGGCTTCACATCGCCATACGCGCCGATGTCCCAATACATCGCATGCGGATCGCAATACCCGGTCTTCTGGCCCGACTGGTTCAGCGTCGGGTTCAGTGCGACCGTGTTCTGCAGGCCCGGAATGTTCGGATTGAGTCCAGCCACGGTGATATAGAACGAGCGGTTTTGCCAGAACACGTTGTTCGTCAGCACCGGGTTGGAGAACCTCGTGCAGTTCGGCAGGTTGCCAGGACACACCACGTTCGGGCTCGTGAACGCACTGATGAAGTTCGACGTATGCCGCGCGACCTCGAGACCCGACGGTTGGAACGTGGATGTCGTGATCGGGCTGCAGGTCGTTTCGGCGCCCACCGTCGTGCAGTTCGGCGGCCCGACGTTCGCCTGTGCAGCCAGCGCCGTGTTGAACAGCACGCCGGCCGACGAAGTCGAATCGTTCGAGATCACCGTGTTATTGACGAAGCTCACCCGCACCGCGTCCTGCAGCGACACACCACCACCCGACCAGCCCGCCACGTTGTTCGCGATGATGTTGTTGATCACGCTAACGTCGTGCCACGCGTTGCGGTTGTTCGGACTGCGCTGCACGTCCGTGCCGTTGATGTTCTGCAAGCGCAGACCGCCGCCTTTACCGCTTTCCGCGGTATTGCCGACAATCAGGTTGCCATCGATCACGAGGCCCGGGCCGACGCCGTCGGAAAGCTGCGGCGCGCAGTCGATGTCGACCGTCGAGTTTTCACAGAAGGTGCCGTCCGGCGGCACGCCCTGGGCGATGATGCCGCCGCCGTACGTGGGCAACGTCGGGTTGTTGCTCTGGTTGAAGATCACCCAGTTGTGCGAGATGTCGCCGTTGTAGCTGAAGCCGAAGTGAGCGATGCCGCCGCCGTCGCCGCTGCTGATATTGCCGCACACCCAGTTGTAGTTGAAGTGATAGTTGTCGGCGCCCGAGCAGAACGTCACACCGGCTGCGGACGAAGGCGTCGTCGAGTTGATTTCATCGCCATACGATGCGTTCGCGGTCACCGCGTTGTGGTGCACGTTCACATGGGTGTTGTACGCGAACGGCAACTGCGTGATGCCGTTCGCCGCGATCGTGCCGTCCGGCACTTCGACCTGGCCGATCGTGATGCCGCCCGTGAGCGTTCCGGCGTTGCTCGACACGCGGTTGTTCGACACCTCCGTGTAGTGGTTCCAGCCGTGCAGGAAGATCCCGCCCCCGCCTTGCGAGCTATTCGTGAAGGTCATGCCGTCCACCCGCGACGGATTGCACAGGAAGTTGCTGGGGTACTGAGTGCAATCCGCGTTGCTGCTGGTGAGCGGCGTGCAGATGCCGTTGGCCGTGCAGTTCGGATCTGCCGCGTTGTTCACGTCGCGCACGCCCTTGGCGAGCACCGTGATGGCGGCGCCTTCGTAGGCACCCATCAGCGTGGGTTCGATCAGCAGTTCGCCGAGGTTGCCGTTGAGCGTGTTGTCCCAGCCTATCGTCGGTTCCAGCGGAATCGCATCCACTTTTCGTTGCATCGCGGTGCTGCACGAGTACTTTCCGGTCGGGTCGTACGGGTTGCCGGAGCTGATCAGCCCACCGTTTAGCGCCACGCCGAACAGGCAGTCGACCTGTCTGCGCCACGGGTCCATCTTGCCGGACGGGTGGGGATTCGCGTTGACCGTCACGGAACTCGCGCCGACGCCTTGCAGACGAACCGGCTTCCACATCAACAGCATCTCGTTGTAGACGCCGGGTCCGACGATGATCATGTCACCCGGGGTTGCACTATCGATGGCCTTCTGAATGGCGTTGCTCGTGCCGTTCTCGCCAGCCACATACGTCGGCGCCTTGCCGCCGATCGTAACCGTGACGGTATCGATCGACTTCTTGCCGTTGCCGGCCGTGATCGACAGTTCACCGCAACGCGTCGTCGTGTTGACGCCACGCTGCTGGATCGTGCAGCTCGACTGCGCCGCGCTCAGGTTCGGCACCGTCACCGTGATCTGCGTGTCGCTCCACGAGGTCACCGGCGCGACGACACCGCCAATCGTCACGGTGCCCGTGCCCTGCACGGCCCCGAAGCCATAGTGACGCGTGACGAACTTCTGGTTATACGGCGCCGTGGTCGCGGCCGGTCCTGTATAGGCATGGTTGACCACGGTCTGGTCGCCGAGCGATTTGATCGTCAGCGCATGGCCGGCCGCACTGACCCACGGACCCGCCCCGCCGCCGCTCGAGTCGCCGGTCACCGTCGAGACGGCCGGGGTCGCGTCGGGATACGCGCAGTCGGGCTGGTTGTAGCCGTCCGCGAACGCCTGGACCGGCACGACCGGGGTATCCATGTACTGCGTCTGGCCGGGCATGAACGGAATCTCGTAGCAGAACTGGCTGTACGCCGGGTTATAGAGCGGATCGCGTTTCGTCTGGCCGGGATGCGCCGGATCGGGCATGTCGGGATCGTTCATGCAGGCCACCATCATGGTCGGCGCGTAACCCGTCGGGTTCGGCGGATTCACTTGCCACGTCGAATAGTTCAGGCCGTTGAAGATGCCCCACTGATCCGAATACACACGCGACACTTCGTTGCCGGCAAAGTCCTTCAGCGAAACCGGCACGTTCGGCACCGCGAACTTTTCACCGAACTGCGGCGAGTACGGGTCGAATTCCGACGAGAAGTCATCCAGCATGAAGCCCGTGAAGTGAGCGGCGACATGCGTGGAGCTGAACACCCAGAACTTCGCGACCGCCGACATCTGGTTGGTCAGCGTGACTTCCTTGCGGTCGCACAGATGCCGGGACGCGCCCGCGAACGGTGCGACTTCCTGCGAACCGGGGAACAGGCTGATGTAGTCGGGCACGATCCGCAGCGCGCCCACGCACGGCCAGGCAGGTTGAATGACGCCGGTGACCTCTTCGTTGCGAGGCTGCATGCCGAGATCCGTGGTCGGGTTCTGCGCATTGTTGGCGTTGTAGCTCGAATTCACCGCCGCCTGGTCGGGCAGGATGAAGATGTTGCCGAGACTGCCGAACTGTTGCGTCACCGGCGCGATGTAGTTATCGCCGATCAGGATGTTCTTGTCCTCCTCCTTCACGAGTTCATAACCCGGCGGGACGATGACTTCGACCACGTACTTGCCTGCGGGCAGCATCTTCGTGCCGTCGCCGGACGGGTTGGTCACGCAGATCGAGCAGTTCGTGCCGGTCGGCTTGCCGGTGGTCGGGTGACCGGACCAGACTGTGGTCTCGCTGAAGCCGGACGTCGTCACCGCCGATGCCACGGCGGCGTTCTGCACCGGATCGATTTCGCTCAGCACGAGCGGCACGTCCGCGTCATAGCTGACGCCGGGATAGGCCAGCGCGCGCGTCGAGCCATTGGCCGGCGTTCTGACCACCAGTACGCCGTACAGGCCCATCGGCCCTTGAATGGACGGATGCGTGCCCGACTCGATCAGGTAAGTGCCGGGGCTGAGATTGTTCCAGGTCAGGGAGGTCGTCTTTCCATGCGTCACTTCGTTGGCGAACGACTGCACACGCGGCGGCTGGGCGGGCGGCGTGAAACTCGCGCCGCTCGCGCTGCTGGCGATCGGCCAGGTGGTCGCGGTTTGCGTCGCATGCACCGGGCTTGCCGTGCTCGTCGCCGTCGTGCCTTGGCCGACACCGAGTTGGCCGACCACGACAAGCGAAGTCGGTATCGACCCCGGCAGACTGTTCGTGAGATTGATGGTCAGCGAGCCGGGCGGCACCGTGATCACGACAGGCGACCAGTTTGCGCCCGCGCCCGCATTCGACGCCGCGCATGTGGCGGGCGCCGTCGCCGCCGCTGAACAGGCGTAACCCCACATCGGCACGACCTGTCCGTCGGGAAGCGCAATCGTCGAGGCCTGCGCCGTCAGACTGACGCTTTGGGCGCAGGCCATGCCGCTCGCCGTGAGCACAATCGTTGCGGCGACGCCCGCCTTGATCAGACCGAGGAGCGTCCCTTTGAAATGGGTGGATCTCATCGCGTTTCTCCCCGCCTCTAATTGCCTTCGTTGATCGTGAAAGCTTGTGGATCCACGAGCATCATCATCATCATTCCGCCAGGGAAAATGTTGTTCGTGGTGATCTCGCGTTCATTGTGTGAGTGCCACATGTAGGCGAAGCCGGCTTCCGCAGACGGTGAGTTAGCAACCGTGCCGCTGGGCGGCGTCGTCCCGTTGTAAGCGGTCGCTCGTGCCGTGGCGTCGGGCCCGAGATAGGGACTGCCACCGAACCAGGCGCCGTTGGTCAGCACACGCGCATCCGGCAAGGTGACCGGACCGCCGCTGCCCACGTTGCCAAATGGATGAGCTTCCAGCGCCTTGTTGTGATCGGCGCACCACTCGTAGTAATTCGGCGCTTTCGGGTCAGCGGTGTAGTAGCCGTTCGCATCCGGAATGCAGACGCTGCCATCGCCCGGCTTGTGTCCGTACACGTCCCAATTCAGGCCTTTGCCGGTCCAGTAGAAGATGCCGTCCATCGCGAGGCCCGGCGTGGTCGTGGTCGTGAACAGCAAGGGGCCGGCGAGCTTGGTCGCATCCGTCTTGCTGAGCAGCAGGTTGCCGTCGCGCGCCAGCACGCGCACGTGATTGCCGTGTTCGTGGAACGGATGCTGCCAGCGCCCCGTGCCGATCACCCGCAGCAGCACCAGTTCGCCGGGATGCATGTGCGGATTGCCGTTGTACGGCTGATTCGGATATTGCGGCGCGTAGTTCGGGTCCATGTCATCAGGCATGGAGCGCCCGTTGATCAGGAAATAGGCCGGGTGATAGGGCTCGGTTTCGACGGTCATACAACCGGTGGACTGGGTGCACGCTTTGGCCGCCTGCTGTTCCGCCTGCGAGTGAATGCGCGGATCCATTTCGGAAAACTGGAACAGATACTCGCGGTCGTAGCAGGTCGCGCTATGGTTGTAGGCCGCCGCGGCATTCCGGTAATCGGGCTGTCCGTCGGGCAGCGTCGAGGATACGGCGCGGCAGCCCGTCGGCACCGCGAGGGTCCCGGGCGAGCTGGTCGGCAACACGATCAGCGCGCCGGACAAGCCCATTTCGATCTGCAGATCGCCTTGCGTGCCACTGTAGTAGCTATGCGTTCCCGGCGTCGCAGCCACGAAGCTGTAGGTGACCGTATTGCCGTGGGTCGCCTCGCGTGTCAGCACACCCGGCACGCCGGTCTGCGTCGCCGGACAGGTGCCGTCCGGATTCAGCGCCGCGGCGCATACCTGGAAGCCCGGAAACAGGATCGAGGTATTGCCCGCGGCGGCCGGCAGGTTGTTGGTAAGCGTGACCGTCACGACGTCGCCCTGTTTGACGATCAGTGTCGGCCCCGGAACCTGCATGCTGGGACAGTTCGCGCCCGCAATGCCCGCTGGCGAGAATCCCGCGGGCGCCGTGCGGCACCCGTAACCCCACGCGTAAATGCTCGAACCGTCCGGTTGACTGATACGGTTCGCCTCGGCGCTCAGATTGAACGTCGTTCCGGTGATGCCCGGCGCGGCGGCCTGCGCATGCAGGCAAATCAGTGCCGCCAGCAACGCGGCGCCGAATCGCGCGTAGCGTGCCAATCGCGCCAGGCATGCGGGGTACGCACGCATGGCGATCCCCCTTGCGTTGACGAAAATAGCCACGGTATTTCTCCTAGGAGCAGGACTTCGTGGTCGGGTCCACCGAGTGGCAGATATGGACCTCGGTCATTAACCCGCCGAAGTTCTCGGCGTCGTTGGACAGGTGATCGAGGTTCGGCGTGTACAGGTAATAGACCGAGCCCGGCGCGTACTTGGTCGTATCGCTCGCGTCGAGAATCACGTCGACCGACTCGCCGCCGCCCAGGGTGACCGAGTTGGTGTTGTAGGTCATGTCGTTGCCAGCCAGGTCGCGCAGCAGCCGCGCATTCATGCCGATCACGTGCATCGGAATACCCAGCGAAGCGAGCGTCTGAAACTCCGTGACGTCGAGGTCAGAGATTCTGAGCAGCGCACGGCCGCCGGCCGGAATGTTGACCAGTGCGGGCAGCGGTTGCGAATAGTGCTTCGTTCCGTCCGCCACCGGAGTCTGCATCGGCCCCGGCGTCACCGTGTCCGGATAGCTGCGGCCGTTCAACATGAAATGCTTGTCCTTCATGTCGACAAATGGCTCAGGATTGAACGTCATGCCGATGAAGTGGAAGTTCGGATCAAAGCCGTGGATCTGGATCGGATACTCGACGTCGTAAGCAGTCGAACCGTCGCCATCGTTGTAGGCGTAAAGCGTCGGCGTGCCGCTCTTGTTATTCACGTGCATCACGCTGTTTTGCGGCGGCAGCGGCGTCGAACACAGAATGTCGCTGCCGCATGCCGTGCGCGGATCGGTCTGCTGCGTCTGCAGCGAGGCGTAGAGCGTCCCCGTCTTGACGCGGTTCTGCCTGGGCCGCACGTAGATCTGCCCGACCATCCCCATCTGCAAATGCTCAGGCGGCGTGATGTGGCAGTGCCAGAAGTAAGTGCCGGCATCCGGCGCGAGGTAGTAGTACGTAAAGCTCGCACCGATGTTGATCGCCACCGACGCATCCGGCACCCCGTCGTAGAACGCGGACGCGTTCGGATAGCCGTGAAAGTGCACCGTGTGCTGCTCGAACAGGTCGGGGCGCATGATCATCCCGACGTTGGTGAGTGTCAGGAAGAACTCGTCGTCCTCGTCGATGGCCATGGTCGGCGCGGGAATGTTGCCGTTCATCACGCCGATGTCCATGATCGGCCGCGGGTCGACGTGACCCGTCAACTGACCGGGTGGCACTGATTCCGGGTCGGGCACGAGGCCGACCGCGCCGTTGTAGTTCGGATTGGTTTTCGCATCGCCCTGGACGTTGAACACCGAGGCGAACTCGGTGCCGGGCAGTCCGTTGCGAATGTCGGCAAGACCGGACAGCGGGCCGAACGAGAACATATAGGTTTGCGTGCCGTCGCCCATCGTCGCGTATCCATCGCCGCCTGAAATCTGCTGGCACTTGATTGCGCCGTTGATCTTATTCGTCGGCGTAATAGCATGATTGATCAACGTCTCGGACGGGCCGGTGTAGGCCGGTTCGCCCGCACCGGCCGGCAATGCGGTCGGATGGAGCGTCGTCGTCGTTGGACATTGCACGCGGAACGACTGGGCAAATGATGGCAACGCGAATAGCAGCAGCAGCGCTGCAAAACCGTTCCGGCAGATTGGAATGCTGAACATATGACCTCCGTTCAGTGGGCAGCCAGCGCGAACCGCGCTGGAGGTCATGCTCTACGTTGGGGCACTCACTGGGTACCGTCGACCTGAACCCGTAGATGAATTCTGCAGATGCGTGCAGGCGTCCGGGATGGGTCAACCCCCTACACTTGCGGTAGGGGCGAACCCTGCGGGGGTGGGAGGTGTTTGCTGCGAACGGGATCTTCTAGCCGCCATGAGCCGCGTGCTCATAAGGGCAAGCGGCGCTCGCGATGCCAGGTGGATATCTACGTGCGCAATCACACACCCGGTATACGATCAGGTTGACGCTTGACCGCGCTGCACGCTAGATTTGAACGTTTAAGCGCCGAAAGCGGCGCGCCGCAAGCCGCGTAGCACGTGGCACCTCGATGAAATGTTCGTCACACTGCGTGGCGAACCGTGCGAGACCGCATAGCCGTCAAGCGTGATGGTCTTTGGTGGCTGGCCTTGATGTTTGATTGCCTTCCTGAAAAAGGCTTGTGCCGCCTCCACGTCGCGCTTTGCACGGAGCATGAAGTCAACCGTCAGGCCAGCCCGATCAACCGCTCGATAAAGGCAAACCCACTTACCACGAATCTTCAGGTAGGTCTCATCGACACGCCACGACTGGCCAGTGGGCCTGCCAAAGCGGTTCCACCGTTTGACGAACTCCGGCGCAAAGCGCCGCACCCAGCGCAGGATCGTCGTGTGCGCCAGAGCCACGCCCCGTTCCGCCATCATTTCGACCAGATCTCGCAGGCTAAGCTTGTAGCGCAGGTGCCAGCGAACACACAGAATGATCACATCGCGGTCAAAGTGGCGGCCGGCGAACAGTTCGTCCAGCCCCATCAGCTTGCTGATCGTCGGTTCTCAATTCGTTCAGCCCGACACCTTAACCGATTCGCCCCCGCGCTATTTGCGCCAGAGCCCGCATTACACCAATCCTGCCGCGCCGAGCGCTGGACCTTCCCTGCTGTGCCTCAAGGCGTCGCCGCTTTTATTGTGGTGCGTCACCCTCGCGATGCACGGGCTGCGTCTCTTTCAGGCTCCTCGCGAGGCGCGACGCCTGCACATAGCCGGGATTCGCGGGACGCTTCAGGTAACGTCCGGCGCCTCGCCGCGCCCGCAGGTCGCCGTCCACCCAGACGAGTTCGCCTTGCGAGACGGTGTGGGTCGGCACGCCGCGCACCGTCATGCCCTCGAACACGTTGAAGTCCACGTTCTGATGATGCGTTTTGACCGAGATGGTGCGCGTGGCCTCGGGATCCCATACGACGATATCGGCGTCGGCACCGACGGCCACCGTGCCCTTGCGCGGGTAGAGGTTGAAGATTTGCGCGGCATTGGTGGAGGTGACGCGCACGAACTCGTTCGGCGTGAGCCGGCCGGTGTTCACGCCTTGATCCCACAACACCGCCATGCGATCCTCAACGCCGCCACAACCGTTCGGGATCCTCGTGAAATCATGGCGGCCCATGGCTTTCTGCGAAGCGCAGAACACGCAATGGTCAGTCGCGGTGGTGTGCAGCAGCCCGCCCTGAAGTCCGCGCCAGAGCGCGTCGCGATGCTCCTGCGTACGGAACGGGGGGCTCATCACGTGGGCGGCGGCGCGCGTCCAGTCCGGGTCGCGATAAACGGCCTGATCGATCACCAGATGCCCCGCGAGCACTTCGCCGAATACGCGCTGACCTTCGCTGCGCGCGCGCGTGATCGCCTCGAGCGCGTCTTTCGCCGACACATGCACGATGTACACCGGCACACCCAATACCTGGGCGATGCGGATCGCGCGATTCGCTGCCTCGCCTTCGACTTCGGGCGGCCGCGACAGCGGGTGCGCCTCCGGACCCGTGAAGCCGCGCGCCAGCAACTGACGTTGCAATTGAAATACGAGCTCGCCGTTTTCCGCATGCACGGTGGGCAGCGCGCCCAGTTCGAGCGAGCGGGCAAAACTGTTCACGAGGATCTCGTCGTCCGCCATGATCGCGTTCTTGTAGGCCATGAAGTGCTTGAAGCTCGACACGCCATGCTCGTTCACGAGCAGCCCCATGTCGCGATGCACGCTTTCATCCCACCACGTCACCGCCACGTGAAAGCCATAGTCGGCAGCGGCTTTTTCGGCCCAGCCGCGCCACTCGCGAAACGCATCCATCAGCGCCTGCTTCGGGTTGGGGATCACGAAGTCGATGATGGATGTCGTGCCGCCCGCAAGCCCCGCCGCGGTGCCCGTGTAGAAGTCGTCGCTGGCGGTCGTGCCCATGAAGGGCAGTTCCATATGCGTGTGCGGATCGATGCCGCCAGGCATCACATATTGACCGCCGGCGTCGACCACGGTCGCGCCCGCGGGCGCGTCGAGGTTTTCACCGACGCTCTGGATCACGCCGTTTTCGCAGAGCACGTCCGCACGCCAACTCTTGTCTGCATTGACGACGGTGCCGCCTCGAATCAGGATCGCCATGATGCCAAGTCTCCTTCAGTTGAACATTGACGCTTGAAACGCTCACGCGCTCGCCACGCTCGGGCGCCGGCTCCGGCCGACTTTCATCATCACGCCGTAGACGAGCGCCGCAATCGCGAGCCCCACGAACCACGCATAGGTATAAATGCTTTTGAACGCGTCGGGCACCGAGGCAAACACATTCGGGAACGCGACATTCAGAAAGCCCGGCAGGTTCGGCAGCACCCCGGCGATCAGCGCGATCACGGCCGCCGGGTTCCAGCCGTTCGAGTACGCGTATTCGCCGTTTTCCTCGAAGAGCTGGGTCGTATCGAGGCGTGTGCTGCGAACCAGAAAGTAGTCGACCATCAGGATGCCGGCCACCGGCCCAAGCAGCGCCGAATAGCCGACCAGCCAAGTGAAGATGTAGTCCTGCGTGGTCGCGAGGATCTTCCACGGCATCATCGCGATGGCGATGGCCGCGGTGATGAGCCCGCCCGTCTTGTACGAAATGCCCTTGGGCCACAGGCTCGAAAAATCGTAGGCTGGGCCGACGAGATTCGCGGCAAGATTGCAGCACATCGTGTCGAGCGTGAGGATCACGAGCGCGATGCCCACGCCGACGCCCTCCATGCGACTCGTGAGGTCGATCGGGTCCCAGATCGCCCTGCCGTAAATCACGACCGTTGCCGACGTCACGACCACGGAGACCACCGAGAGCAATGCCATCGGAATGGGCAGGCCGATCGCCTGGCCCACGAACTGGTCCTTTTGCGTTTTTGCGAAGCGCGTGAAGTCGGGAATGTTGAGCGCGAGCGTGGCCCAGAAACCCACCATGGCCGTGAGGCTCGGCCAGAACGTCGCCCAGAACAGGCCCGCCTTCTTGCCGCCGGCAACGAACTGCGACGATTGCGACAGCATCGAGCCCACTCCGCCTGCCCTCGAACAGGCCCACCACACGAGCACTGCGCACATCACCACCTTGATGGGCGCGGACCAGCTTTCGAGCCAGCGGATCGAATCGGTGCCGTGCAGGATGAAGTACAGCTGCAGCACCCAGAAGATGAGAAAGCAACTGGCCTGCCCGATCGAAATGCCAAGAAACGGCATTGCGTTGCCCACCAGCGCGTTGTGCGTGAGGATGTTGGCGAGCGTATAGATGGCGCTGCCGCCCAGCCATGATTGAATGCCGTACCAGCCGCACGCCACGATGGCGCGCAGCATGGCGGGCAGCTTCGCACCCTGGGTGCCGAACGATGCTCGCACCAGCACCGCATAAGGAATGCCGTACTTGGTACCCGCATGACCGATCAGCAGCATCGGCACGAGCACGATCAGATTGCCGAGCAGCACGGTGAGCACCGCCTGCCAGGGCGACATGCCCTGCTCGGTGAGGCCGGCGGCGAGCATGTACGAGGCGATGTTCATCACCATGCCCACCCATAGTGCCGCGAAGTGATACCAGCGCCACGTGCGCTGCGCGACGCCGGTGGGCGCGAGGTCATCGTTGTATAGATCGCTTTCGGCGCGGCGCGCAGTGGCGTCGACGGCTAAGGGCTGGCTCATGAAGTGGGTTCTCCGTCGCTTGTCGTGGGTTCGGCTCGGTCCGGCTTCAACGTGTCAGGCGGCTTTCGGGTCGGCGACACGCGCCGGGTTGTTCGGGTGCGTGGTCCAGTTCTCGTAGCGCTCGCCCGAATCGACGCGCTCCATCGTGATGCATTGATCGACCGGGCAAACATGCATGCATAGATTGCACCCGACGCAGTTCGCATCGACCACCTCGAAGTGGCGCTGGCCATCGCGGATGGCGGTGATCGCCTGATGCGAGGTATCTTCGCAGGCGATGTGGCAGAGCCCACACTGGATGCAGCGGTCCTGATCGATGCGTGCCTTGATGTCGTAGTTGAGGTTCAGGTATTGCCAGTCGGTGACGTTCGGCACGGCGCGGCCGCGAATCGTGTCGAGGCTGGCGTAGCCCTTGTCGTCCATCCAGTTCGACAGGCCGTCGATCATGTCGCCGACGATGCGGAAGCCGTAGTGCATCGCGGCGGTGCAAACCTGCACGCTGCCCGCTCCCAGCACGATGAATTCCGCGGCGTCGCGCCAGTCGGAAATGCCGCCGATGCCGGAGATCGGCAAGCCATGCGTTTGCGGGTCGCGCGCAATTTCCGCGACCATGTGCAGCGCGATCGGCTTCGCGGCGGGACCGCAATACCCGCCATGCGTGCCCTTGCCGTCCACGGTGGGCAGCGGCGCCATCACGTCGAGATCGACGCCTACGATCGAGTTGATCGTGTTGATCAGCGAGACGCCGTCCGCCCCGCCCTTCATCGCCGCGCGCGCGCCCTGACGAATGTCGGTGACGTTCGGCGTGAGCTTCACGAGGCAAGGCAGGCGCGTGCCTTCTTTCACCCAGCGGGTGACCATTTCGATGTACTCGGGCACCTGTCCGACCGCTGCGCCCATGCCGCGCTCGCTCATGCCGTGCGGACAGCCGAAGTTGAGTTCCACCGCGTCCGCGCCGGTCGCTTCCACCTGCGGCAGGATCCACTTCCAGTCATGCTCGTTGCACGGCACCATCAGCGAGACGATCAGCGCGCGGTCGGGCCAGTCCCGCTTCACCTGCGCGATCTCTTTGAGGTTCACGTCGAGCGGCCGGTCGGTGATCAGCTCGATGTTGTTCAGGCCTGCGATGCGCTGGCCGCGCCAGGTGGTCGCACCGTAGCGCGAACTCACGTTCACGACGTGCGGGTCGAGCCCGAGCGTCTTCCAGACCACGCCGCCCCAACCCGCCTCGAACGCGCGGTTGACGTTGTAGGCCTTGTCGGTGGGCGGCGCGGAAGCGAGCCAGAACGGGTTCGGCGATTGAATGCCGGCAATCGTGCAGCGCAAGTCGGCCATGATGCGACTCCTTCGTTTTAGCTTGATTCAATGTAGCTTTCGCGCGGCTCAGGCGGCTCTCGCAGACAGGTTCGCAAGGAAGCGGTCGATCGCGTGCGCGGCGAGCTTGCCGTCCTGCACGGCCTGAACGGTCAGATCGGTTCCGGCGTGGCCGGCACAGTCGCCGCCTGCGAAAACGCCCGTGAGCGAGGTGGCGCCGTTCGCGTCCACTGCGATGCGCCCGGCTCCGTCGGTCAGTTGCAGCCCATCAAGGCCTGCGGGTAAGAGCTTCTGGCCAATGGCCTTCAGCACCATGTCGGCCTCCACGCGCACGATCTCCCCAGTGCCGCGCAACGCGCCGGCCATATCGAGCTCGGTGCGCTCGAATTCCACGGCCTGCACCTGCGTGTCGCCGACGATTCGCAGCGGCTTCATCCATTCGGCCACGGCCACACCCTGGCTACGCGCGAACTCCAGTTCGGCCCAGGTGGCGCTCATCTGCGCTGCGCCGCGACGATAGGCGAGCGTCACCCGCTCCGCGCCCAGCTTGCGGCTTTGCACGGCGGCGTCGATTGCCGTGTTGCCGCCTCCGAGCACCACCACCTTGCGGCCGACGGGCACGCTGGCTAGATCGTCGGCCGTGCGAACGCTTGCGATGAAATCCACCGCATCGAGCACGCCGTCGAGCATTTCGCCTTCGACGGACAGCGTGTGCGTGCCGCCGAGTCCCACGCCGATGAACACCGCGTCGTACGCTGCGCGTAGTTCCTCTAGCGTCATGTCATGCCCCAGCCGCTGGCCCTGGCGCAGTTCTATCCCGCCGATTGAAAGCAGCCACCGCACCTCGCGCTGTGCGTAATCATCGACGGTCTTGTACGCCGCGATGCCGTACTCGTTCAGACCGCCCGGATGTTTGCCCGCATCGAAGACGCTCACGCGATGCCCGGCCAGCGCGAGCGTGTGCGCGCAGGCAAGACCCGCGGGACCCGCGCCGACCACCGCGACCTGACGGCACGTGTCGCTCGCGCGCTTGAAGAGCGCAGGCGCACCGGCGGCCTCGCGCGCCATCTGGAAGTCGGTGGCATGACGTTGCAGCGCGCCGATCCGAACCGGCTCGCCATCCTGATGATTTCTCACGCAGGCGCCTTCGCAGAGAATTTCGGTGGGGCACACTCGCGCGCACATGCCGCCCAGCGGGTTCGCGCTCAGAATGTCGCGCGCCGCGCCCCTCAGATTGCCGTTGCCGATCTTGCGGATGAAGCCGGGAATGTCGATGCCCGTGGGGCACGCGTTCACGCAAGGGGCGTCGTAACAGTAATGACAGCGGTCGGCCGCGATCACGGCCGCGTTCGCGGAAAGCGGCGGCGCGACGTCGGCAAAATTGCAGCCGAGCTGCTCGGCGCTGAGACGGCCTGCGGCGATGCCGTCGGCGGCATTCGAGGTGGTCTGGGACATCCGGGTGCTCCTTGCGAGGCAAAACACGGGTCCGCCGGCCGTGTGCGTGATGCGCGCGGCCGGTACAGGGGAATCGTTGGAAAGACAGCGCGGCGCTGAGACCGCTAGCGTTCAATCGTCGCGCGTCAGCCGGGTTCGCTCGCGCGTTCGAGCATCGCGTGCAGCAACACGTTCGCGCCGGCTTCGATCCATTCGATCGTCGCGTCCTCGACTTCGTTGTGGCTAATGCCGTCGATGCACGGCACGAACACCATCGAGGTCGGCGCGACCGTCGCGAGATAGCACGCGTCGTGACCTGCACCCGACACGATGTCCCGATTCGAATAGCCGAAGCGCTCGGCCGCCGCGCGCACGGACTTCACACACGCCTCGTCGAACGGCACGGGCGCGTAGTAGAAAATCTGCTCGACTTCGGCTTCCAGCTTGCCCTGTTCCGCGATCTTCGCGATGCCTTCGCGCAGTTCGGCGTCCATCTGCGCGAGCACTTCGTCCTGCGGATGGCGAAAGTCGATGGTGAAGAACACGCGGCCGGGAATCACGTTGCGCGAGTTCGGATGCACCTGCATCATGCCAACTGTCGCGCACGCGAGCGGCGCGTGATGCAGGCCGATTTCATTGACGAGCTGCACCACACGCGAGGCGCCCAGCAACGCGTCGCGGCGGCGCGGCATGGGCGTAGGCCCCGCGTGCGCCTCCTGCCCCGTGAGCACGACTTCGTACCAGCGCTGGCCTTGCGCGTCGGTGACCACGCCTATCGTTTTGTTTTCGGCCTCGAGTATTGGCCCTTGTTCGATGTGCAGCTCGAACGCAGCGTGAATCTTGCGACCGCCGCACGGCACTGCGCCCGCATAGCCGATCCGCTGCAATTCCTCGCCGATGGTCTTGCCGTCGACGTCCTTGCGCGAAAGCCCGTACTCGAGCGTGAACACGCCGGCAAATACGCCGGAGGCGACCATCGCCGGCGCGAAGCGCGAACCCTCTTCGTTGGTCCAGATCACCGTTTCAACAGGCCGCTCGGTTTCGATGCCGTAATCGTTCAGCGAGCGAATCACCTCGAGCCCGGCGAGCACACCATAGATACCGTCGAAGCGGCCGCCCGTCGGCTGGGAGTCGGCGTGCGAGCCGGTCATCACGGGCGGCAGGTCGTTGTCACGCCCCGCGCGGCGCATGAACACGTTGCCCATCTGGTCGACACTCACCGTGCAGTTCGCCTCTTTCGCCCATTGCACGATGAGATCGCGGCCCTGCTTGTCGAGGTCGGTCAGCGCGAGACGGCACACGCCGCCCCTGGGGGTGGCGCCAATCTTCGCCATCGCCATCAGGCTGTCCCACAAGCGCTGGCCGTTCACGTGGATCGCGGTCGTCAGCGCGGCTTCGCTTACTGCGTTCATACGTGTCCTCCTGTCCGTGTTCGTCAAACGTGCCTGCACGCCACCGTTTGGGGCGCGAAGAGCCATCGCGGTGCACGCCTGGATAGCACTATGCGGCTCCTGAAATCCCGCCCTTCGAATCCTGTCCGATTGGACAGGTTTTAGACGATAAACTTCGCTAATTCAATGCGGAGTTACGAGCGAGAACCGTGCCATTGATGCTGCAGTGCGCGAAAAGCACGCGGACGTCCGACTTGCGCGCTTCTGCCGACGCGGGTGAATACGCGACGCACTTGCATCGTGGCTACAATGAAGCCGGCACGCGCGCGGCCGACGCGCTTCTCATTTCTTTCGAATGGACCGAACACTATGCGCAACGACGAACCCACCGCGCGACCCGTGCCCTTCGGGACGCGTGGCACGGCGCTGGCGCAGCCAGCCGCTGACGCAACGCATAGGCCCGGCCGGCGCAAAGCCGCGATTCGCGCGTCGAATGAATCTCACCTGCTCGCCTGTGCCGAAGCCGTGTTCGCCGAACGCGGTTTCGAAGGCGCGAGCACGGCGCTGATCGCCGAGCGCGCGGGCTTGCCGAAGGCCAATCTGCACTACTATTTCCCGACCAAACTCGCGCTCTACTGGCGCGTACTCGACGATGTTTTCGAGGAATGGAACGCGGCCGCCAACGTGTTCGATGCAAGCGACGATCCGGTCGAGGCGATAGGCGGCTACGTACGCGCCAAGATGGCCCTGTCACGGCGCCGCCCGCTCGGCTCGAAGGTGTGGGCCAACGAAATCATCAGCGGTGCGGCGCATATGCAGGAGATCCTGCTCGAACGCGTGAAGCCGTGGATGGACACACGTGTGAAGCTGATCGAGCGATGGATTGCCAAAGGCTTGCTCGCGCCCGTCGATCCGCCGACCCTACTGTTCATGATCTGGGCAACCACTCAGCACTATGCCGATTTCGAGGCACAGATATGCGCGCTCTCGGGCAAGCGCGCGCTAGCGACGAAGCGCTTCGAGGCGACTACGGAAGAAGTGGTGAGCATGATCCTGCGAGCGAGTGGAGCGCGATCGCCGGCCGAATGACGATGCGGATTCAACCGTTCGTGCCGCCCGCGAATCGTGGCACCCGTCGATTGAACAACGGTCGTTGGATCGATTAATGAGCGCGCCCATCTGATACGTGACGAAGGTGGGTTCAGATGGCAACCGGTACGCCGAAAACCGATGCAGCGGTCCACCTCGCCGACTTCGCGAGCGTGAAGCCGAACTGCGTCGTATACCAGGCAGCTAGATGCTGAGACCGTGACACCCGAGGTTTACCAGCAAGCACATGAAGATAATGCCGACACTATGCCTGGTTACGCAATTGGGAAACGTACTCTCACGACCGTCACGTTGACCAACCTAGCATTGCGCGGCGATTGCGAAGAGGATGGCAACGAATTCGTTCACCGCTTGCGAAGCAGCTTCGTCTTTTCGTGTAATGACGCTGTAGTTCGACATTGTCCGCCGTATCGGCACGTCCAGATAACCTAGTAGGCCATGCTCGACGTACCTGTCCATCGCTGCCTTTGGTTGAAGGGAGATCATGTCGGTGGCCTGCAGCAACTCTAGCGTCGAAAAAATCGAGGGGGTTTCCACGATGCCCACAGGCGCGACCATGGCAGCCGCCGCGAACGTCTCTTCGAACAGCTGCCGCATGGCTGTGCCTTGCGGATACAAGATCCACGACCACTCGCCCAGGTCGGCGATCCCGATGCGCCGCTGCTTTAGCAACGGATGATGCTGCCCGACGACCACACGCGCCGGCTCCGCCAATAAATCGACCACATTGAAAAGCGCTTCATGTCGTGGCTCTGTCGGGCGCCCAATCATCACATCTAGTCGCCTTTCCTCAAGCCATGTCGCGAGTTGATCGCTACTTTGCTCGACCAGCTTGATGACGAGTCTCGGGCGTCGGCGCTGGATCTCCTTGATGGCGGTGGTGACGAGTTGTGCGGCGGAAGCCGGAATGAAGCCGACCGTGAGATGACCATAGCCGCCATTCTTCAATGTCGCGAACTCGCTCGAAAACTTGCCCAGATCGGACAGCGTCGTGCTGGCGTAGCGCACGGACAGCGTACCGAGATCGGTCGGCCGCATTTCGCGCGGTAGCCGGTCGAACAGCGACGCACCAAACATCGCCTCCAGGTCGCTCAGGATCTTCGTGGCGGCCGGCTGCGTGACGTGCATCTGCTCAGCCGCGATACGGAGGTTGCGGCTACGCCCGAGCAGTTCAAGCAACTGGAGATGCCTGAAGCGCAGCTTTGTCAGCAGTTGGGTAACGGAGAGGGTGCAATCTTGCGGCATAGGGTAAACACAGACAAACTCATAACCAGATGGAATTGATTTTACTCAATTCGCAATTGGACGCTTATCAAAAGCTCAAACGACAATCCGAAGCGCGTCGGGCATTTCCGACCCGGCAATCTTCGAACAATCACCCTCACTGACCCAATCACGATGAATACATTAGTCCGCTACTCCGCCGATGAACTGCAAGACTTCGCACAGCGTCTGCTGGTCAGGGTCGGAATGGAGGACGTCAAAGCGCGCACAGTCGCTCGTACGCTCGTAGACGGTGACTTGATGGGACACGACACGCACGGCCTTGCGTTGCTGCCCGCATATATCCGTGAGATCGAAAACGCGACGATGACCTGCTACGGCGAGCCCGAGGTCGTTTCAGACCGGGGCGGCAGCGTGCTGTGGGATGGTCGGCGTCTTCCGGGCCCGTGGCTGGTTGTCAGTGGCATCGAAAGGCTGGCGCCGAGGGCGAGGAAGTATGGCAGCGCGACATTGGTGATTCGGCGAAGCCACCACATCGCATGCCTTGCCAGTTATCTGGAGAACGCCACTGCCGAAGGATTCATGATCTTGCTCAGCAGTTCCGACCCGGCGGTGCAAAGCGTGGCCCCTCACGGCGGCACGCGGTCCGTATTTACACCCAATCCGATCGCGGCGGGCATTCCAACCTCGGGCACGCCGTTTCTGATCGATATCTCCTCGTCGACCGTGACGAACGGCATGACCGCGCGCCAACATAAAGCGGGACAACTCTTCGAGGAAGCATGCTTTCTCGATGCGGACGGGCAGCCCAGCCGAGATCCCGGCGTGCTCTCCGCTGAGCCCCCGGGATCCATCTTACCGATTGGCGGCATGACGTGGGGGCATAAGGGCTTCGGGCTGGCGTTGTTGATCGAGGCGCTGACGGGAGGCCTGGCAGGCCACGGTCGAGCCGATCCTGCCGATGGATGGGGCGCCACCGTGTTTCTGTCGCTATACGATCCGGCGGCTTTTGGCGGTCTCGGAGCGTTCGCGCGGCAGATGGACTGGCTCGGCGATGCATGCAGAGATAATCCGCCGCGCCCCGGAACGGCAGGTGTGCGGATGCCGGGAGATCGCGGACTCAGCCTCAAGCGCGAGCAACTGCGCGACGGAGTGGCACTGCACCCGACGATCGCCCCGGCGCTTGAGGCCTGCGCGCAGCGCTATGAAATCAGGCTTCCTGCCGCACTACCTGACTGATTAGAGCGAGAGCCCCAGACCCTCGCCCGCGGTAGCGTCGTTTTGCCGTTACACATCACGGGTAAGCGCGGCCGGCGGTATTGGGCCGTGTACGAGTAGCCAATAGCCCATCACCGCGACAGCGGCAACACCCGCCCCTACGAACAGCGCGGGCTGGAACGAGTGTGTTTGCTGCACGATGAAGCCCGTGACCACCGGTGCCAGCGCGCCCCCGAAGTAGCCCCCGAAATTCTGCATGGCGCCGATGGACGCGGTGCAATTGGCGGGCGCAGCAACGGACGCCGTCGCCCAGGCCGCACTGCTCGAGACATACAGCAGCAACATAGAGATCGAGATGAACACGACCGCCAGCGTTGCGCTGTGCGTGAGACCGGTCAGTGCCGTGAACACGGCGACACCGGCAAGCGAGGCCGCCATCGGGTACTTCCGGCTGTTGATTGCCGATACCCCTCGCCGCGCGAGCACATCGCAAATCTTTCCGCCAGAGAGACTGCCCACCACGCCAAAGAGATAGGGAACCGCAGCCACCCATCCCGACTTCGCAATAGTCAGGTGAAGTTCCATTTGCAGATACGTCGGCAACCTTTGGCCGCCGTTGGAAACTGCGGTGCCTCCCCTATTCCCAGCACCATGCGAGCGGTGAAGAACTGGCCGAAGCTGTTCACGACGCCGCCGAACGCTTGCGCCACCGACCATGTCGCCAGGCTGACGGTTAACATGACGCGCGCGCCGAAGCGATCGACCAGCGCGCCCGCTGGCAGTTGCGCAAACGCATAAGCCCAGAGAAACGCCGAAAGCAGCAGGCCCATTTCCGCGACCGAGAGTCCAAGATCGTGCCGGATCAGCGGGTTCGCGATGGACAGCGTTGCGCGATCGATATAGTTGATGACCCCGCTCAGGAGGAGCAAAACAAGCGCGGTACGCTGAATTCGCCGCACCCTTGGCGAAGCCTGGTCGTTGGAAGCGATGTTCTGAGCGCCACTAGCGCCCGACTCCGGCACACGCGGCACCGTAGAGGATTGCTCCATAAGGTAAGTCTCCTGGATGTTTTGTTCTATCGGCGAGGCCGTTTTTCGATCCGAACGCACGCATTGCGGCATTGGACTGACGCACGATATGTCCGCATCCGTTGGAAATCCAATCAAAATTCGTCGAAAAGCAATTCCATTTGTTTATCGCGAACCAGGGGCAAACCCGAGTCGTCGCCGGCGGCCGGAACGCTATGAGCTGGCACCGCCCAGGTCATTGCGGTCCGCCTCGTTCGGGCCGTCGTCGCCTGTGAGGCATGCATGGATGAATTCGGCATGAAGCCGCTCCCGGTCGGCCGCCGTCAGGTGGTGCTCGAAGATATCGAGCGCGGTGCCCGGGAGCTTGTCCGCCGCAAGCGCGCGCCGCGTGCAGCGTCGCGATGGCCCGCCCCGCTATCCGCACTTTCATGACGGATAACTCCGGCCTTTTTGCGGTCCGGACAGACGGGATCAAAACGTATGCGCGCGACGTTGCCGTACGGCTTCAATTCGCGACGGCAAGCGTCATGGCACTTGCCAACGCCATTGGCGAATAGACGCCCGACAGCGAGTAGTGCGTGTTGAACACGAAATGCGGCACGCCGCTCACCTTCGCGTCGCCGAACGAGCTTCGCTGGCCGGCGAGATCCGTGGCACGCTTTGACGCCGTCAGGTGTGCCGTCAGACTCGTGTACTCGAGGCCGAATTCGAGGCCAAGGCGCGCGAGGACCTCGCTGTCGCCAACGTTCTCGCCTTCCATGAAGTAGGCGGTGAGAATCCGGTCGATCAATTCCGTCGTCTGCACGCCGGTTCCACGGCTCGCCGCGAAGGTCACAAGTTCGTGCGCAGCGGCGGTGTTCGGCATCACCTCGATGCGGTCGAAGGCGAATTTGATGCCCGCGTCATCGCCTGCTCGCTGCACCTGCGCACGCCTCGCCGCCACGGCTTCCGCACTCCCAAGACGATCGCGATAGAACGCCTGGTAGGGCAAACCCTCGACAGGCATGCCGGGCAGCAACTGGTGAGAACGCCACTGCACCGATACGCGCACATCGGGCCGCGAGCTTTCGAAACGCGAAACGGCCACATCCAGATTGCGCTTGCCGATCAGACACCAGGGGCAAACGAAGTCGAAGAACGTTTCGATCTTGAGGACGGATCGCTCGCCTCTTTCACTGCAGGCTTGCTCATTCAGGTTTTGGTCAGAAGAGGTCATCGAGGAGTATCCTCGCGATCGGCGTGGCCCAGCAGGCTGGTCCTTGTGAAACACAAAATCATTTCGTATGGTTTCCCAAGCTCGTTAGTACCGCGCGTCAACGATCATGCCGGCGCGCTCCATCTGCATACCCGGTACTCAGGAAGTCCCGGCTGATCGAATAACTCAGCGGGACGGGGCGCGGCGCTCGCATCCCGGCAGAAGCGCGCGTGCCAGGGCATGTGATGGTTCGTCGCTGCAAGAACGGGCCACGCGGGCGCCTATGAAATACCGCTCGAAACATCGGCGATTCGGTCACACACACGATAAGGCAATCCCGCGATGCGCTTTGATGATCAGGCGCCATAGTTTTAGGTTTTCGCGCCAACCGGCGTTAAGCCGAAGCATCACAAATTGCCGGCAATCGTTGCGTATGGCCTGGCCGCTATCTCGTCTGAAGTCGGCAATCGTCTTGACGTCCTAGTGCCGTGCGACTGCCGGTCAAGGGTGGTGTGCGCCAATGCACACGGACACGTTCACCCTCGGACCTGCTACTGCCCTGGCGGGCGGATGGAAACCGTGTTTTTCACGGAACTGACTCCGGCGACTCCCTTGGCAACCTCGCCAGCCCTATCGATCATCGTAGCGTCTGGCACGGTACCCGCGAGCGTGACCGCGCCATTGTTCGCCCGCACATTGATGTTGCTGATGTTCAGGTTCTTCGTCCTGGACAGAGCGCGGCGGACCTCCCTGGCGAGCGCTCGATTGGCCTGCTTTGCCGACTTGGCGCTCGATGCCGCCGTGCCGGCGTCGCTTGCCTGTGCGAAGACATTTGCGGTCGCCGCTAGTGCGAGCACACCGGCCGCAGCGACAAGAAGCTTTTTCCCTAGCATAGTTCTCTCCTGTTGACGCCAAATGGGTTGGCGCACAACGGCGGCCAACCGATCAGCGTCCTGACCGACGCTTCCTCTATCGAGGCCAGAATGTCAGTGCGCCGGTTCCATCTCACGACGCTGCACTCAAAGATTCGTTGCGGCCGAGCGGCTTGCCGCTTGCCAGCACATCGCACGCGCATCCTGGCGTTACTCACTCTCACCCGGTTGCCGCATTTGATCACCTGCCCGAGCTTCGCCGCACTGGCCAACCACACGCCTACCCTCGCCGACGAACAGCTGACGCGGACGACCAATCTTCTGCTCAGGATCGGCGATCATTTCGTTCCATTGCGCGATCCAGCCGACCGTGCGTGCCATCGCGAAGATACACGTGAACATCGACGTCGGAATGCCCAGCGCGCGCTGCACGATACCCGAGTAGAAGTCGACGTTCGGGTACAGCTTGCGCGACACGAAGTATTCGTCTTCTAGCGCGATCTTTTCGAGTTCCATCGCGAGCTTGAACAGCGGGTCGTCGTGCAGGCCCAGCTCTTCGAGCACTTCGTGGCAGGTTTCGCGCATCAGCTTCGCGCGCGGATCATAGTTCTTGTACACGCGGTGGCCGAAGCCCATCAGCTTCACGCCCGAGTTCTTGTCCTTCACCTGCTTGATGAACTCAGGAATGTTGTCGACCGAGCCGATTTCTTCCAGCATGTTCAGCGCGGCTTCGTTCGCGCCGCCGTGCGCCGGGCCCCACAGACACGCGATACCCGCCGCGATACACGCGAACGGATTCGCACCCGAAGAACCGGCGAGACGCACGGTCGACGTCGACGCGTTCTGCTCGTGGTCCGCGTGCAGGATCAGGATACGGTCGAGCGCGCGCACCAGCACGTCGTTGACCACGTACTCTTCGCACGGGTTCGAGAACATCATGCGCATGAAGTTCGCGCTGTACGACAGGTCGTTCTTCGGATACACGAACGGCTGGCCGATGCTGTACTTGTACGCCATCGCGACCAGCGTGGGCAGCTTCGCGATCATGCGGATTGCCGACACTTCGCGGTGACGCGGGTTATTGATGTCGAGCGAGTCGTGATAGAACGCCGACAGTGCGCCGACTGCGGCAACCAGAATCGCCATCGGGTGCGCGTCGCGACGGAAGCCGCGGAAGAAGAACTGCATCTGCTCGTGCACCATCGTGTGCTGCTTGACGGTGTTCTCGAACTCGGCTTTCTGCTGCGCGTTCGGCAGTTCGCCCTTCAGCAGCAGATAGCAGGTTTCGAGGAAGTCGGCGTTCTGCGCGAGGTTGTCGATCGGATAGCCGCGGTACAGCAGCTCGCCCTTGTCGCCGTCGATATACGTGATTTCGGAGTTGCACGCCGCCGTCGACATGAAGCCCGGGTCGTACGTGAATTTGCCGGTCTGGCCGTATAGTTTGCGAATGTCGATGACATCCGGGCCAATCGTGCCCTTGTAAATCGGCATTTCAACGCTCGGCGAGTTATCGCTGAACGATAGTGTGGCTTTGATCGTGGACTGCTTCATATTAGCGAACTCCATAAGAATGCAAAAAGCCATCAATTCATGACTTCTTCTACGCCCGGCCGCACCGAGTCGTTCGGGCCGCTGACGAGACGCGAGCGTCGTTCCGGGGGCGATGAGTCGTACTGGAACGCGCCGCGACCGGTCTTTCGACCGAGCCGTCCGGCACGAACCAGTTCTCTCAGAAGCGGACATGCGCGGTACTTCGGATCGCCGATGTCGCTGTGAAGGACATCCATCACCGAAAGACACACGTCGAGCCCCACGAGATCCGCGAGCGCAAGCGGACCAATCGGATGGTTGGCGCCGAGCCGCATTCCGGCATCGATTTCCTCCGCGGTCGCCACGCCCTCCGCGAGTACGAAAAAGGCTTCGTTGATCATCGGAACGAGAATTCGATTGACGGCGAAACCCGGCG
The DNA here is from genome assembly GCF_046543485.1 of Paraburkholderia sp. EG304. Classification (NCBI taxonomy): domain Bacteria; kingdom Pseudomonadati; phylum Pseudomonadota; class Betaproteobacteria; order Burkholderiales; family Burkholderiaceae; genus Paraburkholderia; species Paraburkholderia sp. EG304. The sequence continues at coordinate 233,675 of NZ_JBKGUA010000003.1, read as the reverse complement.
AATTTTTGACTCGAACCGCGGTCTTGCCGAGACGTCGCGTCAGCTCGACGACAGCTTCAGCGGCCGCTGCGCTGCTTTGCAGACCGCAGATGATCTCGACGAGCTGCATGGTCGGCACCGGATTGAAGAAATGCATCCCGACGAGCCGTGAAGGATCCGCTAGCGATGCGGCCAGCGTCGTGATCGATATCGAAGAGGTGTTCGTGGCGATAACGGCCTTCTCGTTGGCGACCGATTCGATTCGCTTCAGAATGCCGAGCTTGATTTCGACGTTTTCCGTGACCGCCTCGATAACTAGATCGCTGTTCGCGAGCCGCTCATAGTCGGTCGATATCTGGATGCGCGCGAGAGCGGCTTCTCGCGCTGCGTGGTCTAGCTTCTCATTGCTGACCAGCCGCTCCAGGCCAGCTTTGATTGCGGCAAGACCTTTTTCCAGCGCGGCTTCGGTTACGTCGATGACCACGACCTCCAGGCCGGCAACGGCGGCCACCTGGGCGATACCGCTGCCCATCGCACCTGCACCGATCACGCTGATCGTTTCGATTGACATGTTGTTCCCCTGCGATCGACGAGCCTAGGCGCGCCGAAGATTCTCGAATATCGCCGCAATCCCCTGCCCGCCTCCAATACACATGGTCACGAGCGCATAGCGTCCATTGATTCGTTCGAGCTCATGGAGGGCTTTGACTGTGATCAGCGCACCGGTGGCGCCGATCGGATGGCCGAGCGAGATGCCCGACCCATTGGGATTGACTTTCTGCGGATCCAGTTCGAGCATCCGCGTCACCGCACACGCCTGTGCCGCGAATGCCTCGTTCGACTCGATCACATCGAGATCCGACGCATGCAGCCCCGCGCGCTTCAACGCAGCGAGCGTCGCGGGCACGGGACCGATGCCCATGTACTGCGGATCCACTCCCGCGTGCGCGTATGAAACGAGGCGCGCGAGCGGGCTGATCCCGCGCGTGCTGGCGGTTTGGGCGTCCATCATCAGAAGCGCCGCCGCCGCGTCGTTGATGCCCGAGGCATTGCCTGCCGTCACGGTGCCGCCTTCCTTGACGAACGCGGGACGCAAACCGGCAAGCTCGTCATATCCGAGGTCGGCGCGCACGTGCTCGTCGGTATCGAACACCGTGGTTTGCCCTTTCACGGTTCTCTTCAACGCGGCGATCTGATCTGCGAAACGTCCCTCCGCGATGGCCCGCGCCGCGCGCCGATGCGACTCCAGCGCGAGCTCATCCTGCTGCTCTCGCGTGATGCCGTACTTGCGCGCGACATTCTCGGCGGTGATGCCCATGTGAATCGAATGAAACGGGTCGTGCAACGCACCGAGCATCATGTCGACGAGGCGGCTGTCGCCCATCCGCGCGCCAAAACGAGCATCTGTCGCGAGATAAGGCGCGCGACTCATATTCTCCGCACCACCGCCGAGCGTGACCTCGGCGTCACCGAGCAGAATCGCCTGAGCAGCGCAAATGACCGCTTCCAGTCCCGAGCCGCACAGACGGTTCACCGTCATTGCCGGCGTCTCCTCGGAGACGCCGGCATCCAGCGCCGCGACCCGGGCCAGATAGAGATCCCTTGGCTCGGTGGCGATCACGTTGCCGAACACCACACGGCCAACGTCCTGGCCCTGCACGCCTGCGCGCGCCAGCACCTCGCGTGCGACGAATGCGCCGAGCGCGGTGGGCGGCTGATCCCTGAGACTACCGCCGAACTTTCCAATCGCGGTGCGCACACCGCCGACAACCACCACTTCCCTTTGCATGCCCGACTCCTGAGATCAGAACTGTTTTACAGCGCCCGTCAACCGCGGTCTCGTCGAGAATGCCGCTGGAGTTCGAGCCGGGCGATCGCGTTGCGATGCACTTCGTCCGGGCCGTCCGCCAGCCGAAGCGTGCGCTGGTTCGCCCACGCATAGGCCAGCGGGAAATCGTCCGATACCCCCGCGGCGCCGTGCAACTGGATCGCCCAGTCCAAGACCTTCAGCGCCACGTTCGGCGCGACGACCTTGATCATCGCGATTTCGGCTCGCGCCGCCTTGTTGCCGACCGTGTCCATCAGCCACGCCGCTTTCAGCGTGAGCAGGCGCGCCATTTCGATCTCACAGCGCGCTTCGGCGATGCGCTCCTGCGTCACGCCTTGCTCGGCCAGCGGCTTGCCGAACGCCACGCGGCTGAGACTGCGCTCGCACATCAATTCGAGCGCACGTTCGGCGGCGCCGATGCTGCGCATGCAGTGGTGAATGCGGCCCGGCCCGAGCCGGCCTTGTGCAATCTCGAAGCCGCGGCCCTCGCCGAGCAGCAGATTCGCCACGGGCACGCGCACATCCTTCAGTTCGACTTCCATATGGCCGTGAGGCGCATCGTCGTACCCGAACACGGGCAGATAGCGCTTGACCGTAATACCCGGCGCATCGGCCGGCACCACGATCATCGACTGTTGCTGATGACGCTCCGCGTCCGGATCGGTCTTGCCCATCACGATGTAGATCTTGCAACGCGGGTCTCCGGCGCCCGACGACCACCACTTGGTCCCGTTGATCACGTAGTGATCGCCGTCGCGCTCGATGCGGCAGCATATGTTCGTCGCATCCGACGAGGCGACTGCAGGCTCCGTCATCAGAAACGCAGACCGAATCTCGCCGCGCAACAGCGGTTCCAGCCAGCGGTCCTTCAATGCCTCGCTCGCGTAACGCTCGAGCGTTTCCATATTCCCCGTGTCCGGTGCGGAGCAGTTGAACACTTCGGGCGACCAGGGGACGCGCCCCATGATTTCGCACAGCGGCGCGTATTCGAGGTTCGAAAGACCTTCCGGCGCGCGTGGCGAGCGCGGCAGGAACAGATTCCAAAGTCCGGCCTTGCGTGCGAGCGGCTTCAGTTCCTCGATAATGCGCGTCGGAATCCACGCGTTGCCGGCTTGCCGATTGGCCTGAATCTCGGCCTGGTACCGGTGCTCGTTCGGATAGATATGAGTCTCGAAGAAATCGAGCAGCTTCGACTGCAGCTCTCGGACCTTCGGTGTGTAATCGAATTGCATCGTGTCTCCTTTCGCTCGCCTGCCGCGTCAAAACCGTGCACCGATCCGGTCGCGACGATATAGCGGCGGCGACTCCTTTCACTAGATGGTCAGCCCGCCGTCCACGACCAGGCATTCCCCATTGGTGTAGCTCGCGGCATCGGACACGAGATACAGCACCGCGCCGGCAAGCTCGCGCGGCTCAGCGTGGCGACGAAGCGGGATCTTTTTCATCCACTCTTCGTAGATCGACGGGGTCTCGAACAGCGCGCTCGCGAACTTCGTCCGCGTCAGGCCGGGAAGCAGCGCATTGACGCGAATCCCGAATGGGCCGCACTCCTTGGCGAACGCCCTCGTCATGTTGACGACCGCCGCCTTGCTGATCGAATAGATGCCCTGCATATCGCCCGGCTGCAGCGCATTCACCGAAGCGGTGTTGACGATGGCGCCGCCGCCATGCTCGCGCATCAATCGGCCGGCTTCCACGGACATGAAGAAATAGCCGCGAATGTTCACTTCAACGGTCTTGTCGTATGCCGCGAGATCGGTATCGAGGATGTGCCCGAAATACGGGTTGGCCGCCGCATTGTTCACGAGTATGTCGAGGCGCCCATGGTGCGTGCGAATGTAGTCGAACGTTCTTGCGATGTCCTCCATGCGGCCCACGTGGCAGGCCAGCGCTTCGGCGTTGCCGCCCTCGCGGCGGATCTTCTCCGCGACGGCCAGACACTCTTCCAGCTTGCGGCTAGACACGATCACGTGCGCGCCCTGCTCCGCCAGCAACCGGGCGATTTCTTCACCGATGCCTCGGCTGGCCCCCGTGACGAGCGCGATTTTTCCGCTCAGATCGAAAAGTTTGGTGCTCATGCTGCTCCGTACTCCTGTCGATGATTCATGTTCGTTGGGGCGTCACCCGTTTGCGCAGTGCGCTCCTCCGCAGCCTGTCAGCTTTGCTCTTCCAGCGCGCTCACTGCCATCTGCGCGAGTTGTTCCACCATTTCGCCGACTGCGCCCGCGTTGGCATGCGAAGCGTTGCCCTCCATCGCACGTTTCTTGACGCCCTGTGCGATGGCGGCGAGGCGGAAAAAGCTGACCGCGAGATAGAAGGACCAGCCGTAGATTCCCGGAATGCCGCGCAATTCGCAGTACCGCGCGACGATCGCCTTCTCGTCCGGAATACCCAGCGCAGCCCGGTTCATTCCTTGAAGGCCCGCGACCGGCCCATTGGCGGGAAGCCGCAGACACATGCAGAAGTAAGCCAGGTCGGCAAGCGGATTGCCCAGCGTCGATAATTCCCAATCGAGCATGGCCTTGATCCGGCACTCCTGCGAATCGAAGATCAGGTTGTCGACGCGGAAATCGCCGTGCACGAGCGAGCGGGTTCCGTCGTCGGCTGGGCAATGAAGCGGCAGCCATGCGATCAGCTTCTCCATCGCGTCGATACGGCTCGTCTCCGACGCCCGGTACTGCCTCGTCCACAGATTGATCTGACGCTCGAAGTAATTGCCGGCCCGGCCATAGTCGGACAGACCGACCGTATCGACGTCCACGTCGTGCAAGGTCGCCATCGCGCGCACGATTGCGTCGTAATACTCGCCTCGCTGGTCACGCGAAATCTCCGGGAATGCGGGATTCCAGAAAATGCGTCCCTCCTCGAAGCTCATCACGTAGAACATCGTGCCGATCACATCGCGATCCGTGCACAGGTGATATGCGCGCGCGACCGGCACGTCCGTTTTCGTCAATGCCTCGAGCACGCGGAACTCGCGATCGACCGCATGCGCCGACTTCAGCAGCGGGCCGCCGGGCTGGCGGCGCAACACGTAGTTTCCGCTGGCCGCCTTCAGCAGGAAGGTCGGATTCGACTGACCGCCCGCGAACTTCTGCGCACTGACCGGCCCGTTGAACCCTTCGATCGTCCGCTCGAGATACGGGGCAAGTGTTCCCACATCTATTTGCATGGCGTCGTTCGTCATCGTTTCATCCTGTTCTCAATTAACCAAAAGTCTGGAAGCGGCGCCGGTCTGCGCGATCGAGGTGCGGATCGCTGTTGAAGCTGGCGAGGTGAAACGCATCCCGATTGAAGAAGAACCTGCAAAAGCTGCTGTTGCGGATCTGCAGATTCAGCGCAATCGCGGCGTCGGCCGGCGCCTGCAGCGCCTGTTGCGCGATGGCCGCCATTACGCCGCCCGAGGTCACCACCAGCACCCGCTCAGCCGGGCTCCGCTGGATCGCACGCCTCGCCGCTTCGACGCGGTGCTGAAACTCCCGCCATGTCTCCGGAATCGGACCGCGGATCAAATCCTTCGACCACAGTTGCAGCACCCGCTTCAAGCTCCGGTAGAACTCTTGCCGGGAAGCACCGCGCCACGCCTTCAAATCCTGATGTGAGTCATCCAGTCCGTCGAAGAGCGCCTGAAAGTTGTACTCGTCCAAGCCGGCATGCTGCTCGACCGGCCCGAACGAACGACCCATGCCGCGACAGATTGCGTCGAGTGTCTGTCTGTGGCGGCGCATGCCGCCCGTCATCACGCGGTCGAAGTTCAGATCGAGCTGCGCGAAGTATTCGCCGAGCCAGACCCCCTGACGCTCGCCGACCTCGGACAGCACGTCGTAGTCACTCGCGCCAAAGGATGCCTGGCCGTGACGCACGAGATAAAGTTCTGCCATGAGTTTTCCTCGTCCGATCCGTCACGCCGCGGCCTTGACCATGTCCTCGATCACCTTCTTCGCATCGCCAAAGACCATCATGGTCTTGTCCATGTAGAAGAGATCGTTGTCGAGCCCGGCGTAGCCGGCCGCCATCGAGCGCTTGTTGACGATCACCGTGCGCGCCTTGTACGCCTCGATGATTGGCATGCCCGCGATCGGCGACTTCGGGTCATTCTTTGCTGCCGGATTCACCACGTCGTTCGCGCCGAGCACGAGCACCACGTCGACCTGGCCGAATTCGCCATTGATGTCCTCCATCTCATGGACCATGTCGTACGGCACTTCGGCTTCGGCGAGCAGCACGTTCATATGGCCCGGCATGCGGCCCGCCACCGGGTGAATCGCGTACTTCACCTCGATGCCCTTCTCGACCAGCTTGTCGGTCAGTTCCTTCAGCGCATGCTGCGCGCGCGCCACGGCCAGCCCGTAGCCCGGCACGATCACCACCGATTCCGCATTGCCGAGCATGAACGACGCGTCATCGGCCGAACCCGATTTCACCGGACGCTGCTCCGTCGCGCCGCCCGCCGCCGTGCCCGGTTCGGCGCCGAAGCCGCCGAGGATCACGTTGAAGAACGAGCGGTTCATCGCGCGGCACATGATGTACGACAGAATCGCACCGGAAGAGCCCACCAGCGAGCCCGCGATGATCAGCATCGCGTTGTTCAGCGAAAAGCCGATGCCCGCCGCCGCCCAGCCCGAATAGGAGTTCAGCATCGACACCACGACCGGCATATCTGCGCCTCCGATCGGAATGATGATCAGCACACCCAGCGCAAACGCGATGGCTGTCATGACGATGAACGGCAGCCACGACTGCGTGAGGAAGAACATCACGCCGAAGCCGATCATCGCCAGCGCGAGCACGAGATTGATCAGGTGCTGGCCCGGATAGACGACGGGTGCGCCTTGAAACAGGCGGAATTTGTATTTGCCCGACAGCTTGCCGAACGCAATCACCGAACCCGAGAACGTGATCGCGCCGACGAACGTGCCGATGAACAGTTCGATCCGGTTGCCGTAGGGGATGAAGCCCGCATGCGGCGCGTCCTGGACACCAAGTCCGAATGCCGCGGGTTCCGACACGACCGCGTACGCGATGCACACGGCGGCCACGCCGATCAGCGAGTGCATCGCGGCGACGAGCTCCGGCATCTTCGTCATCTCCACCCGCGCGGCGACGAACGCACCGACCGCGCCGCCGATGACTAACGCGGCAAACAGAAGCGCCAGTCCCAAAGCAAGGTTGGAGCCGAGCGATGCGGCCTGTTTCGCGATCAGCGCGACGGTCGTCAGAATGGCGATCGCCATGCCAGCCATACCGAATGCGTTGCCGGCGCGTGCGCTTTTCGGGTTGGAGAGCCCCTTCAACGCCTGAATGAAGCAGACAGACGCGAGCAGATAAAAGAGCGTGACGACGTTCGCGCTCACGAAATCAAAGGACGTCATACGGCCTCCTTGCCGCCAGTGGCCAGTTTCTTCGGTTCCTTCTTCCTGAACATTTCGAGCATGCGTCTCGTGACGAGAAAGCCGCCGAACACGTTCACCGCGGCGAGCCCGACGGCGACCGTGCCGAAGAACTTGCCCGCGCCGCCGAGCGTGAGGCCCGCGGCAATCATCGCCCCGACGATCACGATCGCGGAGATCGCATTCGTGACTGCCATCAGCGGCGTATGCAGCGCCGGCGTCACGTTCCAGACGACGTGGTAGCCGACATAAATCGCCAGCACGAAGATGATCAGGTTGATCACCGTGTGATTGATAACTTCCATTGCGCTCCCCTCATCCGTTGCGCTTGACCACGCCTTCGTGCGTGAGCAGGGTTGCCGCGACGATGTCGTCCGCGAGATCGATATTGAGCGTGCCGTCTTTCGTGACGATCAGCTTCAGGAAGTCGACAAGGTTCCTCGCGTAGAGCGAGGACGCATCGGTCGGCACCATTGCCGCCAGGTTCGTGTAGCCGACGATCTTCACGCCGTTCTCCGTGACGACGACCTTGTCGGTCTCGGTGAGCGGACAGTTGCCGCCTCGATGTCCGCCGATGGCTGGCCCGCGTCCCGCGGCAAGATCGACGATGACGGAGCCCGTCTTCATCGCCTGCACCGTTTCGGACGAGATCAAGGTCGGCGCGTCGCGCCCGGGAATCAGCGCCGTCGTGATCACGATATCGGCCTGTTTCGCCTTTTCGTGCACGAGCGCCGTCTGGCGTTGCAGCCAGCTCGCCGGCATCGGCCGCGCATAGCCGCCCGTGCCTGCCGCAGCCTCGCGCTCTTCGTCGGTCTCGTAGGGCACGTTGAGAAACTTCGCGCCGAGCGATTCGATCTGCTCTTTCACTGCGGGGCGCACGTCCGACGCTTCGATGACCGCGCCGAGGCGCTTGGCCGTCGCAATCGCCTGAAGTCCCGCGACGCCTGCACCGAGCACCAGCACCCGCGCGGCTTTCACCGTGCCCGCGGCTGTCATCAGCATCGGCATGAAGCGCGGATAGTGCTCCGCCGCGACGAGGACCGCCTTGTAGCCCGCGATGTTCGCCTGCGACGACAGCACGTCGAGGCTTTGCGCGCGCGTCGTGCGGGGCGCGGCTTCGAGCGCGAACGCAGTCAGTCCCGCGTCGGCAAGACGGCGGGCGTTGTCGGTATTGAACGGGTCGAGCATGCCCGCCAGCACCGAGCCGCGCTTCATCAGCGACAGTTCGGATTGAGTCGGCGATGCGACTTTCAGCACGATTTGTGCGCCGAAGGCCGCCGCCGCATCCCCGATCTGCGCGCCCGCTTTGCGGTATGCGTCGTCCGTGTAGTGCGCGCATTCACCGGCACCCGACTCGACGGTCACGCTGCGTCCTTGCGACACGAGCATCTTGACCGTCTCAGGCGTTGCCGCGACGAGCGATTTTTGACCCCGCGACTCGGCGGGCACTCCAATCTGCATTTCAGACCTCACCTTGCGCTTACCTGCGCCGATAGTCTCTGTGGTTCACCTGACGATGCGGTCTTCGCGCGCCGGGAACGGCGCGCGATATGCCGCACGTCTCATCATTCGACATCCGAAATAAATTGATGTCGAAAGCGCATTCGTTCTGCATCGGCTCCTGTCAGACCGGCACTTCGCCCTCGAGCGTGATGCGGTTGAGCACGCGTTCAGCCTCGCCGTAGTCGTGCACCGCGTAGTGCATGGTGCAGCGGTTGTCCCACATGACGACGTCGCCTTCCTGCCACATATGGCGGTATACGTTGTCCGGCGTGGTCGAGTGTTCGTACAGGAAGTCGAGCAACGGGCGGCTTTCGGCGACGGTCATCCCTTCGATCTGCTGGGCGGTCTCACGGTGGCCGACGTAGAGGGCCTTGCGGCGCGTCTCCGGATGCGTGCGCACGATCGGGTGGACCGCCTCGGGAATCTTGTCGATCCCTCGCATTCTGGCCAGTCGCAGCCCCGTGAACCGCGCACGCAGACCCTCGAGCATGCGCTGCATGGTCGGAGACAGGCGCTCGTACGAAAGGTATTGATTGCACCACATCGTGTCGCCGCCGTGCGGCACCACGACTGCCGACAGGATCGAGATCTTCGGCGGCACCGGTGTATAGATCGAATCGGAGTGCCACGCCTCGGTCGACGCCGTTTCCTTCGGAATCTTGGTTACCTGGATAAGTCCCGGAAAGCCCGGCACGCTCGGATCGAGCGGATTGTTTTGCGCAGGCTTGCCCCAGAGTTTGGCGAACTCGACGTGAGCCGACGGCTGCAGCCGCTGGCCGCGAAATACGAGCACACCGTAGTCGAGAAACGCGCGATGCAGCACTTCGAAGTTCGTCACGTCGACCGGTTCGTTGAGGTTGATGCCTTCGACGCGCGCGCCCACCGAACCGGTGAGCGGAGTGATCTGGATACCCATGAATATCTCCTTTTCCTCTGCTTGAGGTTTAGTTTGTGGTGAGGACAATCTTGCCGATATGTTGATCGAGCAGCATGTAGGCATGTGCTTCGCCGATCGCATCCATTGCGAAGGTGCGATCGATCGGCAGGCCGATGCGGCCCGCTGCGAGATGGGGCAGCAAGTCGCGCGCGCATGCCTCGATGCACTGCAGCCGCTCCTCTTCGGTACGGGTGCGGAAGGTCACGCCAATCAGCTTCAAACGCTTGAGCCAGAGCTGGCTCAGATCGATCTGAGCGGTGGCCGAGCCGAGTCGGGCGATGTTGACGAGCCGACCCTTGACCGCGAGGCTTTGCATGTTCGCCTCGAAGACCGGTCCGCCCACGGTGTCGATGATCAGATCGACCCCTCGCTTGTCGGTGGCGGCCATCACCACATCGAGCTGTGATTGGTGCGACGAGTCGATGCCTACGTCGACGCCGAATTCGGCCAGCCGATCGAGCTTCGCGGCCGAGCGCGATTGGGCCATCACGGGCTTGGCACCCCATACGGACGCGATCTGAATCGCCGCCATCGCAACGCCGCCCGAGGCGCCGTTGATCAGCACCGACTCGCCTGCGCGCAGTTCCCCATTGGTGATCACGGCGTCGTGCGCGGTGATGAACACGTTCGGGAAAGCCGCCGCTTCGATCCAGGAAAGCCCTTCCGGCACCGCCATCAAGGCCCGGGGATCAGAGAGCACGTACTCGGCCTGGCAACCCTTGCCGTGTCCCATCACGCGATCGCCCTCGCGCCAGCCGCTGACGCCCTCTCCGACTGCCGCCACTTCCCCGGCAAATTCGACGCCCGTGGTGATCGTATTGCCCGAGCGCAGGTCGCGAGCCTGATTGATCTCGCCACGATTCAGGCCGGCCGCGCGCACCCTGACCAGAACCTGTCCCGCGCCAACGACCGGGACCGGGATGTCTTGCACCTCCACGATGCCGCCCGACGGGGCCGGTATTACACGCACTGCTTTCATCGACGTCGTCTCCTTTGAAGAACTCGTTCTGTCTGGTCCGCTTTGCGACCCGCTAGCGCTTTTTTCCGACGAATATTCGCGCCTCGTTGACGCAGTCGGCGGATTGCTTTCGTTGAGTCAAAGATAGTCGCGCCCCCTTCGAGTGTCAACAACTTATATATAGGACCATGGAAAATACCTATATAGGACTTCGCGAACTCGACCTATTCTGTTTCCACGGATTCGCGCAATTTAAAACGCGATTCGCTGGATCCACCGGTCCTACGCTAGTTCATAGATCTATATAGGAGTTTAACCAATGCCTCGCGCCATCGTGCTTCATGCCACCGACAACGTGGCAACACTGCTGGACCCCGGACAGGAAGGGGAAACCTGCGTCCTGCAGGGAGAAGTAACCGGTCAGGTGACCCTGACGCAGGACGTCCCCTTTGGCCACAAAGTCTGCATCGCACCGACTACGGAAGGCGCCAAGGTACTCAAGTACGGCCAGGTCATCGGTACTGCTCGCCGCGCGCTCCGGGTTGGCGAGCACACCCATGTTCATAACGTCGATTCCACCCGCGCTCGCGGTGATCTGAAAACGAGGTAACTACGTGATGAAAACATTCCTTGGCTATCGACGCGAAAATGGCGCCGTTGGCGTACGCAACTGGGTCGCGGTGATTTCCGTCATGGATAACTGCAATCCCGTTACGCGCACGATCAGTGAGGCGGTCGAAGGCACGATCCCGGTCACGACGCTGTTCGTGCGCGGGCAGTTCGGCGCGGATCTCGATTTCGCCTATGAATCGCTGGCCGGTCTCGGGCGCAACCCGAATATCGCAAGCGTCCTGCTGGTGGGACTGGAAGAATCGTCCACCGAAGAAGTGGCGTCCCGCATCCGCGCCACCGGGAAAGCGGTCGAAACGGTGCATCTGCAGCCGAACGGCACCATCGCCTGCATTGCGGAAGGCACACGCAAGGCGATGCGCCTTTCGATTGCCGCATCCCGCTTGCGCCGCGAGCCGTGTCCTGTTTCCGAACTGGTCGTGGGCGTCGAGTGCGGTGGGTCCGATACGACTTCCGGACTGAGCTGCAACCCGACGATCGGCCGGATGGCCGACCAGATCATCGCTGAGGGCGGCACGGTCATCATTTCGGAGACCTCGGAGTTCATCGGCGCCGAGCATCTGTTCGCTGCACGGGCCATCGACGAAACGGTCAAGGCGGCCTTCGTCTCCGCGGTTCGCAACATGGAGCAAGGCGCGATCGACCGGGGCGTCGATATGCGCGAATCGCAGCCGTCGCCCGACAACAAGAAAGGCGGCTTGACGACGGTCGAGGAAAAGGCGCTCGGCGCGATGGCGAAGGCAGGCTCGAGCCCCCTCGTCGGCGTGCTGCGATACGGCGAAGCCCCTCGCCGCAAGGGTCTGCACTTCATGGATGCCCCTGCGGCGGCGGTCGAAAACCTCACAGCGCTTGCCGCGGGTGGTTGTCAGCTGACGTTCTTCGGCACTGGCGTCGGCAATCCGATCGGCAACATGGTTGCACCGACGGTGAAGGTGTGCGGAAACATCAATACCGTCAGGACGATGCGCGACAACATCGATTTCGATGCGAGCGGCGTGCTCGAACAGGCCATGAAGATTTCCGATATCGGTGACCGGCTGTACGAATACGCGCTGGACGTCGCGTCTGGCACCTGCCTCGCGAGCGAAGTGCTCGATGTCCGCGAAACAGCGGTCAGCCGTTTCGAACGCAGCCTCTGAAGCAAGATGACAAAACTGTCCATGGTGTCGGATGCCATCATCCGCGATATCGAATCGGGGTCATTGCGCGAGGGTGATCGACTTCCTTCCGAAGGCGAGCTGGCGGCACGGCACCATGTAAGCGTCGGCACGATCCAGAAGGCGCTCACCCAGCTCTCGCACTCCGGACTCATCACGCGCGAGCAGGGTCGCGGCACCTTCGTGTCGGGCACGCGCGTGGCTCCCGCGGACGTTCGCTACCTGCGCTTTCGCGGCGCAGACGGCAACGATCTGCCTTGCCATGTCCACGCGCGCTCCGTCAAGCGCACGACACGCAAGGGGCCGTGGTCGGAGTTTCTGGGCGGCGACGGCTTCGTGCGAATCGAGCGCATGATCAACGTCGGAGGGCGGTTCGACCTCTACAGCGAATTCTGGCTGCGAGAGGAAGACTTCGCGGAGCTGGGTGGCCTCGACCGCTCCGCACTCGAAAAAAACCTCCGCGAACTCGTGGGTCAACGGCTTTCGCTGCCCACCTTGCGCGTGGACCAGTGGATCCGGTTTGGCGAACTGCCCTCGGCCGTCGCTGAAGAACTGATGATCGCAACCGGCCAGGCAGGCTTAATCAAGGAATTGCGCGGCTACACGCTGCGCAATCGGCCGCTCTACTACCAGTCCGTCTATGCCGGGCCGTTTCAGGAGCGTCTTGTCATCGAGCGGGAGAACGGGCAATGAGTACGCATTGGTCACCTGACACCATCGGGCATTGGACCGCGCGGATTTTCGAAACCTGCGGCGTACCACGGGATCACGCCGCCGAAGCTGCGTCGATCCTCGTTCGCAGCGAGCTGCGGGGTTACAAGACGCATGGCATGACGCGCCTTTCGTCCTACGTGAACCGGCTGAAGAACAGGGAGTTCAATCCGAAGCCCACGATGTCGCATCGGGCTTTCCCGGGCGGCATCGTGCTGAACGCCGACGGCGCAATGGGACAGATTGCCGGCCCTCACGCCGTGCGCCTTGCGCTCGAAGCGCTGAACACGAGCGCCTCCGTGCTCGTCGTGATGCAGTCGTGCGGCCATCTCGGGGCGCTCGGCATCCACACGCTGCTGGCCGCCGAAGCAGGCGCCTTCAGCGTGATGGGGCAGCACACGCCGCCGGCGCTCGCGCTCGAAGGCTTTCGCGGCCCGGCGATCGGACACAACCCGATCTCCTTCGGCTGCCCTTTGCCGGGACAAGCGCCGATCGTCTTCGACGTGGCCTGCAGCGTGGCGGCGAGAGGCCACATTCTGCTCGCCGCCCGCGAAGGCAAGTCCATTCCCGAAGGCTGGGCGCTCGACTCACAAGGCCGGCCCACCACGGATCCGCAGTGCGCGCTCGAAGGCTCGCTGATGCCGATGAGCGGACACAAGGGCATGGGCATCGCGATGATGGTCGAGTGCCTGGCGGGCGCCCTCGCCGCTAGCGCGGGTTCACTCAACTCGCCGCGCGGCGATGCGATGCAGGACGCGTTCCTCTGGCTCGTGCGTCCCGAATCCTATACGGGGCGTGAGGCCTTCGACGAGTACATGCGCCAGTGGACCGAGACCTACGTGACAGCAGGCGGCGACGCCCGGCTGCCGGGTGCGCGTGGCGACGTGCTCGAGCGCGAAGCCCGCGAACGCGGCATGACGCTGCCCACCGCGATCGCCGACGAACTGGCCGCACTTGGCGAGCAGCTTGGCGTGCGCTTTCCTGCGTAATCGCCCTGCCCCTGACAACATCAATTGACGAGTAACAGCAATGAATGCCCCACTCTCAGAAGCAAACCGTGAGGCCATGGAGGCCGTCACGCTCGACGACAAGTACGCGCTGGATTCCGGGCGTGCCTTCATGAGCGGCGTCCAGGCGCTCGTGCGCCTGCCGCTCGTGCAGCGCGCACGCGATGCGCAAGGCGGCCACAATACCGCCGCGTTCATCTCCGGCTACCGGGGCTCACCGCTCGGCACCTATGACCAGGCGCTGTGGCAGGCCAAGAAGCACCTTGCGAACAACCATGTCGTGTTCAAACCAGGCGTCAACGAAGAACTCGGCGTCACGGCGGTTTGGGGCTCGCAGCAGCTCGAGTTCGACCCGGCGAGCAAAAAATACGATGGCGTGTTCGGCATCTGGTACGGCAAAGGCCCCGGTGTGGACCGCAGCGGCGACGCGCTCAAGCACGCCAACCTCGCGGGCACCGCGCCCCTCGGTGGCGTGATCGCGCTAGCCGGAGACGACCACGTCTCCAAGAGCAGCACGCTCGCGCATCAGAGTGACCACACGTTCATCGCTGCCGGACTGCCGGTGTTCTTTCCCGCGAACGTGCAGGACATCCTGGACCTCGGCGTGCATGCCTTCGCGATGAGCCGCTTCAGCGGCTTGTGGGCGGGCATGAAGACCGTGCAGGAAGTGGTCGAGTCTGGCTCGTCGGTGCTGACTGCTGTCGACCGGGTGGGCATCCTGCTGCCTGAAGACTTCGCGGTGCCCCAAGGCGGCCTGCACATCCGCTGGCCGGACGACCCGCTCACCCAGGAAGCCCGGATGATGGAGTACAAGTGGCCGGCCGCGCTCGCCTATATCCGCGCGAACCGGCTCAACCACAACGTCATCGAAGGTCCGAATGATCGGCTCGGCATCATCGCGAGCGGCAAGGCCTACAACGACACGCGCCAGGCGCTGATCGACCTTGGGCTCACCGAAGAGCTGTGCCGCGAGCTCGGCATCCGGCTGCACAAGGTCAGCGTGGTATGGCCGCTCGAGCCTCAGGGTGTGCGCGAGTTCGCGCGCGGCCTGCGTGAAATCCTCGTCGTCGAGGAAAAGCGCTCACTGATCGAACAGCAGTTGAAGGACGAGCTTTATCACTGCAACCCGGATACACGGCCTGTCGTGCTCGGCAAGTACGGTCGCGCCGACGGTGAGGACACCGGCGGCGAATGGAGCCACAGCAGGCCGGGCGACGACTGGCTGCTGCGCGCGAAGGCCGATCTCACGCCCGCGATGGTCGCCAGGGCGATCGCGGGGCGCCTGAAGAAGCTCGGCGTGCCAGCGGACGTGGTCGCCCGCATGGACCAGCGCCTCGCGCAGATCGACGCGGCCGAACGTACCGCCGCCGAAGGCGCGAGCGGCGGCGCGGACCGCCTGCCATGGTTCTGCCCCGGCTGCCCGCACAACACCAGCACGCGAGTTCCGGAGGGATCGCTCGCCACCGCCGGGATCGGTTGTCACGGCATGGCGGTGTGGATGGACCGCTCGACCACGTCCTGGTCCCAGATGGGCGGCGAAGGCGTGTCCTGGATGGGACAGGCGCCGTTCAGCAAGCGCTCCCACATGTTCGCCAATCTGGGCGACGGCACGTATAACCACTCCGGGCTGCTCGCCATCCGACAGTCGGTCAATGCCGGGGTCAACATCACCTACAAGATCCTGTTCAATAGCGCCGTGGCGATGACGGGCGGCCAGCCGGTCGACGGTCAGCTCGACGTGCCTGGCATGACCCGCGAGCTTGCCGCTGAGGGCGTGAAGCGCACCGTAGTGGTAACCGATGAGCCGGAGAAGTACGCGGGCGTGACGGATCTCGCGCCCGGCGTCACGGTACGCCATCGCGATGCGCTCGATGACGTGCAGCGCGAGCTGCGCGAGCTCGAGGGCGCCACCGCGATCATCTACGACCAGGTCTGCGCCACCAAGAAGCGTCGCGAACGCAAACGCGGCACGATGCCCGATCCGGAAAAGCGGGTGATCATCAACGAGCTCGTGTGCGAAGGCTGCGGTGATTGTTCGGTCGAAAGCAACTGCGTCGCCGTTCAACCGCTCGAGACCGAGTTCGGCCGCAAACGCCAGATCAATCAGAACACGTGCAACAAGGACTTTTCCTGCGTCAAGGGTTTCTGCCCGAGCTTCGTCACGGTCGAAGGCGGTCAGCTCAAGAAGCCCGCGGCAGCGCGCAGCGCGAAGCTCACCGAGATGCCGGCCCTGCCCGAGCCGACGCTGCCCGACGCTGCCATCGCGCGGCGCATCCTGGTGGCCGGCGTGGGCGGTACGGGCATCGTCACGATCGGCCAGGTGCTCGGCATGGCGGCGCACCTCGAAGGCAAGTACGTGACCACGCAGGATGCAACCGGCATGGCGCAGATGGGCGGCGCCACCTGGAGCCACATCCAGATCACGAGTGACGACAATGCCCTGCACGCGACGCGGGTCGATACCGCTTCGGCCGATCTCGTGCTGGCTTGCGACACTGTGGTGGGCGCGAACAAATTCACCCTGTCCACCATGCATCCGGGGCGCACTTATGTCGTGCTCAATAGCCACGTGACGCCAACCGCGGCTTTCGTGCGCAATCCCGACTGGCAAGCCGGCACCGACCAGTCCATCGCGGCAATCCTGAACGGGGCAGGCCCTGGTCAAGTCGGCGTTTTCGACGCCGAGCGCATGGCCACGCAACTGCTCGGCCAGTCGATCTACTCGAACCTGATGCTGCTGGGCTACGCGTGGCAGAAGGGCCAAGTGCCGCTTACGCGGGCCGCGCTGATGCGTGCGATCGAGCTCAATGGCGTGCAGGTCGAAAGCAACAAGGCTGCCTTCGAGTGGGGCCGTCATTGCGCGCACGACCTCAACAGGGTGCCGGTGCGCTCCGCTGACGCCCAGGTGATTCAGTTCGCGAAGAAGCCGTCGCTCGCCGAGTTCATCGAGAAGCGATCGGCGTTTCTGGTCGGCTATCAGAGCCGCGCTTATGCCGCTCGTTACGAAGCGTTCGTCGCAAGAGTGCAGGAGGCCGAGAGCCGCTTTGGCAGCGATCGGCTCAGCAGAACCGTCGCGCGTTACCTGTTCAAACTGATGGCCTACAAGGACGAGTACGAGGTGGCGCGCCTGCATACCGACGCGGCATTCACGATCAAGGTCGCGGAGATGTTCGAGGGCGACTACAAGCTCGTGCATCACCTCGCACCCCCGCTCCTGTCGAAGCGCAATGCGAAGGGCGAGCATGTCAAGCGAGCCTTCGGACCCTGGGTTCGTAGCGCGTTCCGCGGCGTGGCAGCGTTCAGGGGCTTGCGCGGAACCGTCGTCGACCCGTTCGGATACAGCGCCGAACGACGCACCGAACGTGCGCTGATCGGCGAATACCGCGCCTGTATCGAGGAACTTCTGCGGACGCTTTCGGAGGACAAGCTCGAACTGGCGCTGGAGATCGCGGCCCTTCCCGAGATCATCCGCGGTTACGGCCACGTCAAGGCCCGCAACCTCGATGCCGCACGGGTTCGCTGGGCAGCTTTGATGCGCCAGTGGCGCGATGGCGAACGCGCTCCGCAACGAACGTCCGTCGCGCTCGAACAAAGCGCCAATTGAGTGAAGCAACCTGCCGCGGCCTGATGCGCTCATCGGGCCGCGGCCCGCTGGGACGCGGCTTCGCCGGTCCCTTCAGCCATCACACAGATGCTGGCTGACACCTGACAAAAACCCAGGAGACACCATGCCTCATCATCGTTCCGTCATCAGCACGTCTTCGCCGTCGATGACTTCAGCCGTCTCATCCGGCAAACCGTTGTCGAAACCGTGGGCCATTGGTGCAATAACGGTTGGCAGCGGCCTCGAACTCTACGACTCGGTCGTCTACAACTTCTTTGCCACGCTGATCGGCCCACAATACTTTCCACTGACCGACCCTCTCGGCCAGTTACTGTTCTCTTTTGCCGCCTTCGGCGTCGGCTATCTGATGCGACCGATCGGCGGATTGGTGATCGGCGCCTACGCCGACCGCGTCGGCCGCAAGCCTGCCGTGGTGCTTACCCTGTGGCTGATGGCGTTGAGCGCCACGATGCTAGTGCTGGCACCAACCTACGCCCAGATCGGTCTGGCCGCGCCGGTCATCATGACGATTGCACGTCTGCTTCAGGGCTTTGCGATTGGCGGCGAGATGGGACCGGCCAGCGCGATGCTGCTCGAATACGCCGACGATAAGTCACGTGGGTTCTATACGAGCTGGCAGCCGTTCAGCCAGGGGCTCGCGGCGATCTTCGCGGCGCTCGTCGCCCTTTCGTTGACCAATTTCCTGCCGCAGTCCGCGCTGTCATCCTGGGGGTGGCGCGTCTCGTTCGTGATCGGCATTCTGGTGATTCCGCTCAGCGTGATGATCCGGTCACGTCTGGACGAGACTCTGGTTCCGACCAAGTGGGGCGAAAGCGATGCGATCTCGCACCGCCGCCTCGTGAAAGAACACCGACGGGAGCTGCTCGCCAGTGTGCTGCTGATGATTGGACTGGCATCGGCCGTGCATATCGTTGTTTTCTATCTTCCCAACTACGGCGCGATCCAGCTTCATCTGCCGCTTTCGCAATCGATCTGGGCGGGCTTCGTGGGCTCGGTGGCGCTCACCCTGCTCTCACCGTTCGCCGGCTGGCTCAGCGATCGCATCGGCCGTAGAAAGGTCGTGTGGTGGTCGCGCGTCGCGATGCTGGCGATGATCTATCCGGCGTTTTACGCGCTGAATAATCTGCACTCTCTGACTTGCCTGCTGATCGTCGCCGGCTGCCTTGCCGTACCAATGGCCATGACTTCCGCCTCGACCCTGGTGCTGGTCAGCGAAGTGCTGCCGCAGCGGCTGCGCGCAACGGGATTGTCGGTCAGCTATTACGTTGCCGTCGTGATCTTCGGGAGCTTCTCGCAATTCTTCTCGACCTTGCTGATCCATTTGACGAAGGACGCCAACGCCCCCGCTTACTATGTGATCGGCTGTGGATTGATATCGCTCATCGGTCTTGCGATGGTCCATGAAACGAAGGGACGCCGGCTCGCATAGTTTGCGACGAACTAGCGCTTGTCTGCTCGCATACCGACACAGGCGAAGCTGCCCGCAAAACCGCCATCACCCCGCTTGTGTTGAACAAGCCAACGGGCGGTGGCGGTTTTCAGCTATCCGCCTTCTCAAATGTGCGAACTTAGTCGCTGAACCAATCGATTGGCGGCAGGGGAAAGCTGCCGCCCAGCACGCGTGATCAGATGAGCCTCAGGACTCTGAAGCAAGCGGTTCTCCACTGGCAAGGCCACTAACTCACCGGCGGCGATTTCGGGTGCAATGGAAATCGGCGTGAGAAAGGTGAAGCCGAGATTGCTCTTTGCGAACAGCTTGAGAACGGCGACCGAATTCGTCGTGATCACTGGCGTAAGCCGGACCTTGTCGACCAGCATCGCCGCATCGACCAACCGCCGCGTGCCATGCTCCGGGTGTGTCAACGCGACCGGATATGAAAGAAGATCGTGAAGCGTGACCGACTCGACTTTTCCCACCAGAGAAAACGTCGGGGAAACGATCGCATGCATCGGCTGGCGCGACTTCACGCGGGTCACGATTCGGGCGTCCGGCGTCGGGTTGAACACCAAACCGACATCCGCTTCATCCTCCGACACCCGGCGCATCACCTCGTTGGTGCTGCACAGATCCAGCGTGATTGAAATGTCCGGATAGGTCTCGCAGAACTGCTTGATCGGCCCATCGACCATGGTGGAGGCAAACCCTTCACCCATGACGACGGTAACCAGTCCTCGACGCAGCCCCCTGATTTCCTGAAGCTTCGACACGAGATCAGCCTGATTGGAACGCTGCTGGCGAAAATACTCGACGAGCAGCGCACCGGCCTCGGTGGCCTTGACGCCACGCTTGTCTCGCTCCACCAGCTGCATCGCGAGTTCCTGTTCCAGCAAGGCGATCTGCCTGCTGACGGCCGAGGGCGCCAGGTCGAGATGCTCGGCAGCCGCCCGTACCGTGCCGCGCCGTACGGCTTCGTACAGGTATCCAATGCGGCTTTCGTTGATTGCACCGTCCATTCTGTGTCCTCGCGCATTGGACAAAGGCTTTCGGGCTTGCGATTCATTGTCGCATTCTGGGCGGTCACAATGCAACGCGTGTTCCGGCGCAGGTGGGGCGCTTGCGTCAGCTTCATCCACCTTCCGAAATGAAGCTCGTCGCTTTGCGTCGGCGAACGACGGGAAGCTCATGGCGTCATTCCGAAACCTGGCGACCCACGGCCATGGGCTTTCGATCGCCGCGCTTCTTATGCCTCGTGACCATCAACACCGACAATACGACCGGGACGATCAACAGCCCTTCGACCAGTTCGGGATCGAGCGGCAGCGCGGCCGCGTGGAGTGACTTGAGCGCCGCACCCGCGAGCGACAGCACATAGTATGAAACAGCTGCGACCGACAGCCCCTCGACCGCGTGCTGGAGCCTTAGCTGACTGCGTGCCGTCTGATTCATGCCTTCGAGAAGCCGCGTCGTATCCTCCTCCTGCGCGACATTGACGCGCGTGCGCAGCAGCGCGACCACCCTCGCAACACGCGCCGCGAACTGCTCCTGCCGGGTCCAGACCGCGTTGCACGTTTGCATCGCCGGGCCGAAACGGCGTTCCATGAACTCGGCGATCGTCGGCATACCCTCTATCCGTTCCTCCCGCAACTCATGAATGCGGGCTTGCACGAGACCCTCATAGGCCCGCGACGCGCTAAAGCGTGGCGCCGACCCGGCGAGCGTCTCGACTCGCACAGCGAGATGCGTCAGGCTCACCAAAAGTTCCGAATCGCGGTATCCCCTTTCGCTCTGATCCATGGTTCTCATGATCGGCACGAGTGAAAACTGGAGTTCGTCCAGCGCCATGCTCATATCGCGAGCGACCGGCAACGCGAGCAAGGCCATCATCCTGTAGGTCTCTATTTCGTAGAGACGTTGAAGGAGCCGTCCGCTCTGAACTTCACGCAAGCCTTTGTCGATCACCAGGAAGCGTGAAAACCCGTCGCTCTTGATGGTCCAGTCGCAAAACACCTGCGCGCTTCCGAGCACATGACTACCCACCATCCCAGACCCATCGATCCATCTGTTTGCATTGTCGGACGCGTAAACGGCGGCCTCGCCCGACACCAGTTCGGTCCTGACGGCGACGAATTGCTTCCCCTTGATTGCTTCGAACCACGCAGACGGCACGTGTTCCGTCGCAAGGTCCGAGAAGTAATCGGTATCATCCCGGCGGGCGACGAAGGTAAAGGTCGAGAACTCGGTGTGTCGTTCCCATTTCAGCTGCTTGTCGTCGCTCCACCGGAACGAATAGTGCTTGGTATCGGCAATGGGCTCGGCAATGCCGGTGAGCCGGCACAGGTGCCTTAAAAGCGCTTCGTGAATCGTCGCTTCGCCGTCGGCATAGACCGCTATATGCGTCAATGACACCGACCCACTGATCCGCAGAAATGGCCGTGCGTGAAGCTCGTCGGCCAGCGTGGCTCGTAAGGGATGATCCATGGGCAACTCGCATACTTCGTCAATCATGAGCTGGACGGCACGCCGAGCGCGGTGCAAGCAGGCAAGACCGTGATCAGGCTTTCGAAAGGGAACTCGCGACCTCGCCCGTAGCGGGTTGTCCTGCACGCCGATAACGCCCAAGCGTAAGAGTCAGCACACACGCAACCAGCAAGATGCACGGCAAGATCAGGAGCGGCAAATCGTAGTTGCCGTGCCGGTCGAAGTAGCGGCCGATCGCCACCGGGCCGACCACAGCACCAAGGCCATACCCGCAGAAGCAGATGCCGTATAGCGTCCCGAACGAACGCAGACCGAAATAGGAGCGCACCAGGTACGAGATCAGATCGCCCTCCGCACCGATCGTCAGTCCGACCAGGGCCGCCGCCATCATCAGCGTCGGAAGTTCGTGCGAACCACGCAGCATGAGAAGACCAATCGCGCCGGACACGAAGAACACGCAAGTGACGAACGGCGCATGCATACGGTCGAGCATCAGACCGGTCAGAAGGCGCCCCGCGAGCAAGCCGGTTCCGAGCATCGACGCACCGCGTGCGGCATCGGCCGGGCTGAAGCCGCGATCGGCGAGCATGGTCGGCAGGTGCGGGACCAGGGCCAGCGTGCACGAGGACCCGACCAGAAAAATCAGCCAGATCGCCCACAGTCGATAAGTCTTCGCCGCCTGGACGAGCGACAGACCGTCCGCAGGTTCGACATCAACCCGCCGCAAGCCGCGCGGCGCGCGTCTACGCTCCCTGATCAGCAGGCATGCCAGCAGCGTGAGCGGAATCGAGCCGGCCCCAAGCGCGACGTAGGCGGCTCGCCAACCGAATTCCGATACCAGCATTTGCGCGAGTGAAGGCATCAGCGTCGTACCGATGCCGAGACCGCACATGGCCAACGCAAGTGCCAGCCCGAGGCGACGGTCGAACCACTGCGGCAGTACGGCAAGATAGCCGACAACCGAGACCGCGGCCCCAAAGATGCCGACCAAAGCGGACAGCCCGACCCAAAGCATCTTGTCGCCATTCTGCAAGGCCATGCAGATGACGGCGAAACCGTAGGCAACGCCGAGCGATGCCACCACCCGACGCACGCCGAATCGATCCATCAGCATGCCAACCAGCGGACTGCCGACGGTGAGCCCCATCATCGAAGCAGAGTACGACAGGGACGCCATCGAACGACCCCATCCGAACTCTCCTCCCACTGCTCGCGCGAAAATACCTCCAGCCGCATGAAACGACGGCGTCAAGCCGGCGAACATGCCCAGTGCAGCACCTAGCACAACCGCACAATACGTCCACCTCCCGATTGGGCGGTCATTTTTCCGATCCATGGTGTCTCCTCCGTGGGCGGCCCGCCGGCCTTGGTGGCGGCTGTGGCTCGCAGCATCAGTTACGATGTGAATGGAATGTCAATCGTCAGGTCGCCCCGTCTGAACGCCACGCGTATCGGGCAGTTCGACGTGTGACGGGCTTCAGCGCATTGCATGCTTACCGGGATCAGACTGCTCCCGATCTATGTGCTGCCATCACGAGATCAGCGGCCTTTTCACCGATCATGATCGACGCAGCATTGGTATTAGGCGAGCACATCGTCGGCATCACCGAGGAATCGACGACGCGCAAACCGATGACGCCCCTGACTCTCAATTCTGGATCGACCACGGCCATTGCGTCCGTGCCCATCTTGCAGGTGCCGATTGGATGCCAGCTCGTCTGACCAGACTGACGGATGTACTGCAGTAGCGCGTCGTCATCCTGGACATCGATTCCCGGGCGCGTTTCCCGCGCGACGAACTCCGCCATGCCGGGCTGCCTGACGATTTCGCGCGACATCCGCAACGCTTCCAGCATGACCCGCTTGTCCGCCTCGTTGCTCAGGTAACGTGGCTCGATGACGGGCGCATCCAGCGGATTCCGGCTGCGCACGTGCAAATGCCCGCGGGATTCAGGGCGTAGCTGGAAAAAGCCGACATTGAAGCCCGGGAAGGAATCGAGTCCGAATCCCTTGCCGGCGTACCGATCGGCGCCGCTGAGGTGGCCGATCTGAATCTTCGCGCTCGGCCGGGCATCATGAGGTCCCGAACGCGCAAGCGCATGGGCGGAAACGGACGGCGTTCCCATGATTCCGCGGCGGGTCAGCAGGTAAGCAAGTCCCATCCGGCCCTGGCGCCAGCGGCTGTGCATGATCTCGTTCAACGTAACCGGCTGCGTGCACGCATAGGTAAGGCGTGACTGCAAGTGATCGATCAGGTTCTCTCCGACACCGGGCAAATGCTGTTGAACCGCAATTCCCAGAGCGCGGAGCCGTTCCGCGTCGCCGATGCCGGATAGTTCCAGCAATTGCGGCGACTTGATCGGGCCAGCACTGACGATCACCTCGCGCCTTGCGAGGGCGCGACGTGTCTGCCCGCCCTGCGTGTATTCGACGCCTGTCGTCCGTTTGCCGTCGAACAACAAATGCGTGGCAAGCGCCTCGGTGACGAGGTGCAGGTTTCGATGCGGGCGACCACGCAGATAGCCCGCTGCCGTGCTGCAACGTCTGCCGCTGCCGGTCGACAGTTGCAGGTAGCTGACGCCTTCATAGGATGCGCCGTTGTAGTCCTCGGTAGCGGGGATGCCAGCGCTCCGGCATGCGCTGATGAACCCATCACTGAGCGGGTTCGGGCTGACCTGAGCCACCGACGACACCTGAATCGGTCCGCTTCTGCCACGGTAAGCGTCCTCGCCGAACGCGACCGCCTCGAGCCGCCTGAAGTAAGGCAGCAGCGACGCATAGTCCCACCCTCGATTGCCGAGTTCGGCCCAGTGATCGAATTCCGCCGGCTCACCGCGCACATAGATCATGCCGTTGACCGAGCTCGATCCGCCGGGCATGCGTCCGCGCGGCCAATAGACCTTCTGGTCGGCCAGATCTTTCTGCGGCTCGGTGGAAAACTGCCAAACGTATTTGTCGTTCTGCAAAAGCTTGGCGACACCGATCGGAACCTTCACCCAGAAGTCCCGATCGCGAGGGGCGCCGGCTTCGAGCAACAGGACCGTCCCTGCGTTGCGCTCGGCCAATCGCGTAGCGAGCGTGGCACCAGACGATCCGGCGCCGATCACCACATAGTCGAAAGTCTCAGTGTGTACCGTATTCATGATCGGCTTGATTCTCCTTTTCCTTCGCTCAGGCGCGACCGAACGGGGTGACTGCCGAGGCGGCCGTCTGAACCCAGACACTCTTGGTCTGCGTGTACTCGTAGAGCGCCTCGATGCCGCTCGTGCGTCCGTATCCGCTGTTCTTGTAGCCGCCAAACGGCGAACCCACGTGAATCGAGCGGTAGCTGTTGATCCAGAAGGTTCCCGCGTCCACCTGTGCCGCCACACGGTGTGCTCGTGCGACGTCATTGGTCCACACGGCGCCCGCCAGACCAAACTCGTTGTCGTTGGCGATGGCGATCGCCTCTTCCTCGGTTTCGAACGGAATCGCCGCGATGACGGGACCGAATACCTCGGTGCGCGCGATGTCCATGTCGTTCGAGACGCCCGTGAATAGCGTTGGGGGTACGAAGTATCCTTCGTCGCCGAACTTCGTCGTCCCAGCGGCAAGGTGCGCGCCTTCCTCGACGCCTCTGGCGATCATTCGCTTGATGTGCTCGAACTGATTCCGGTTGTTGATGGGGCCGATCTCAGTGGTGTTTTCAAGGGGATGCCCAACGCGCAGCTTGCGCGCACCGTCGGCGACCTTGCCGACCACCTCGTCATAGACTTTGCGATGCACCAGCAAGCGTGATCCCGCCGTGCAGCTCTGCCCTGCGCCCGAAAAGACCGCCACTTGTGCGCCCGCCGCCGCCTGATCGAGGTTGGCGTCATCGAACACGATGTTGGCTGACTTGCCGCCGAGCTCCAGGATGCACGGAATGACGCGCTTTGCCGCAGCTTCGGCGATTCTCACGCCGGTTGCGGGCGATCCGACGAAAACGACCTTCTTCACGGCATGGTCTGCGATCGCCGCTTGAGCGGTGGTGTGACCGTACCCTGCCAGAACGTTGATCAGGCCCACCGGCACGCCGGCTCGTTCCGCCAGCATCGCGATCGCGAGCGACGTGAACGGGGTCAGCTCGGACGGTTTGAGCAGCACGGCGTTGCCGACGGCGATGGTCGGCGCCACCTGCCAACCAAAGGACAGCATCGGGATATTCCACGGCGCGACGTGCAGAATCGTGCCGTAAGGCTCTCGGCGGGTGTAGTTCAAATGCGTGGTCGGCACGGGGATCACATGGCCATAGAACTTGTCGGCCCACCCAGCATAGAATTCGAACATTTCCGCCACCATCTCGGCTTCGCGGCGGCTATCGCGAATCGGCTTGCCGGTCGAAATCGCTTCAAGGCGAGCGAGCGGCTCGTTGTGCTCCCGCACTTTGGCCGCGACGGCGTAGAGAATTCGGCCGCGCGCGGCATGCGTCATGCCCCACCATTTCTTCTGCGCTTCCTGCGCGGCGACGCACGCCTGCTGCGCGCATGCCGCGCCGCCGTCCCGATAGCTGACCGATTTTTCTCCGCTGGCTGGATCGTATAGCTGGATCTCGTCGCCGGTGCCCGGAATGAGTCTGCCGCCTACATAGGATCCGATCTCCGTCGCGCCGGGGAAAAACTCAGCAAATGCTTCGAACAAACCTTCTACCGTTGACTGCTCCATCAGTACGCTCCGATCAGATGTGGGTTGAATCTCTCGCTCACAGGCTGCGTTGGTCGTTCGACCGCTGCTATCGAACGCTGCCAGTCACTGTTTGCGTTGAATGCCGAAGCAGTATGTTTTGAAGAGGGGTGTCGATCAATTAGACAGGTTGAGCAATCGTGTTCTAACAAAGAGAACACCTCTGCTAGAGCCCCACGCGGCGGCGCGCTCTAACGTCGGCAGGTGGCCGCGGCACTGCGCGCTGACTGCAGGTGTCCGCGGAGTTTCAGGCGGACGCGAGGCATCCGCGTGTGCTCCGTGAACGGGTGCTATCAGCCTGGAATTTGCTCGGCGGGGTGAACGTCGCCCGCGCACTGAATTTCAACGGCGCGGGGACAAGGAATGCGAGCAGAACGGATGGCGCTGTCGCATCTGCGAGCCGGAAAGGATCGGCAGCAGATGGATTTTGAATAGCACAGAAGCGGCGACTCCCTTTGCGAAGGAGTTTTGTCAGGTACGACGCACCGTTGAATCAGCGCCGCGATCTGGCCGAAGTTTCGTATGTGACGCTCCGAATCATGCAGCCGATCGGGCTTGCGATGCGTTTGACGTAGGGGCGCCGACGCATCGCCTTGCGTTACGACGCAACCGCCTCGATGCGGCCGCTGCTCCCCGGATAACGTCCGAGCGTCAATATCAGCGCACACGCACCAACGAGGACGCACGGGAGCACGACCAGGAGCAGATCGTAACTACCGTGCCTGTCGAAATAGGCGCCGATGCCAAGCGGGCCGACGACGGAGCCCAGGCAATATCCCGAGAAAGCGATTCCGTACAGGGTGCCAAACAGGCGCATTCCAAGATACGCGCGCACGAGGTAGGAAATCAGGTCGCCCTCGGCGCCAATCGTCAAGCCGATCAGCGCCGCGGCCAGCAACAGCACCTGATAGTCTCGAGAGATATGAAACAACAGGATGCCGGCGGCGCCCCCCAGAAAGAACAGCACAGCGACCAGAGGAGCATGCACATGATCGAGCAATACCCCGGTGAGAAGTCGGCCCGCCAACAGGCCCACTCCGAGCATCGAAGCACCGCGTGCAGCGTCTTCCACGTTGATGCCCCGATCGATGAACATGCTGGGAAGGTGCGGCACCAGTGCGAGCGTACAGATCGACCCCAGCATGAAAGTCAGCCAGATCGCCCACAACCGGTAACTCTTCATCGCCCGCCCGAGCGTCAGTCCTTCCGCACGCACCGGTACGGTTGAGCGCTGATCTGGCGCGTCGATCCTGTGCTCCCTCAGTAGCGAACAGGCCACCAGCATCAAGGGCAGCGACGCGCCTCCGAGGATGACATAGGCCGTACGCCACCCGAAATGGGTCACCAGATATTGCGCGAAAGTCGGCATGACCATCGACCCAACGCCGAGACCGCACATAGCCAGTGCGAGCGCGAGGCCGAGACGACGATCGAACCATTGTGGAAATACCGCGAGGTAGCCCAATACCGAGACCGCCGCGCCGACGACTCCGATCAGCCCGGAGAGTCCGATCCACATGATCTTGCTGCCGTCCTGCTTCGACATGCAGATGACGGCGAGGCCGAAAGCGACGCCAGACCAGAAGATGACGCGCCGAATTCCGAACCTGTCCATCAGCATGCCGATGAGTGGACTGCCTATAGCCATGCCAAGCAGCGTAGCCGAGAACGACAGCGACATTTCCATCCGGCCCCACCCGAACTCCGCCGCGAGTGGCCGGGCGAAGATGCCCGGTACCGAGTTAAACGACGTCACGCCGGCAAACATGCCGATTGCCGCGCCGACCACGATCGAAACATAAGTCCACCACCCGATGGAGCGGATACCCTCGCGATCCATGCCATTCCTCCTGGATCCAAACCAACGTTTCAGCGACGCAATAAGCGTCTATTACATTCGGCGTGAATCGACTGCCCTTATATTGCGCCGGTTGCGGCTTGCACAGGTGGTCACGCGCCACGAGAACGCCCGGCAGCACCACCCCCGTCGCCCGGCGCCTGTAGCCTGGGGCCTCAAAACATGTGACGAATGCCGATCTCCGCACCGAACTGATTGCCGCCAGGAGCCGGCGCGGCAGGCACCGTGCTCGCCGCGGAGACGGAATAGATGCCGCCTTTGCCGTTGTTCTTCAGGTAGGAGAGCACGCTGTATACCGCAGTGCGTTTGCTGAAGTTGTAGTTGACGCGCACCGTACCAAGGGTGCCGTCGGCATCGAACGCAGTGTTATCGATCCGAGAAATCTGCGCTTCGAACGTCCAGGCCTGATAGGGGTAGGTCGCGCCAAGATATTCGAGGTCGGTAGTGGCCGATTTCACGTCCCCCTGAATGCGCCGGTGCAGCCACCCGGCGCCCAGTTGCACAGGCCCGACGAAGAGCTTGGCTGCAACCTGGTACCGCCGATCAGTATCCGATGACTTCGTGAAAGCGATGCCCGGCAAGCCGGGAACTACTGTGACGGGTGCCGCTCCCGCTCCACCGCGCTGCTCGTCATAGGTTGTCGCGATGCCCCAAGCGTTAGCGTCATACTTGAGCATGGCGGACACAGCGCGACAGGCCAGAAAGTCATTGCCGCTCTGGCCCGGGCAGTTGCCTGCCGGACTCGAATCACGACCGAACGAATAGCTCGCCCCCACGGTCAAGCCAGCGAATGTGCCCAGATACACCACGTCGCTATCGAAACGTGCCGCCAGCAGGTAAGGATCGAACGAAGCCAGACCACCCATCCCGCCTGAGCCAAGGATATTCGAATCATACATTCCCCAGGTCGTCATGCTGTACTGGCGCCCGAAGGAGAGTTGCCCCCAAGGTCCAGCCAGGCCGGTGTAAGCCTGCCGGCCGAACAACCGACCACCCTGCTGCAACGAGCCGTTCGACATCGAGAATCCGCTCTCCAACGTGAAAATGGCCTTCAACCCGTTGCCGAGGTCCTCCGAACCTTTGATGCCCCAGCGCGACGCCGCGTCACCACCGCCAATCACCGGCATACGCACAACAGTCCCTCCGGTCGACGTTGCATGCGTGATGTA
Source organism: Paraburkholderia sp. EG304 (assembly GCF_046543485.1). Lineage (NCBI taxonomy): Bacteria > Pseudomonadati > Pseudomonadota > Betaproteobacteria > Burkholderiales > Burkholderiaceae > Paraburkholderia > Paraburkholderia sp. EG304. The sequence goes on along the minus strand of NZ_JBKGUA010000003.1, from coordinate 204,303 downwards.
TTCGACACCGGTATCGACAAGCCCGTACAACGTGACCGAGTTTTGAGCAAACACCGATACCGATGTCATCGCGCAAGCCGCAAGGGCGGCTATCTTTGTCTTCCTCATTTCATCTCCTTTTCTGTGGAAGGCAAATCACCTTTCACCAATGATCATGAATTTGCGGGTGCGCCGGGGATCACGCGTACGGAACGGAGTCCATACATCGCGATGCCTTCCTAACGCATCCGTAGTACGCCGAATCAATTGATTGGTATTTACTGATTTACCTCGCGGCTGAACTACGTCCAGCGATAACTGGACCACCCGTGTCGATGGCGTTTTCTCCATCGCGTGTGGCCGCGAAAATGACGCATCAAACGACGTTTTCTGCCTTGCGACGAATGACCGACAGCAATTCGAGCGCTCGATCCGCCGCAGCCTTGGCGCCCGGCCGGTTTCCGCGCACGTATGGCGGACGCAGATCTTCGATTTCGGAGAGCGCCTTGACCATCTCTTCGTCGGCAACACATAGACGCCGGTACTCGTTCACCGTCAGCAGATAAGTATGAAATACGTCGGCGCCAGGACCCGTCGCACCCTTTCCATGCAGAACTGCGTTCAGCCAATGCGTGCCTGCCAGCATCGCCCCCTCGATCTTCATTTCGCAGTCGTCGTCGGCGCACTTCTTCAGGGATCGCTCGATGCGCCGCGCAGCTTCGAGATGTTTTTCAATGTCCATGCGCGTCTCCTTGCAGGCGCTCATTCAAAAGCCGCTGGCACCGCGCAAGCGCTGCGTCGCATTCGGCGACGATGGCTGCCGTCGGTACCACGCCTTCACGCACGCATGGATCGCGGTATCGTTCTACAGTCTCCATCAGGTGCATCATCGATTCGATGTCTTCCGGTATCGCAGCCTCGATTACCGGGCGACCTACATGCAGGATGTCGCCGAGCGGTCGAAATTCGGTCGTCAGCGAGCCGTCGGCGCGAGGCACGAGATAAACCCCCGGTTGTGTCGGATGAATGTCGTCGCTCGCGGTAACCCCCGCGCAATGGAGCGCGGCATTGACCGCATGGGTGCCTGCGGTCATGCCGGCCCAAAACCAAAGTTCGAAGTCGACGAGCGGGTCAAAGCGATTGCGCAGCAACTCCAGTCTCGCGATCTTCTCCAGGTGGGACTTCACATTCATTTGCTCAAAACCTCCTTCCGCGTGGCCCAGCACATTGCGTCTCCAATGTCTGCAAGATACGGCGCGTCGCACAGGCGAGTCAACACTTCTATATAGGAGTTAAGGGAAACTCCTATATAGGACATTATGATCAGACGGCAAAAACTCTTGATTTAGATAAAATTAAGCATTACATTCATGCATAGGACTGGCGCCTGATACGGCGCGTGAGGAGTTCGATGCTCCAGCGGCAGGTCCCCGAGTACATTTCCCGCGGTTAGGGAGTTCGTTCACGGGGATTTCAACGCAGTGTTTGGAAAAAAATGACAAAACTATCCATGGTGTCGGAATCGATCATCCGGCACATCGAAACTGGCGACCTTCGCGAGGGCGACCGGCTGCCCTCAGAGGGCGAACTGGCGGCCACGCACGGCGTGAGCGTGGGCACCGTCCAGAAGGCGCTCATGCAACTCGTGCATTCGGGACTCATTACACGCGAACAGGGCCGCGGAACATTCGTGTCGGGCGCGCGCGTGGCACCCGCGGACGTTCGCTATCTCCGCTTTCGCGATGCCGACGGTAATGACTTGCCCTCCTATGTTCATCCGCGTTCAGTGAAACGCCTTAAGCGCAAGGGGCCCTGGTCCGACTTCCTCGGAGGCGAAGGCTACGTCCGCATCGATCGTGTCATCAGCGTGGCTGGCCGGTTCGATCTGTATACCGAGTTCTGGATGCGTGATGAGGATTTCTCGGAACTGGGCGGACTCGATCGCGCTGCGCTCGAACGAAACTTGCGAGAACTGGTCGCCCAGCGTCTGTCATTGCCGACGCAGCATGTCGACCAGTGGATCAGGTTTGATCCGCTGCCTGACGTTGCCGCGAAAGAGTTGAAAATTGCAAGTGGCCAGCCAGGGTTCATCATGGAATTGCGCGGATATACGCTGCGTAACCGTCCGCTTTATTTCCAGACAGTCTATTCAGGACCGTTCTCCGACCGGCTGGTCGTTATGCGGGAGAGCGGCCAATGAGCCCGCTTGGTTTTGGCGCGAGTTCGACCGAACCAGGGGAATTGCCCTCGGCCGCCTCGCAAATGAAGTTCGCGATGAGAACGCGCCGAAATATCGAATGATTGCATCATGGCCCGGCATTTTGTCGGAGCGCCCGGCGAAGGCCCTGCGGAAATGCTTGATGGCGGCATGAGCCGGTCGCAATTAAGGTTAGTCAAGCGCGATCCTGACCGGAGAAATATTCCAGATCCGCTCACAATACTCGCCGATCGCGCGATCGGACGAAAATTTCCCCGAGCGTGCTGTGTTGAGGATCGACATCCGCGTCCAACGTCCCGGATTCTGCCAGGCGACGCTTACAAGTTCCTGGCACGCCACATATCCAGCGTAGTCGGCCAACACCAAAAACGGATCGAAGTTGCGCAGGTTGTCCACGAGCGGACGGAACACCTCACGGTCGCCGCGCGAGAAGTATCCTGACGAGATCAGGTCCAGCGCTTCGCGCAACTCCGCATTGCCCTCAACGTGAACTTCAGGGTGATAGCCCTCGCGTTTGATACTCGTCACCTCTTCAGCGGACAAACCGAAAAGGAAGAAGTTTTCCTCGCCCACCTCCTCACGGATCTCGATATTCGCACCGTCCAATGTTCCGATCGTGATTGCGCCATTCATCATGAACTTCATGTTGCCGGTTCCGGATGCCTCCTTGCCAGCCAGTGAAATCTGCTCTGACAGGTCGGCAGCCGGATAGATGAAATGGGCATTTTTGACGTTGAAATTTGGGAAAAACACGACCTTGAGCCGCCCCTCCATTGCCGGGTCGTTGTTGACTACTTCGGCCAGACCTGTCATCAGACGAATCATCAGCTTGGCCATCGTGTAGCTCGGTGCCGCCTTGCCGCCAAAGATGAAACAATGCGGCACCACGTCTTGCTCCCGGTGGCGGCGAATACGCTGATAGAGCGTAATGATGTAAAGCAGATTCAGGTGTTGCCGCTTGTATTCATGGATGCGCTTGACCTGGATGTCAAACAATGCATCGGGATCGACAACGATGCCCGTGCTATTCCGTACGAGCTGCGCAAGATCCGCCTTATTGCATCGCCTGACGTGACGCCAGTCGTCCTGGAAAGCCGTGTCGTCGACGTGGGACTCGAGTGTGCGAAGACGCGCCAGGTCGGTTACCCATCCCTCGCCCACCGTCTGGTCGAGCAGGCGCGCGAGACGCGGATTGCCCAGCAGCATGAACCGGCGCGGTGTGACGCCGTTGGTTACGTTGTCGAACCGCTCAGGCCACAATTCGGCAAAGTCGCGCAGCACTGTCTGTCTCAGGAGCGTCGAATGCAGTGCGGCCACACCGTTGATCGCGTGACTGCCGATTGTCGCCAGATGGGCCATGCGGATCTTCTTCTCGCCGGTTTCGTCGATCAGCGACATTCTCGCAATACGCGCTTCGTCGCCGGGATAGCGTTGCCGGACCTCAGCGAGAAACCGACTATTGATCTCGAAAATGATCTCGAGCGGGCGCGGCAACAGGTTGCGAAAGAGCGGCAAACCCCATGTTTCCAGGGCCTCGGGCAGCAGCGTATGGTTGGTGTAGGCAAACGTGCGCTGTGTGATGTTCCACGCCTGCTCCCAGGGCAGGCGTCGCTCGTCCACGAGCAGACGCATCAGTTCGGCCACCGCGATCGACGGATGCGTATCGTTCAACTGCACGGTGAACATTTCCGCGAAGCGTTCGACCGGCTCGCGCCTGCGGTCGAGCAGGCGCAGCATGTCCTGCAGCGAGCACGAAACGAAAAAGTATTGCTGTGCAAGGCGCAGGCGCTTGCCGGCGTCGGGTTCGTCGTTGGGATAAAGCACCTTGGACAGCGTTTCGGAATTTACCTTTTCCTGCACGGCCTGGTAATAGTCGCCAGCATTGAAGTCGTGCAGGTCGAAGGACTCGACAGCCTCACTCTTCCAAAGCCGCAACGCGTTGCACGTGTTGACCCGGTATCCGAGCATTGGCATATCGCAGGCCACGCCCTTCACCTGGTGCGCCGGTATCCAGCGCACGCGAAAGCCGCCCTGCGCATCGAACTCATATTCTGTATGGCCGCCGAAAGAGACATAAAAGTTGACGTCGGGGCGCACGAACTCCCATGGATTGCCACGCTGAAGCCACTTGTCGGTCACTTCTGCCTGCCATCCATCACAGATTTCCTGTTTGAAGATGCCAAACTCGTATCGAATGCCATATCCGATTGCCGGAATTTCGAGCGTCGCGAGCGAATCCAGATAGCAGGCAGCCAGCCGCCCAAGCCCCCCATTGCCGAGCCCGGGCTCTTCCTCGATCGCCAGCAGCGTATCAAGCTCCTGGCCGAGCGCCTGCATGGCGGCGCGCGTGTTGGCTTCGATCCCGAGGTTGACGAGGTTATTGCCGAGTTGCGGTCCAATCAGGAATTCAGCGGAAAGATAACAGGCAACCCTTAGTTCCCGGGCGGTGTAGCCCTCGACGGTTGCCGCCCAGCGCCCCAACATGCGGTCGCGCACGGTATGTGCAAGGGCCATATACCAATCATGCGCGGTGGCCAAGGCAGGATGGCGGCCTTGCAGACAGATGACGTTCTCGACAACGCCATGCCGCAGCGCATCGACATCCAGCCCACTGCGCGCGTCGCCAGCTCTCTCTTTTATGCCGAATCCTTCAAGAGTGCTCATGTTGCTTCCTCCGCGAGTTGCGGTCGGTTCGCGATCTGCGAAGCTGCATCAGCCGCACGGGCATTTCAATGGCGTCCCATTTAACTCACGCAGTGGGTCAGGTAACCGGACGGCGTTTCTGACCTGAAAACGAGAGCCCGCGTGCAGCGGTCGCTAGCGACAGTCCCAGAAGTCCAGACCAGCGGCCTATTACCACCAAATCTAGTGCGCGGATTTGAGTTTCGACCTTCGCTTCTGCCTGGCAGCGGAGGTCAAACGTGTATGGCGAACGCCCAAAGTCCAGTGCGCAGCGCCGGAGCGCGCTGTGGTTCGGTTCAACGTATCCGCTCATAGGTATCAACGGTATTTTACGTTCACGCGTATGGCACATGCACTCGCGATCGCGAGTCTTGGTTGAGTCGATCCAAAACAGGGCCGATCAGTCGATGGCGCGATCAGCCGCGACATTTGGTATGCGTACGCGCGTCACTGCGGTGCTTCAAGTCCACCCACAACGGCGAATCGTACGGTCGCCCCACTCAAGGGCTGCTAACGTTTAGGGTTATTCGACGCCTGCCTTCATTCACATTGCTGTGAGCGTGTCGCGGCGCCTGCGGGCAGGCGTCGCTCCCTGCCAGATACGTCGGGGTCATGTCGGCCCACCGCCGCCTTTCGCGCCAATGCAAGGGCTATGGCCGGTTGCAAGCCCGAAGGGACGTTCGCCAATACCGGAAACGGACATTGAACGCTAGACTATGCGTTCTCTATTTCGATTGGAGCAACTCATGTCACGCCCGTCGGCGGCTGTTGTCGCGCTCTCAACCGCGGTCCTTCTCGGAATAGCTGTTCTTTCGTCGCCCGCTATCGCCGACGTTACGGCACGCCAGAGGGAAGTGGAGCAACACGGCACGGAGGTGATGCCGTTCTCCCTTGCGGCCACCACACACATCTTTACGAAGACGGCCGACGGCGGAATCCAGCAGGTCGTCACGAAGCATCATGATCCGAAGCAGGCCGCCATGATCCGCGGACACTTGGCCATGATCGCCCGGCATTTTTCGGAGGGAGATTTCAATGCGCCGGAGCTAATCCACGGCAACGACATGCCGGGCCTAGCCGTGCTACGTACCGCGAAGCCGGGCGAACTGACGATCCACTATCACGACTTGCCCGATGGAGGCAAAATCGTATATCACGCGGACGAGCCTCGCCTCGTCATGGCGCTGCACGAATGGTTCGACGCCCAGTTGTTCGATCATGGCCACGACGCGATGGCAGGGCACGATCCAAGCATGACGCACCATCATCCGGCAGACGCCTCGACAGCGGAATAGATAGCGCACACGATCAGGATGCCAATGATTGGCCGGTCCGATTTCCCGCTCGGTCAGTGGCGGGTCAGCGCCGGACCTTTGACTTGTTACGAAGTCAGAAGTAAGCGCCGAAGGGCCGCTCGTGGCCGGCAGCACGCATTCATCCCCGTCGCCGGAAAGCAACCATTGAAAACTCCATAGTCAGCTCTGGAAACAAGTTGGCAGAACTGCGCTCGCGTTGCGTTGGAAAGTCCGGTGACGACGCCTACGCCGACAAGGTTATCTGGTCACGAATACCGTTCCAGACCATGAGGTCGACTGATCCATCACCTTGTCGAACTTGATGATCACCGACACGACACGCATGGAAAACCGTGTATAGACTTCGACGTTGATATCCAGCGCCGGCAACGGGATCGAAGGTGGAATTCGAACTCGCCGGCCTAGCGAAGCTCAGCCTCCTTCTTCTCGCGGAAGCGAACGGACACTCTGCCTTTCGAAGATGCTGTTCACCCCGTTCTTGTCACCTTCGCCCAGCCGCCTTCAACGGAATCTGCGTCTGCATGCTCAGCGACGGCCGCTTCATCAACCGGCAGACGATGCCAGACGACACGTCACACCGGAATCGCTTCGCCCTAGCCGCCGATTGTTTTGAGCAACACATTTCTTCACAGATACCTGCGACGCATGCCATCGTTGTAGACGCTCAGGAGGATTCACGCCCCCGCGCGTAGTTACGCCTTGCTTTCGCGCAATTGCCGCAATCCCCCATCGAACACCAGCGCCTGTTTTGCGCACGGCTCTCATCGACGAAAAGCCATCCGCAGCCGCGCGCGTCTTCGCACTGCTTGATCCGTTTCGCGCGTGGCCCCGTCAGGAGTCCCAACGCCGAGACGACGAATGGCCTTATCAACGCCGCGGCGCGCAACGCGTTCGCGTCCCATGACCAGACGTACCTACCGTTTCTGTGCAGCAGCGTTGCGCCCGGCGTCTCGACGCTGAGCAATCGAAACAGCAACGACAGGTCCGCCGGCGTCTTCTTTTCCCTCGTGGCTCCGTAGAGGGCGGCATAGATCGCCTCGCGCGCTTCGATCGCAAGCCGGTATGCGTTGTCAGCCGCCCTGGGATCGCTCTTCCAATGGACGCGGTACGCACGCAGCAGGCCATCGTCGACCAGCCGCTGCTCCCTCAGCACAACCAGCAATGAGCGGGCGGACTCGAGCCGCTCCTGAGGCTCCCCGGTTAGTCTCCATGCGACCGTATTCACGAACGGTATGCAAGGGTCCTCGGTGACGACGAATGCGCTGCTCGCCTGTGACGCGGTGTTGACCATGCTCATAGCCGACTCCTTGCAAAATACCGACCGTAGTCTAACCTGTTAACCGGTTAAGTATTAGTGGAAAGCGCCAATGCGTGTACGCTTGCTCATCGCGTTTTCAATCATCTACGTCGTCTGGGGGTCGACGTATCTTTGCGTCGCCATCGCGTTGCGCTCGTTCCCGCCACTGATGCTGATGTGCATCCGCTGTCTGGCCGGCGGGACCATACTGCTCCTTTGGGGTGCCTTGCGCGAACGCGACCCACTGACGCCGCGAACGCTGCTGCTGGCAATTGTTTGCGGACTCCTGTTTTTCGTAGGTTGCCATGGGGTATTGGCGCTCGCGCAGCGGCATGTGCCGTCCGGACTTGCCGCGGTCATGCTCGCCACGATCCCGTTCTGGATCGCCCTGCTGCGCCTCCTGCTACCGGGTCGACGCGCGCCTTCGCGGTCCGTATGGCTCGCGCTCGGCGCGGGCTTTGCCGGGGTAGGCGTCATTGCCTGGGCTCCCTCTTCGTCGGGGGCTATCGACGCGTTTTGGCTCGCCGCGCTGTTAGGCTCGAGTCTTTCGTGGGCGCTCGCAACCGTCGCCGTGCAAAACTTCGGCGGCACGAAACAAGGCCTGAGACTTTCGGGGATTGAACTGCTCTCAGGCGGCGTCGTGCTTGCAGCGCTGAGCGCAGGAGCCGGCGAAGCGCAGCTTTTCCGACCGGATCGAATCTCAGGATCCTCGCTCGTCGCGTTGGCTTACCTGACGATAGCGGGTACTGTCGTTGCATTTTCGGTATACGTGTGGCTGCTCGACCGTGTTCAACCGACGTTGGTCGCAACGTACACGTTTGTCAATCCTGTGGTGGCGGTCGTGCTAGGGTGGCTTTTTCTGGACGAGCAGCCGAGCATGGGGATGCTCATTGGCGCGCCGTTGACGATCGGCGCGGTATGTGTCGCATGGCGGCTGGAACAAAGAAACCCCACCCGGCGGACGCAGAAGCGCCACGATCTTGTCGCATCGTCACTTTCGCGGGGCGGGCAGGACTGCGATCGCTAATCGTCGCGACCGCCGAGCAGATGGGCATTTCCACCTTCAGGCGGCTCGCGTCGGCTGCTCGACCTGTGCCTCAGTTACGAATCGCGAAGCGAAGTTCTTTTGAGGTGCCGGAAAACATCAGCGTCGCGCGCGGGTCATTGCTACGTAGAACAGTCGCCGCTCTTCTGGCTCGGTTGATTTGGGACCGGAACGATGGTCTCTTCGGAGCGTGTGATCCAGACTTGGTCCCACTCAAGCTCCTTCGAACTGTTCATCGTCGTGAGCATGAGCACGTCGGTGCCGGCTCGTTGTTGTCCTGGCGAAAGGACAGCAGCCGCTCGGCAAAGGTGTCGTTCAAGCGTGAGATGACGTCACACGTCGCCTGGATGGTGCGGATGCCGTTTTCCTTTTTGGTGTGCTTGAGCATCCCGGGTGCGAGACGTCTGTCATGAGGAGCACATCGCCAGCCGGGCGACGATCATGCAGCAGAAGACACAACGGCCGGTACAGTTTGAGATTACCGAGCAAACCCGCGACAGCGTGATGGCATAGATACGGCACGCGGGGCTGCATGGAACCGGCTTCCTGTTCCCGAGCCGAATTCACGAGTCTCCTCACTTGTCAACGCGACAATATGCGCGGCTGGGGCCTCGACGACACCGCTGACGGTGCGCATACGATGCACCGGACCAAGGCGTCGTTGATCTATCGTCGCACGAAGAATCTCCGCGCTGTCCAGTTGTTGCTCGGCAACACGAAACTTGAAAGTACAGTCCGCTACCTTGGCATCGAGGTAGATGACGCACTTGAAAGGCGGAACAAACAGGCGCACTTCCAGCGCCGCGGTATGCTGCATGCAACCACGCGTGAAGAAGGAGCATCAGCCCTGATGCCTCACTCGACTTCGTGGCGCGTCGGCCGACACGTCGCGTGGAGCGCTTTTAGCTCGCACACCCGATGCCGACGGCCAGTAGTGCGAAGATGCCGCACAATTGAGCCCCAAGCAGTGCACCGACCGACGGCTGGAGTTTGTTCATCGAAAACACCACCCGACATCCGTCAACCATGGTCGCCAGCTGTGCTACGTCCCGTGCGGCGTTGTCCCATAAGATTTGATCCGGACAATGGCCCGGTGCATCCTTCAGCTCACATTCCAGAATCGACTCCGACGGCGCGCGTCTTATCAGTCTGCAGTTAGCTGAGCGACGTGTTCAAGTGCAAACCGGTGCTAACCGATTGCATCTCGCCGCGACGGGCACCCTTTCGTCAGCTGTTTTTGACGCGAAGCCCGAGCATGGTGGTATGGCGAACTTCGCGACATTGAATGGCTAAAAGTTCCGCTCTGCATTGCGGAGTCGCCTTGTTCAGGGTAGCGGCAGCGGCAACGCTCGACGGAAACCTTATGAAAAACTGAAGCAAATCACGTTTGAGACCTGGTGAATACGATACGGACGACTACTTAATGGAAAGCGTATGCTGTAGCGGCGGATTCCACTGTTGCGGACGCATTGACGAAGCTCGACATATTTCAACGATCAGAGGAGGTGGGCTATGCGAAGGTACATTTTGGCAAATGCAATGGCGGTTGCGTCGGTGGCGGTCGTTATTGCGGGCTGTGGCGGCGGGGACAACCTTACAAGCGGGCCGCATTATGTATCGGACATTGCCGTGCCGAACATCAAGACCGGCGTCAACTTTTCGTTTGATATCGGCGTCGTTTCCGGTAGCCATTACTTTTTTACCGACAGAAATAACGCTTCGCTGGATCAGATCGACATTCCGTCGAAGTCGTTCGTCAAGGCAATCCAGGGGAGCGGTCCGCTCGCGTTTACGGGACTTGGACCCGGTCCAAATTCGCAGGCCGGTCCGGACGGCGCGACGCCTGTCGGCAGCCTCATCTATGCGGGGGACGTGAATTCTGTGAAGATCGTCGACCCTGCAGCAGGGGCAGTGATAAGCAAGATAGTGGTCAGCACAACCGGCGTGCGCGCAGATGAAGGTTGTCTCGATTCGACCCATGGCATCTTCATGATCTCGAGTCCGGAAGAGAACCCGCCCTTCGCGACATTCATCAACACGGCGACTCAGACCGTCGTGGCAAAGGTCACATTCACTGACAACGCGGGTAAACCCACTGCCGGACTCGAAGCCTGCCGGTACGACGCCACGAGCGACAACTTCTACGTGAACGTAGACGGCAGCACGACGAATCCTCATGGTGAACTCGTAAAACTGCCGGGAGCATCTGTTCGGGCAATACCAAACGGCGGCACGCAGAACTATACAACCCTTGCGGGCGTCGCGATGTATGGGGAAGGTAACTGCGATCCTACTGGGTTGGCGCTCGGGCCTGGGAACGATATTGCGGTCGGTTGCCGAGAAGGGACGACTGGCGCGCCGTTGCTCATGCAGATTATCGATCGTTCAAACGGCGCGCTCCTGGCGTCCCTCAACGCGGGTGGAGGTGATCAGCTTGAATACGATGTGTCCACCAATCGCTACTACAACGCGGCAAGCCGTTGGACTTCTTCCGGCAATGCCTCGACGAATGGCGCCTGCTCGGCAGCATCGCCGTGTACGCCAGTACTAACCATTGTCGACGCCGGTTCCCGCAGCGTTGTCACTCGCCTGAACACTGGTAACAATGCGCATTCGGTTGCAATCGACCCGGCGACAGGGCTGATTTTCGTTCCCTACTCTTCGGCGACATCGCCAGCAGGATGCCCGAGTTGCGCCGCAAATGGATTCGTCAATGGCGGGGTCTCGGTGTTCGCCGCAAGGTAGCGTCGATCCACACCCGCTTCCGCTTTGCGGGAGCTGTCGACCCGTGTGCTCTAGCGTGACCATTGATTGAAAGACGTCGCCGCTTCTCGGATGTACAGAGCGACGTTAAATCACTCCTGCTAGCGTGCGATCTATCACGCGGGGCTGTGCTCAACGACGCAGCCCCATCGGGACTGCATCCTGGTCATCGGGGGCTGCCCTGCGCGCGCAAGGTGGACTGCGTCCTCCAGGAACTGCTTACGATGGGGTCGGCCGTCGTTAATGACGGAGGCAAGAAGCAGCGAGAAACACTCGCCGCTTTTTTATTGCAGGTTGCCCCAGCGTGCGACTGCCGGCTCGGCCGTCGCCCACTTCCAGCCGTTGTCCTGCTGGCACGCGCTGGCCGTGAACCACCTCTCGGGCGCGTTCGGGCCGTCTCCGTCCTGCACCGAGAACACGAAGTCTTTGCACAGCGCGAGCGCCGAGTTGACCGCGCGCGTCACGCGCACCTGGCCGTGACCGTTCTCGATCGGCAACGTGTGCTTGACCGACCATGGTTTCGTTTCGCCGACCGGCATCGTGCCGACCAGCGCCGCCATCAGATCCTGCTGGTCTTTGTGCATGCTGCGCATGTAGCGCGCGACCGCTTCGTCGGTGGCGGCCTGCACCGCCACGCCGACGCCGAGCGCGACGGCCGGATTGCTGGTCACGATGCCCGAAGCGACACCCGCCGCCGCGCCGCTCGCGGCGCCGATCGACGCGCAGCCGCTCGCCAGCAGGCTCGCGCCGACGCATAGCGCGCCGGCCGCGATGAGCCGAAGCCGATCACCCCACGGAACGCCAGGCGAACACAATTTCATTGCAGCGCACCCCAGCGCTCGGTGGCGGGTTCGGCCGATGCCCAACGCCAGTCCTTACCGTCACGGCAAACCGATGCGATGTAAAACGCGCTGCTCGCGGGCTTGTCGCGCGTTGCGGTCTGATCGACGGAAAAAACGATTTCCTTGCAGTCGAGCGCGCCGGTGCTGATCAGGCGGCTGACGGTCACGCGGCCGTGCTCGTCGTCTTCGATCGGGAAAGAGTGGGTGATGCTCCAGGGAGCGACCGCGCCGACTTCGAGCGGACCAGCCGCCTGCGCGATGCTGTTCTGCGTATTCGTGTGGACCACGCGCTCCGAATACTGCACGCCGGCGCGCGCGGCGGCGACCGCGCCGAGACCGATACCGGTCGCGACCGCCGCATTGCTGGTGACCTTGCCCGCGACCGCGGCACCCGCGATACCGGCGCCCGCGACCGCGCCTTCCGAATACAACGAGCTACAGCCGCTCAATGCCGACGACACGGCCAGCGCCAGCGCGATCAGCGCTGCTACGTGGGGGCGTTTGCCTGTGACAACGGACTTCGCGTTGTCAGCCCACACCAAGTTCTTCTGCATTTCTACCGTCCCTGCCCTACCAGTGCCGTCGATCAAGGCCACACGCGTAACAGTCTGCGGCGATGAGGCTCATATGCGATCGCGTCCACGACAGAAGATTGACCCGTGCATTCGAGGCTTTCCAGGCGCGAGCGCAGTGTGTCACCGCCGACGGAGACACTTGAGCAAACAGTGTTCCCATTCTCGGAGAGTGATCTGTGCTCGTCGGCCTCCGGTCGCTGAGACGGAACTATCGAATCGCGACAACCGAACCGATAATGCAAACGGAGTCCGCCTTTTCGGCGGCTTCTGTGCGCACCGCACTAATCTTGCGCTGGCATGGAACGGTGTCGCTACAATTACCTCTCGCCATCCTCTGCTCCTGTCACTTCGGGATTCAACACCGTCTTCATCATGTGCGCTGCTCGATCGCGACTACTGGAAACGGCGCGCACAAATGCCAACCGCGCGCTCCGATGCCGGGCTGCTGCCTGATTGCCGGCTACGTCGCCTCACCGCCCGTTGCAAACAAGATGGCTGCGACAGGAGCGCTATGATGTCGACGGCGAACTTGGGACCTGGAACGGCGACTGTAAAACGGTGCTCTCGCCTGGCTGCGTTCGGCAAGCGTCGGGCGTGCCATACCAGATAGAGATGGGCAGTTATCGAGTGATGGGCGAAGCGGAGAGCGATGCCGTACTCGTTGCGCCAGTGCTTGCCTACGATCACGGTCGCGGCGAATGGCCGACGAGGACGGTCGCCACTTTGACGTTCAGTCGAGCATCACCGCCATGCATCGGGATATTTAGGAGAGTAGACATTTCTTCTGCTTTCTTGGAGCGTCGCATCAGTCATTGCGCTGTGTCGCGTAGCTGGCGATCCGCCAACGCATCAATTCCCACGGGCTGTTAGCTTTTCGCTTGGCCCGATCACGCGGTCGACATGGACCGCGCAACAACGTACGGCGACCGGTGTCGGGGCAAGCGGCGCCGCGCAGCTCCGCTAAGCCCTCAAAACGACTGTGCTGTTCTCGCGACGCATGCCGCTGCGCGTGTCTGTCAGTTTGCATTGCGGCAGCGAATCGCTAGCTGCGTAGTCGAAAGGCGGGCTGTGTCGCGTGGACGTCAGCCTCGCGCGATGTTGACGCCGCGTGCAACCCGCTGTTATCGCTACCGGCCGTCTTGCCTTGGGCTGTTCCGTGGTTTATTGACGTCGCTGTTCGCGCCGTCACGGGTACCCATATTCAGACCATTGGCCTTGCCGCGCCTGGAAGGCACCGTCGCAGGACCACTGGCCGCTCCACTGCCCATGACATTCGGTGAATCGGATTCCCTCCCACTGGGGGTCTTCATCCAACCGGCGCCGCCATGGGATGTTGCCGCCGCTTCTGCTCTGCCGCCTTGTGCATATGTAGTTGCCGACAGTGCCATCACTAGAGCCGAAGCGAAAAACGTGTTAGCTGGATGTTTCATGGCTCACTCAAAAGAAGAATCTCATGTCAGCGTCTGCGGTTCACTTGAAGGAGGCGCCGCAAGCCGCGTGCCTTCTGTCGCTGACTAGTCGCCGTTGCCAATGCAGGTTGGCCATGAAATCAACAGCAGACCGTAGGCAGCGCGTAATTTCTCGAAAATGCCACTATGACGTCTGTCCGTCGCAATGGCCGACGCTGGGCAGCGTCCTGCCTTGCAGCGGGCCGCTCGTGGGCTCCCGTTTCTCGCGGCTCTTTGTCATGGATTGGCGTGTGCTTCGTAAGAACTGCTTCGTCATTTCCGCGGGTCCATTCCCCTCTACAACACACGACAAACCTCGATAGAGGTTTCAGGCTTGGTCGTTGCCGCGAACGTTTGCCGCGTTCACATTCTGAAGTGATAGGCATTCTGAGCCTGCTGGCACGACCTGAACTGCACAAATCTCACCGTTCGTCCCAGCCCCTCGACGACCGTTTCTTCGGTTGCGAAACAGATACTAACTTCCTTTGGGCACGCGCCTTGCGCACCAATAGAGCACTATTTTTTGATGGAGGTGAATGATGGGCTCAATCAACCCGCAAGGCACTCAAAGCGGAGCCAACATCGTCGGCGGAGGCGTCGGCGAAGGCCCGGGGCCGGAGGTCATGGCTGCAGCGACGCTCGACGGCACCAAGGTGATGTCTTCCGACGGCGAACACGTCGGGAAGATTTCAGACATCATGCTCGATGTCCGCAACGGTCGCATCGCCTACGCAGTGCTCTCCGAGGGCGGCTTCCTTGGCATGGGTTCGAACCTTCACGCCATCCCGTGGAGCGCGCTCACTCTCGATACGGACCAGAAGTGCTTTTTTGTTGATATTGCGGCGCAGCGCCTCAAGGACGATCCCGGCTTCGACAAGGACCACTGGCCGGCGATGGCAGATGCGAAGTGGGGAGAGACAACCTACAGCTACTACAACAGGAAGCCGTACTGGTCCGCAACCCAGGAGGTCGTAGAAAGCGACCCAACGTTCCGGCCGAGCGAGCATTAAATTAAAAGACTATGGCGTTAGCCGTCCGCGGTAAATGCCTTATCTGCCACTCAGCGCCTATGCCGCCGTGACCTGCTTTGGTGGCCTAGGCGCATTGCTTGAAGTACCAGACGCGCGGAAAAACGTCCCCTGCAACCAGGATGGTTTCGCTGCCTCCCTTCGCTGCTTCGCCGAGCTTGGCCAACGGTTCGACCGCGGCAGATATTTTCTAATGGCGGTGCCGCGACCGGGGTGGCTGTGCGCGACTGGATCGATACGCGGGGCTAAATCCCGCAGCATCTTCTCGCTCTGACCGCGAATGGCCGGCCTCCAGATCAATCGCTCTCCCTTGCACTTGTATGCGAGACGCCTGTCAGCCGAAGCGCATCGCTGCAGATGCGCCCCATATCCTGCGGGGCCAAACTGACTGGCGACGTGTCACCCAGCCGTCCGCGGGTGAAAACGAGGAGGTCATCAATCACCTCTTTCATGCGAATCGAGCCGCGTTGTATGCGCGCCGGGGCGCCAGGATCCTTCGACGGGCTATCTCAGCAAGCGGCCCCCTCCAGCTTCTCCATCAGTGTTAGAGCGTTAGGAACCGCCTGGCCGCGCGCGGTATTGTCGAAAATACACCAGACCTCGGACGCAGAGGATCGAGCCTCCAAGAGCCGCGCAGCCACCGCTTCGATGAACGCCTCGTCGTATGCCGAATAATAGATCTCTGGCGAGCCATGCAGACGGACGTACAGCGTCCCCGGATCACCCACCGGTTCGACGCCGGCGATCGGCGAAGGATGCGCGCGCACGCAGGCGATCCCAGCGCTTTTCAGTGTTTGCGCGCCCTCCTCGGTAAACCATGTGGCATGGCGCGGTTCGCAGACGATATGCGCTGCCGTGAGGCTACGCATCAGGGTAAAAAAATCTCGTGTCGCGACTTCATCGAACGCCAGGCTGGGTGGCAGTTGCAGCAACAGGCACCCCAATTTTCTGCCCAACGGTGTGACCTCCTGCACGAAATCGCTGACGGGCGCATCCGCGTCGCGCAACCTGAGCTCGTGCGTAATCCTCCGCGGAACCTTGACAGAGAACCGGAATGCATCGGGTACGCTTGCAGCCCATCGGGCATAGGTTTCCGGCCGGTGCGAACGATAGAACGACGAATTGATTTCAACCGAAGAAAAGATTTGCGCATATCGTTCGAGATGGCTACCCCGCGCGGGAAAGCGGGCCGCCACGTTGGCTGACAGTCCCCATCCAGCACATCCGATTCGTATCGGCGATGCAGTGGAAGGACTCTCGCAATGCTTCACATGGATCGGGGGGTTTCGATTCAGCAAGGTCGGCGCCAATGTTGGGTTCGTCGGTCCGCAGCGTTACCGACAGATTCTACTGATCGCGGCGAACCTGCCGTTCTCGCTGCCCCTGCCGTGGGGGCCATGCCCGGGCATCCTCGCGGTGAGTTTTTGATCGGTCTGCACGTTTAGCGGTTCAGAGGCAGGTTTGCTCAGCAATCGGCGTGGTGACAATAACAGCCCGGGTCCATTTCGCTGCCCGCGTCATCGGCTCATCGCCGCTGAGGGTGCGCAAGAAAGAATCGCAGCATTCCGCACTTGCGTCAGGACCGACGGGGTCGGTGTAGCTTCCCCTCGCATTGCCGCCTGCCCACGCGTGCGGCCCTGCGTGAATAGTCCACAGTTCGGCATCGATACCGTCCGCTGAAACCAGCTGGGATACGGTGGAGGAACGTCGACCTGTATCGTTCCGACGCTGATCGCGGCCGCCATGCGGTCGTGCGACGAAACCATGAACAAGCTGCATGGCATTTTGTACGTGAACAGTGGCGTCCGCATATCCGTGGAAGACGATGACTGGCCGTTTCGGCGATGAAGTGACAGCGTCCATGGCATGCCGCGCCTGTCTGGAACGCGTGCCGCCCTTCATCGCCGCGAGTGCGGTTGGAAGATCGTGTGCGCAGCGAGCCGGAAGACCGGAATGCACCCCCGCCGCCGCGTACAGTTCGGGATACGTGTCAATCATGATCGCCGCCATTGCGCCACCCGCGGACAGACCTGCGACGTACACGCGTTCAGGATCGACGTGGTGGGCTGCGATAATTTCCCGTGTTATGCCTGCGATCAATGACGGTTTACCGCGTTCGCAATGCTGATCATCGGGTTTGAACCAGTTCCAGCACTTCGACGGATTCGTCTGCTGCGGTTGCTCCGGATAGGCGACAAGAAATCGGTGCCGCTCGGCCAGCGCATTCATCTGCGTGCCTGCTGCGAAATCGTCGGCGTTCTGTGTGCAGCCGTGCAGCATCACGCCAGCATCGCTGGCGACGTCACCCCGGAACTCGCACTCGCGACCATCGAAAGCGTCGTGGAGTTGGGGGCCTTTCACGCCTCGACTGCGGTCAAGACGGCGCTCGCCGACAGAATCCGCTAGCAGCGCAACGTCTGGCACTCAATCGCTAACGGACCAACAGAATGAAACCTGAAGTCGAGGACCGGCCGGTTGGTCAGGCAATCCACGGCATTCGGCGATGCCAGCATTCTTGGAAAACGCCGAACTTCGTGCCACAGAAGCTGAAAATCACTTGGATCGCGTGACGCCGCATTTTCAGCGGCTCGACGCTGGACTCACATGCAACGCGATCCGAATCTTAGAGAGCTCGACTGCCCCGTAAATCCTCACGATGCTTTGGCAGTATTCAAGTTTTGGCCCAGAGGCGAAAACGACAGCAGCCGCACTGTGTCCTCGATCAGGCTATTGCGGTCGGACTCTCCGTTTTTCATCAGCCGTACGAGTCGATGATCGAGAAGCAGCATCGACAGGCCATGCACGAAAGACCAGACGAAGACCGCGATCGAGCGCTGGCTCGCCCCATCGAGTTGAATAGCGGCGATTTCACGTTCCAGAACATACAGCGCGCAGTCGTTGGGGGCTGACGGCGTTTTGCCGTGCTGGTCGGCCGGCAGCGGCGGCCCGAACATGACACGAAAGCGCTCCGGCCGGTCCAATGCGAAATCGACATAGACACGCGCGACACAGCGTAAGCGCTCTGCAGGGCCGCCCTCGATCCTGGCCAGCGCCGTTTCCAAGCGCTCTGCCAATTCTTCCACGCCTTTCTTGGCAATCGCGGCCAACAGGCCGTTCATATTCGAAAAATGATGCGCGGGCGCGGCTTTAGAAACGCCGGCTCGCCGCGCACATTCGGCCAGCGTAAAGCCGGCCACACCTTGCTCCTCAAGCAGCGCTTCGCCCGTTTTGATCAGGGCAGAGCGCAGATCGCCGTGGTGATATGACGATTTGGTCGGAGCGGATGAATTTTGATCGGAAAGCATCTTGACGGGGTTAAGATGAGTGCATAAGATTCCATCTTACCGTCGTTCAGATGGAATGGCTACGTCTTCGGTGTTTTATGCGGGCTGCGAACCTTGGAAGTCTGAACGGCTTTCGCCAACGTCGTCGCGACCGAGTGAGATTTGCAAATGCTGAATTCAGCGATAAGTAGTACAAGTCATTTAACGTACTTACCACCGACCGATAACTGGAAAACACAGACACAGGAGCGGAAAGTCCTGACTGCGTTTGGCAAGATCAACGTTCGTACCGGTGGCAGTCAGGACGGCCGCACGATGGTTTTCTGGCCGAGCCTTATGCTAGACGCCTCCATGTGGAGTTATCAGTTCGATCACTTCGCGGCCGACTATCGCATTGTGCTTATCGATCCGCCGGGGATCGGCGGATCGGATGCGTTGCGCCGTCCGATTACCGTTGAGGATTCCGTTGCGTGTCTGAAAGAGATACTCGACGCACTCAAAGTGAAATGCTGCATCCTCGTCGGCAATTCCTGGGGATCTTTGGTCGCAGGTGTTGCAGCTGCAGATCTGCGGGAGCGCGTAGAGGCAGCAGTCATCACCAATGGCACCGCTTCTGTATCGACGCCGGAACTCATCGAGCAGATGAGCAGCATAGCCGACGCGCTAGAAGACTGCGATGCCGCCCCTGACTGGCTGCTGCCAGCCGTACGGCAAGGGTTCGGCGGGCAAACGGCCGAGGCTCGTCACCCTGAATTTCTGGCCTACCTCGGCCGAATACTGCAGGAAGATCCCGTGTCGATCGCGTTCGCCATCAAAGGCATATTGCTCGCCCGCGAAGATTTGCACGCCACGATGCGGCGGATTCGTGACGTGCCAGTCCTCGTCATCGCGGGCACTGAGGATCGAATTTTCGATGTCGCTCAGACGCAAAGGCTGGTCGATGCGATCGCCGGCAGCGAATTCGTGCTGCTGCCGGAGACTGGCCATCTTGCTGCGCGGGAGAACCCCGTGGCCGTCAATGCAGCGATCGACGCTTTTCTGGCCGCTCGGATAGCGCGATTACGAGACCCATCTGCAGAGCCTTGGAACGTCCGGCCGGCAGTCTGAAAGATATTTTCCGTATGTGCGTCAGCAGTTCTTCACTTACGTGGCGCAGCTCTGATCTGCGCTTGCTTCAAGTGTTACCTTTGCTTGTCGACGAGACTTCTCGTTAAGAATCTGATGACGCCGATGGTCCGTCATCTTCTTCCGCCCCGGATTTCGTCACTAAGGTGAACAGCTGACGAACTAGACGTGTTGCTTGCCCCCTTTGAATGTCCGCCTCCAGCTTGCGGCCGTTCGAGCGGGGAACTTGTCAACGACAGAAGTGGGTCGGCAGTACACACTGCTGACCGGCCGCTGGTGACACGGCGCCTCATCAGCTTTTAAGGGACTTCCCGAAGGTCGCGCCTTTTCGATTGCGTCGGCGTGCCTTGGCGAGTAATGTAAGCGCTAACACGTTCCCTATTGCAACGTTCACCGGTCCTCATTGCATGTCATCCCTAAAAACAGCCGAAAATGTAAGCGCTAACACGCGTTCTACCAAAGCATCCTCCTCTTCGGTCCGGATCATCGTCGCAGGTAGCGCCAACATGGATCTCGTGGTGCACGCGGAGCGTCTGCCCGCGCGGGGGGAAACCTTGCTCGGCGGCGCGTTCGCTACCTTCGCCGGCGGCAAGGGCGCCAATCAGGCCGTCGCGGCGGCGCGTCTCGGCGCTTCCGTGGCGATGCTCGGCTGCATCCGAGACGACGACTTCGGCGCGCATCTCCGCGCGCGTATGGACAGCGAGCACATCGATACGGCGCAGCTGCACACGGTGGACGACATGTCGACCGGCATCGCCGCCATCACGGTGGCCGCGGACGGTGCGAATACGATCGTCGTCTCGCCGGGCGCCAACGCCGCGCTTACGCCCGCCCACGTCGATGCGGCGCAAGACGCCATCGGGGCCGCCGGCATGCTGATTTGCCAACTCGAGGTGCCGCTCGACACGGTGCGGCACGCAATTTCGGTCGCAGCAAGGCTCGGCACGCCCGTGCTATTGAACCCGGCTCCGGCGCAGCCGCTTCCGGACACGCTGTATCGCCAGGTGGCTTTTATCGTGCTCAACGAGACCGAGGCCCACTTGCTGACGGACGTGCCTGTCGATGGCCCGGCGTCCGCGCGCGAAGCCGCAGCACACCTGCGCGCGAAAGGCGTGGAGACGGTGATCGTCACCCTCGGCGCCGAGGGCGTCTGGTACGCGACAAGCGGAGAAGAAGGTCACCTGCCCGCGCCGCGCGTCGATGCGATCGACACCACCGCGGCCGGCGACACCTTCGTCGGCGGCTTCGCAGCCGAGCGCGTGCGCGGCGCCAGCATCCGCGATGCGATCGACTTCGGACAGCGGGCCGCAGCGCTCAGCGTCACGCGTCAAGGCGCGCAGGCATCCATTCCGACGCAGGCCGAAGTGCGGGCACAACCCGCCTTCCCGGCAACGGTTCGATAGACCCGGCTACGCGAGATCGCAGCCGATCCACAACACAACATGGAGACGACAGCATGAACCCAACCCCCGTGTCCGAGCAGGCACCGCCGCGCGTGCGCCGCGCCCAGATCGTGGCGCTGACGCTGCTGATGGTGAGTGGCATCGTGAACTATCTTGATCGCGGCACGCTCGCGGTCGCGAATCCGCTGATCCGCAAGGATCTTGGTCTGTCGCTCGGCGAAATGGGGTTGCTGCTGTCGGCGTTCTCCTGGAGCTACGCGCTCTTTCAACTGCCGGTCGGCGGCCTCGTCGATCGCATCGGACCGCGCAGGCTGCTCGGCGTCGGCCTGATCATCTGGTCGCTCGCGCAAGCCGCGGGCGGCATCGTGTCCACCTTCGGCTGGTTCGTCGTCGCGCGCATCGTGCTCGGCATCGGCGAGTCGCCGCAGTTTCCGTCGGCGGCGCGCGTCGTGAGCAACTGGTTTCCGCGGCGCGCGCGAGGCAAGCCGACCGGCATCTTCAATTCCGCGTCGCCGCTCGGCACGGCGCTCGCACCGCTGTGCCTGTCGGTGCTCGTCGTCGAATTTCATTGGCGCTGGGCCTTCATCGTTACCGGCGCGCTCGGTCTCGTGGTCGCGGTGATCTGGCTCGCCATCTATCGTGACCCGAACCCCGCTGCGCTCACTGCGGAGGAACTGCGCTACCTCAAGGGCGACGCCGTGGAGACGAAGCCTGCCGAGCAGCTCAGCTTCGCCGACTGGCGCGCGCTGTTCTCGAACGTAACGACTTGGGGGATGCTGATCGGCTTCTTCGGCTCGGTCTATCTGAACTGGGTTTATCTGACCTGGCTGCCCGGCTACCTGACGACAGAGCGCCACATGACCCTGATGCACACGGGGATCGCGGCCTCAATACCCTTCTTCTGCGGCTTTCTAGGTGCGCTTTGCGCAGGCTGGTTCTCCGACTTCATCACCAAGAAGAGCGCCTCGCCGGTGGCGAGCCGACGCAACGCGGTCGTCATCGCGATGCTCGGCATGGTGGCGTTCACCGTGCCGGCTGCACTCGTCGAAAGCAACACGATCGCCATCGTCTGCATCTCGGTCGTAATCTTTCTCGCCAATGCGGCATCAGCCTGCTCATGGGCACTGGCAACCGCGGCAGCACCCGCTAACCGCGTCGGCTCGCTCGGCGCCATCCAGAACTTCGGCGGCTTTCTCGGCGGCGCACTCGCGCCCATTCTCACGGGCTATATCGCGCAGGCGTGGTCCTTCGTGCCGGCATTGCTGACGGCTGCGGGAATCGCCTTCGTCGGCGCAATGAGCTATCTCTTCCTCGTGCGCAAGCCGATCGAGGTCGAGGTCGAGCCGGGTACGCCGGCGCGCGCTCACGCCTGAGAAGCGTCATATTCAATTCTCAAGAGGACAACACCGACATGACCTTCCCCACTTCCCTGCCGCGCTCGACGCCCTCGATCGAAGGCATCGTTCCCGTCATGCTGACGCCTTTCGACGACGCCGGCACCATCGACTATGCCGGGCTCGAACGATTGATCGAGTGGTATCTCGCGCATGGCTCGGACGCGCTCTTCGCGGTCGCCCAGTCGAGCGAAATGCAATTCCTGAGCCTCGCCGAACGCGCCGCGCTCGGCCGCTTCGTGGTCGAGCGCGTGGCCGGCCGCGTGCCGGTCGTGGTCTCAGGCCATATCAGCGACGATCCGGACGCGCAAGCCGAGGAGCTGAACGCGGCCGCCGCGACGGGCGCGGACGGCATCGTGCTGGTGACGAACCGGCTCGATCCGCGCCGCGAAGGCACAGAAGCGTTCTCGGCGAACCTGCATCGCCTGATGAGCCGCCTGCCCTCGGACATTCCGCTGGGGCTGTACGAGTGCCCCGCCCCTTATCGGCGCCTGCTGTCCGACGACGAACTCAAGATGTGCATCGATACCGGCCGCTTCGTGATGCTGAAGGACGTCAGCTGCGATCTCGACACCGTGAAGCGCCGCGTCGCGCTGGCGAAGGGCTCGCCGATGAAGATCCTGAACGCGAATGCCGCGATCGCTTGGGACGCGATGAAAGCCGGCTCGGCAGGTTTCAACGGTGTGTT
The DNA here is from genome assembly GCF_046543485.1 of Paraburkholderia sp. EG304. Taxonomy (NCBI): domain Bacteria; kingdom Pseudomonadati; phylum Pseudomonadota; class Betaproteobacteria; order Burkholderiales; family Burkholderiaceae; genus Paraburkholderia; species Paraburkholderia sp. EG304. Next base: position 181,216 of record NZ_JBKGUA010000003.1, on the reverse strand, counting down.
CACGAACTTTCATCCGGACCTGTACAACTGGTTGCGCAACCGCGCCGACGAGAACCCGGCGCTCGCACAGGAGCTTTCGATCTTTCTCGTACTCGCGGCGGTATCGGAGGCGCTCGGCTATCCGGCGCTCGCGAAGATGTATCACCAGCGGATCGGCACGTTTCAGTCGATTCGTTGCCGCGCGATCGACTACGACGTGCGCGAGCGCTTCTGGGCGCTCGACGCGGTGCTCGACAGGATCGTCGAAGGCACCGAGCATTTCCGTTCGCGCATCGCCGCGGGGATTTGACCCATCAGTCACCCCGCCGCGGGTAAGATGACGGGCGTTCTTTTCGAATCACACCGTTGATGCCTCGCTCCTCTGACTCCGCCTCCACTCTCGAAGAACCGTCGCCGACCGGACGTTCGGCCGGCGGGCGCGCCCGCCGCGGCGCGGGCCGCCCTGTCCTGTCGGATGTCGCAAAACGCGCGGGCGTGTCAACGGCGACGGTATCGCGCGTCTACAACGAGCCCAGCAAGGTGTCCGACAGCGTGCGCGAGCGCGTCGAACAGGCCGCACTGGAGCTGAACTGGTTTCCGAATGCGGCCGGGCGCGCGCTCGCGTCCACCCGCAGTCACATCGCGGGCATCGTGATTCCGACGCTCGACGATCAGGTGTTCGCCTCGCAGGTGAGCGGCATGCAGGCGGAGTTCGCCGCGCGCGGCATCACGCTTTTTCTCGGCTGTTCGAACTACAACCCCAATGAAGCGCTCTCGCAGGTTCACGCGATGCTCGCGCGTGGCGTGGAGGCGATCGCGGTCGTGGGCGAAGCGCATCCGCCGGAACTCTTCGAAGCGCTGCGCGTGTGGCGCGTGCCTTACGTCGTGCTCTATGCGTGGCGCGAGGGAAGCACCCACGATTGCATTGGCTTCGACAACCGTGCGGCCTATGAGCAGATCACCGAACATCTCGTCGGGCTCGGACACCGGTCATTCGCGGTCTGCATCCAGCCGACGCGGGATAACGACCGCGTGCAGGCGCGACTCGCGGGAATTCGCGTCGCGCTCGAACGTCATGGTCTCGCGGTTCGGCCTGAGCATCTGATCGAAGGCGAATCCACACTCGATTTTGGAAGGCGGGCGTTGCGTGCGCTCTGGCAACAACCGGGGCCGCGTCCAACCGCGGTGATCTGCGGCAACGATCATATTGCGCTGGGCGTCTTGCGCGAGGCGGAAGACCTCGGCATCGCGATTCCTGAGCAGCTTTCGGTCACCGGCTTCGACGATCTCGCGATCGCGCGCGAAGCGCGGCCGCCTCTGACGACGATGCACGTGGACACGCGCGAGATCGGCACGGTCGCCGCGAAGCATCTGCTCGATGCGCTGGATGGACGACCGACGCGGCAAGGGTACGCGGTGCCGGCGGAATTGAAAGTGCGCGGGTCAACCGGGCCGTGCGTGGGATGACCGTTGTTGATGTTGCTGCCTGGGGCACGAAGGTCTGCCCTTCGAAGGTTGCGCACGCGCGCCGCATCTAGCCAACATCTACTGCCGCCGCCGATGCGCTCGGGCGGCAACATCCCACTGAGGCCCGCAGCGATCGGCAGCGTGCTGTTCGCACTCTTGCTCATGCGCTTTCGCAATACACGCGAGCAAATGGCCTGACGCCGGCGCGGGCGATCCACGCGGCCTGGGGTGTCGCCACTGCGCGCGTCAGAACGTGTCCCAGCTTTCTCCGTTGACTGTGGTGGCTGCAGCGGCGCGTGTCGCATTAGCCGTCAGCGCGACCGGCCTCGTGTTGGCTGAGGTATTCCGGGGTGCTCGCGGCGCAGTCCGCACCCGTGCCACCGGGACGCTTGCCGGGGCAACGGGTCTGCCCGGTGCGTGCGCAGCGGCCTGGGAATCCAGACGGAAGAACGACACGGCCTGGTTCAGCTGCCGGCCCTGATCCTCGAGCGATTTCGACGCCGCCGCCGCTTCTTCCACCAGCGCGGCATTCTGCTGCGTCACTTCGTCCATCTGCGTAATCGCCTGATTGACCTGCTCGATCCCGCGGCTCTGCTCGGTCGACGCGGCTGCGATTTCCCCCATGATGTCGGTCACCCGCGCCACGGCCTGTGTCACCTCCGCCATCGTCTTCCCCGCCTCGTTGGCAAGCGACGACCCATTCTGGATCTTCTGCACGGACGCGTTGATCAGATCCTTGATCTCCTTCGCGGCACTGGACGAGCGCTGAGCGAGGTTGCGCACTTCGCTCGCGACCACCGCGAACCCACGTCCCTGCTCGCCTGCACGGGCGGCCTCCACCGCGGCATTCAGCGCGAGGATGTTGGTCTGGAAGGCGATCCCCTCGATGATCCCGGTGATATCCGCGATCCTGGTGGAACTCGTCCTGATTTCGCTCATCGTATCGACCACCTCGCCAACGACCTGATTGCCCCGTCCCGCCACTTCGGATGCGTTGGCCGAGAGCGAGCTCGCCTGCTGTGCGTTTTCGGCATTCTGCTTCACCGTCGACGTCAGCTCCTCCATGCTTGCGGCGGTTTCCTGCAGTGACGCAGCCTGCTGTTCCGTACGCGTGGAAAGATCCACGTTGCCCGACGCGATCTGGCTCGAACCCGTCGCGATATTGTCAGCCGAAGTACGAACCTGACCGATCAGGTGAACGAGGCTGACCTGCATCTTGCCCATCGAGGCGAGCACGCTTCCGGTCGGCGCACTGTTCGCCCCCGGCACCGGGCTCAGGTCGCCGCCGGCCACGCGCTGCGTCACTTCGACCAGTGCCGTGGGCTCGGCGCCCAAAGCGCGTAGCAGGCTGCGGGTGATGACTGCGCCTGCCACGACCGCCAGCACGAGCGCAACCAGACAGATTGCAATCAACAGATTCCGCTGAGTCGCGAATTGATCGCTCGATTCGCGGACCAGTTGTTGGGCGCGTTCACGGGTGAAGTTCTCGTACTCGTTGGACGCCTTGATCAGGGCCGAAAGCAGTGGCCTGCATTGGGTATCGATTGCCGCAATCGCCGCGTCGCGCTGATTGCTCACCGCCAGCCTGTTGATTTCCAGGGCCACGGGACGGTAAAGCGCCTCGATCCTGGGAAGTTCAGCCGCGAGTCTGCGTGCCTTGTCGGTCATGTCGGAAGCGCCCGCTACCATGGTATTGAACTTTTCCAGGTTAGCCTCGACTCTGCGTTCAGCGTCGATGACGGCGGCCTTTTCAAGTTCGATGTCGGCAGGCGTGGTGACCAGCACCAGATTGCGCACCGCCACGGCCCGATCATCCACTGCAGTGCGGACAGCTTCAGCCACTGTGGCTCGTGCGTTAATACCATTGATGTAGCCGGAAAAGCGGTCATTCGCGTCGTTCAGCTCCTTCAAGGCGAGTCCTGAAACAATCAGTACAACAACGGCCAATGCTCCGAAAGCAACCGTAAGCTTTGTCTTCACGGACAAGTTATTCAGGATCATTTTTCGCTTCCATTTTCGACGGAAAGATACGTAAATGCGGGCGACCGTTGTTGATGCCCGAGTCACGCACCGGTATGCGGCCGCGCCCGTGGAAACTGATGCGCCTCGCATATGTATTTACGGCGGCGGACTTAATGAACTGAAGCCAGGATTGACCCGCCGATCAATTGCGCAAACGTTGGCGCGGCATTGATTTGTACTATCGCGGTTTAGGTATTGTTTAAGCGCGTTTTTATCAGACGAAATAGGATCGGCTAATATAGGAGATCACACCAATTTTCTCTGGCGTTGTAAATAAATCGTGATCTTCGCGAAAGCGATTTTTAAATTCGGTTGGCAGTCCCGACATGAGTTTGCGAGGGAACGGCGCCATTCGCGCGAGACCACGCTTGCCGCCCCGTGCAACCAAACCGTTCCCGCGAAGGTTCTTACCGAGCGTTCCAGTCAGTGATCGGAATTACGGTCATAGGGCTCGTCCGGCAATTAGGTGCGCCGGATCTTTTCGCAGAAAGCTCATTTAAATTCTGGTTGTGACGTGAAGTCGGTAGGCAACATCACGAGAGTCCAAATGTCTTTCTCAGGTTTGCGTCGACGGGTCCGGCAGGCATGAAGCGACGCAATTTGCTTAGCAGAGAAGCCTGGCCTTTAGGAGTGCGCCTCATTCTCCATGCGCCCAACGCGGCATCGACAATCGTGGTTGCAACGCCATCAGGCGCTGGCGCCTCATCGACGTTCTTTTGAATCGCGCGGGACACGATGGCGCGCTCATCGTCATAAGCTGCGATTTTGGAAGCCGCATGCGGTGCATTGAGATCCAGATTGGTTCTGGTATAGGAAGGCTCGACAAGCACCACGCGGATTCCTAACTTGCGCACCTCATGATCCAAGGTTTCAGACATTCCCTCGACGGCATGCTTGGATGCTGAATAGAGCCCCATGTACGGAGCCGGAAGGAAGCCTAGCACTGAGCTCACATTGACGATTCTTCCCGAACGTTGCGAGCGCATGTGCGGCAGTACCGCTTGTGTTGTGCGCAAGATACCAAAAACGTTGGTATCGAATAGCGACTGAGCCTCGGCAATCGACGTTTCTTCCGTCGCGCCGAGCAGCGTTACGCCCGCGCTATTGACGAGCACATCGATGCGCCCGGCTTCTGCGATGACGCTCTGGACTGCCCGTTGCACTGAGGCGTCGTTACAGACATCCATCTCGACCAGCACCACACCGGGTATCGATTGTGTGGCTCTAGCGTTGCGTACGGTGCCGAATACCCGGCAACCCTGCCTGGCAAACTTCTCCGCGGTGGCTCGTCCGATCCCCGACGACACACCGGTAACCACGACGACTTTGGAATTGGACATGACAGTTTCCTTCAATGCACGTGAATGGGAATAAAAGGCGAATCAGCCCCTCCGATTGATCTTGCAGCCAAGGTTCATTGCCTGGCAGCGAGCACGTCTTGCGGCAGGTCTTTCGCAGCCTGCGCCTGCTTATGCCTGCCTCCGTGCAGTTCAGTGGTATCGCTCGGCCGGATCCTGAACCAGATGGAATACATGGCCGGCAGGAACACCAGGGTCAGGATCGTCCCTGCAAAAGTGCCACCGATCAGCGTATACGCGAGCGTCCCCCAGAACACCGAATGAGTCAGCGGGATGAACGCCAGGATCGCCGCCAGCGCGGTCAGGATCACGGGGCGCGCACGCTGCACGGTTGCCTCGATCACGGCATTGAACGGATCCAGCCCGGCCTGTTCGTTCTGGTGAATCTGGCCAATCAGAATCAGCGTGTTGCGCATCACTATCCCCGATAGCGCAATGAGGCCGACCAGCGCATTGATACCGAACGGCTGCCGGAAAAGGATCAAGGTTGGCACGACACCGATCAGTCCCAGCGGGCTGGTCAGAAAGACCATGACCATCGCGGAGATCGAGCGCACCTGCAGGATGATGATGAGCAGCGTGACTGCCAGCATGATCGGAAAGAGCGGCAACATGGCTGTGGTCGCCTTGCCTGATTCTTCGATCGAGCCGGCCTGCTCGATGCGGTAGCCGTCCGGCAGCTTGTCCATGATGGGCTGAAGCCGCCTCGTGATCGCCGTTGACACGTCTGGGGGCTGCAGACTCTCCGCGATGTCGCCGCGCACGGTAATCATCGGCACCCGGTCGCGCCGGCGCATGATCGGTTCCTCCATGCGCACATCGACCTTGCCCACCTGCGACAGCGGGATGCGCTGGCCGTTTGCGCCAGCGAGCGTGAAGTCGCCGATCCGCGCCGGGTCGAGCCGGACCTCGCCAGCCGAGCGCGCGATGACCTGCACCGTGCGAATGTCCTCGCGGACGACGGTGACAGGCACACCGGTGAGCAGGAATTGCAGTTGTTGTGCGACCGCGCTCGATGTCAGCCCCACGGCCTGCAGCCGGTCCTGCTGCAGGGTGAAGTGCAGCGTGGGCGTGCGCGTGCCCCAGTCGGTGTTGACGGTGCGCATCATCGGACTCGCATCCATCACCTGCTGAACTTGCTCCGCGATACCGCGGAGCTTGTCCGGGTCCGGACCCGTGACCCGGTAAGCGACCGGGAACGGCGAGTAAGGACCGAATATGAGCTGCGTGACGCGCAGGCGCGCCTCGGGCGCAAGCCCATCGGCAATGGCCTGGCGCAGCCGCTGTTTGAGTGCCTCGCGCTCGTCCTGGTTATCCGTGCGCACCACGATCTTGGCAAATGACGGATCGGGCAGTTCCGGTCCCATCGAGAAGTAGAACCGCGGGGCGCCCTGACCGACATAGGCTGTGACGATTCTCGCTTCCTTCTGTCTGGCCAGCCAGCCTTCGACCTTCGCTGTGGCGGCGCTGGTCTGGGCGATCGACGTGCCATACGGCATCTGCACCTCGATCAGCACTTCAGGGCGGTCGGAGACCGGGAAGAACTGTTTCTTGACTACCGCCATGCCGAGGACGGCCAGCACGAAGAGGCCCACGACCGACCCGGCGACCAGCCACTTGCGCGCAATGACGCGCTCCAGCAGTTGACGGAAACGGTTGTATCGCGGCGTGTCATAAAGCGCGTCGTGGCCACCTTCGACTTTCCTGAAGTCGGGCAGCATCTTGACGCCGAGGTAGGGTGTGAACACCACGGCGACCACCCACGATGCGATCAGCGCGATCCCAACGATCCAGAACATGTTGCTGGTGTACTCGCCCGCAGTGGATCGGGCGAAGCCATTGGGCATGAAGCCGACCGCCGTGACCAGCGTGCCGGAGAGCATTGGCGCCGCGGTATGACTCCACGCATAAGCCGAGGCGGCAACGCGGCTGTAGCCCTCTTCCATCTTCACCACCATCATTTCGATGGCGATGATGGCGTCGTCCACCAGCAGGCCCAGCGCCAGGATCAGCGACCCCAGCGTGATGCGGTCGAAGTTCTTGCCGGTCGCGAGCATCACCAGGAAGACCACCGCCAGTGTTAGCGGCACGGCCGCGGCAACCACCAGGCCCACGCGCCAGCCCATGCTCACGAAGCTCACCAGCATGACCACCAGCAGGGCAGCGAAAAACTTCACCATGAACTCATCGACCGCCGAACTGATGTTGACGGCCTGGTCGGTGACCTTCGTCAGGCTCATGCCGAGCGGCAGCCCGCCGTTGATCGCGCCCACCTCACGGTCGAGCGCGTGACCGAGATCGAGCCCGTTCCAGCCGTCGCGCATCACGACGCCCAGCAGCAGCGCAGGTTCGCCGTTGTTGCGGATCAGGAACGTCGCCGGATCTTCATAGCCACGCGTGACGGTGGCAATGTCCGATAGCTTCAGCGTGCGTCCCTGCGCCACGACGGGCGTATCGCGGATCTTCTGCAACGCGTCGAACGCGCCGTCGAGGCGTATGAACACCTCCGGGCCTCTCGTCTGCACAGAGCCGGCGGGCGTCAGGGCATTCTGGCCGTTCAGCGCGGCGAACACGTCCTGCGGACTGACGCCCAGCGTCGCCAGACGATCATGCGAAAACTCGACATAGATCCGCTCCGCCTGCTCGCCAATGATGTTGACCTTCTTCACCCCCGGCACGTGCAGCAGCCGCTGGCGCAGAGTCTCGGCGTCGCGTACCAGCAGGCGCTGCGGTTCGCCCTTCGCCTTGAGCGCGAAAAGCGCAAACGTCACATCCGCGTATTCGTCGTTGACCATCGGCCCGATCACACCAGGCGGCAGGTTGCCTGCCTCGTCGCTGATTTTCTTGCGGGCCTGGTAGAACTGTTCCTGCACTTCCGAAGGCGGTGTGCTGTCGAGCAGGGTCAAGGTCGTGAAGGCGAGGCCCGGTCTCGTGTAGGTCTCCGTACGGTCATACCAGCGCAGTTCCTGCATGCGCTTTTCGATCTTTTCGGCGACCTGGTCCTGCATTTCCTGCGCGGTGGCTCCCGGCCAGGCAGTGATGATGGTCATCACTTTGACCGTGAAGGCGGGATCTTCGGCACGGCCGAGCTTGAAGAATGAAATGAGTCCGGCCAGCGAGATCAGGCAGATCAGGAACAGGGTGATGGAGCGCTCGCGCACGGCGAGCGCGGAAAGGTTGAAACGACCTTCGCTCACGGACGGGCTCCCTCGGTTGCGGTCACGGGAGCCTGCCCCGCCACACGGACCAGTTCACCTTCGCGTAGCAGATGTGCGCCGAGCGCGACGATCCGGTCGCCTTGCTTGATCTGGCCGATGATGCGGACGTCGTCGTCATCCACATGCTGGACCGTGACCGGCCGCCATGAGACCTTCGGCGGCTCACCGTCGACGACCCATACTCCCGGTCCCTTGCCCGCATCGAAAAGGGCGCCAAGCGGCACCTTCAGCGCGCTTTGCGCGGAACGATGCGCATCCGGGATCTGGATGGTGACCGTTGCTCCTAGCGGTGCATCGGACAGCGTGCCGTCGAGCACGTATCGAGCCTCGAAGGTGCGGGTGAGCGGGTCCGCAGCATCGGACAGTTGCCGCAATTCGGCGGGAACCGTGACGTCCTGCTTGCCGAAGAGCGTTGCCTGCGCGACGGAACCGACCTCAGGGCGAAGGGTTTCCGGCAACTGGATGACGGCCTCGCGACGTCCGGCGTGAGCCAGGCGCACTACGATCTGCCCGGCGTTGACGACCTGGCCGGGCTCGGCCAGCGATGACGACACCATCGGCGTCGGCCACCAGCTCCGTATAGCGACTCGCATTCAGCGCGACGTCGGCTTCGGCTTCGGCTGCGCTGAGCTGGGCTTTGGCAGCATCCGCCGCAGCCTTGACCTGGTCGTAGGCCGACGCGGAAATCGCGCCCGTGCCGCGCAGATCGCGGTAGCGCGCTTCATCTTCCGCAGTCTGCTGCGCCCGTGCCCGCGCGGCAGCGACGGCCTGCTGCTGCGCCTGCGCGGCCAGCTTCAGATCGACGGGATCGATGCGCATGAGCGGCTGGCCGCGCCTGACGCTCTGCCCGGCATTGACCAGCCGCTCCAGCACCTTGCCGGAGACCCGAAACCCCAAGTCGCTCTGCACCCGGGCGGCTACCGTACCGGTAAATGAGCGCGAGGCAGGCGGTGCGTCCCGAACGACGGCGGAGCGCACCAGCGGCGCCTCCGTGCGCGGATCGGGCGGTGCTTTTGCGCCGCAAGCGGCCAGCGCAAGCGGCAGGGAGAAGACGACGGCTGAGGTGGCGAGGCGGCGCGCAAGCATGAAAGACCCATCGACGAAAAGATGATGGATCCGATTATGGTTCTAGTGACCAATATAGTCAACAGTCACCATTCGTGCGCGTTAAGGTGAGAGGCTTCGGAGCACCAGACTGGACAGCTTCGCCGGCGCCTCATCGGTGTAATCGAAGCTGTGTTGCAGGATCAGAGGGTTGAGGTACGGGCGCAAAACCAGGTAGATCGCCATCGCGGTCTCATCCAGCGGCGTCTTGCGCTCGAAGTCCCCGCTTTGCCGCCCCTTTTGGAGGATGTCCTGAAGCAACTTCTGGATGCGCTCTTCATAGGCGAGCGTCGCCTGCCACTGCTCGGTGGCGGCCGACGCGGCAATCTCGTAAAGCTTGCGGTCCTGGGAGAACAGGCGAAGGCTCGCCTCGACGATCGCCTTGAACATCCGCCGCAGTTTCTCGGGCGGCCGGTCGACCTCTTCGACGGCAGCTTTGACCTCGCTTTCGATCTCACGCAGGCAGTTCGCGCAGATCATTTCGCCAATCGCCTGCTTGGACTCGAAGAACTTGTAGATATACGCCTTGGAAAAGCCGATGGACTTGGCGAGATCAGAGACGGTCGTTTTCTCGTAGCCATACCGGCTGAAGTGCTCGGTGGCCGCCGCAACGATCTGATCGCGCACCTCATGGTCGGCTGGGCCGCGGGCCGAAATGGGATAGGTGGCTGCATTTTTCATGGTTCCTAGCTTACCGCCGCTCCCGAAAATCGACAACAAGTGACTAAATTGTATTATAGTCACTTTCATCCGCCCTCCTCGCCCGGAAGAAGCTCATGCTGCCCAAACGCACCCTTGCCATGCTTATCGCCGCCAGCCTATCGGCAGGCTGCGCGGTAGGTCCCGAATACGTTCGGCCCGATGTACCGATGCCGGAGCGGTTCATCGGCCAGGCCGCGGTCGATCAGCGGCATGCGACGGCCACTGCGGACCTCGACACCTGGTGGACGGGGTTCGGCGATCCGCAACTGACGCGATTCGTCGCGCTTGCGCTGGAGCAGAACCTTGACCTCGCGCAAGCTTCTGCTCGTGTCGCCCAGGCACGTGCGGCAATTGGGGCGGCGAATGCCGCGCTGCTGCCTTCCGGCAATGTCAGCGGCCAGGCAGCCAGGGTCTACCAGTCGGTTGAAACGCCCCTCGGGCGAGTTTTGAACTCGACGCCCGGTTTCGACCGCTACGGCAACGATTACGAAGCCAATCTCAGCGCGAGCTGGGAACTGGATGTGTTCGGAGGCCTGCGTCGTGGACGGGAAGCGGCGCTCGCCGAGTACGAGGCTTCGGAAGCCGGCGCCGCGGCCACACGCCTGGCCGTGGCGGCACAGACCGCCGACATCTACATCAGCATCCGCGGATTGCAAGCCCGTCTGAACGTTGCGCGGCGGCAGGTGCAGACGCAGCAGGATCTGCTCTCCACCATCAACCTTCTGTATGGCAAGGGGTTGGCAGCCGAGCTTCAGGTCAGACAGGCGGAGGGGGCACTTGCCCAGGTCCGGGCCTCCGTCCCGGTCCCCGAGACGGGCCTCGACGCGGCCATGAATGCACTGGATGTGATGCTCGGCGCCCAGCCCGGCGTACACCGGGCCGAGCTGCTCGAAGCCGGCGACATCCCCGCCCCCCCACAGATCGGAGCCACCGGATCCCCGCGCGAGCTGCTCAGACGCCGGCCCGACCTGATCGTGGCCGAGCGACACCTCGCCGCATCGAATGCACGTATTGGAGTGGCGATCGCCGAGTACTACCCCAAGGTCTCCCTGAGCGGACTGATCGGCAGCGCGACATCCGTGGCTAGCGGCAATCTGTTCTCGAGCGGCGCCAGCCAGGCCGCCGGCGTGCTCGGTCTGCGCTGGCGTCTGTTCGACTTCGGCCGGATCGATGCGCAGATCAACCAGGCCAAGGGCCAGCAGTCCGAGATGCTGGCTGCGTACCGGCTTGCCGCACTACATGCAACTGAGGACGTGGAGAACGCTTTTTCGGCACTGGTCAAGCGCGAGGAACAAGCCGCTGTGCTCAACCAGGGCGTGGACTCGCTCGGCCGCGCAAGAGCTGCCTCGTTTGCAGCCTATCAAAAAGGCGTGGTCAGCCTGATTGAAGTCCTGCAAGCCGACGACAGCCTGCTACGCACCTCCGATGCGCGAGTGCAGGCACAAACGGAGTCAGCCCGGGTAGCAGTTGCTGCTTTCAAGGCGCTCGGGGGTGGTTGGCAAGCCGGCGAATCCGCGGCGACGGTAGCCACCAGGTAGCTGGCGCACGCGCCGACCTGTCAGCGGTGTATGTGCCCAGCGTGGAAGACGAAGCATTCCGCGATCTGGCTCGCGCGTGGGTGAGCGCGAAGGACGATCTAAAGCGTGCCCGGCAACGACTGAAGGCCTTTCTGCTCTCGCATGGGGTGGGCTATACCGGCTGCGCCGACTGGGGGCCGTCGCACAGGCGCTGGCTGAGCACGTATGCGTTTGATAGCCCATGGCAGCAACTCGCGTTCGAGGAGCTTCGGCGCACGATTGAGGACCGCCTCACCCAATGCGAGCGTCTCGAAGTCGCACTGCGCGAGGCGGTTCTCAATTGGCGCTTTTATCCGGCCGTGCTGGGCCTGCAGACCATGCGCGGTGTGCAATTCACCACGGCGGTGGGCATGCTTGCGGAACTGGGCGATCTGTCACGCTTCGCGCACCCGCGCCAGTTGATGGCCTGGATGGGGGTGACGCCGTCCGAGCACTCATCCGGCGAGAAACGCCGTCAGGGCAGCATCACCAAGAACGGAAATAGCTATGCGAGAAAGCTGCTGATCGAAGCGGCCTGGAGCTACCAGCATCCGGCCCGCGTGAGTCGCGACATCCAGCGTCGCCACGAGGGCATCCCCAAGCCCATCGTGGATCGCGCCTGGGACGCACAGGTGCGCTTGTGCCGACGCTATCGGAAGCTTCTCGCGCGCGGCAAGCAGAAGAACATCGCGGTGATCGCTGTCGCCCGCGAACTCGCTGGGTTCATCTGGGACATCAGTCGGCAATCGATGTCGCTTGCCACACGGCGCGAATACCATACGGCTTGACACAACTCACGAGTGGCAAGCCATACTCACCCAACGATTGGAGAATGAGTTTCCTGAAGGCGGCGTAGCCCGGCACATGAGTAACCCGCGAGCCCGCTACGCGACGGATTGCATCCGACTTGCGGCTCTAGATAGCGGCAGGCTCATCGGACGGACTTCTGTAATGCGGTAGCCAACCCGCGGATATCAGCATGATCCACCGTCGAGATGTACTGCTACGTCGCCCTCAGGAAATTCCGACAATATGAATTCGAGAAACTGAAAAACCGATCCCGATTGACACCGGGAGTCATATCAGGCGGGCTGATCAATCCGTACCCGACGACGACGCGAAGCAGCGGTCTACGCGTACGAGATCGAGTTGGATTTCAGTAACCTCTTCCGCACGTTGGGTGCGAATCGCATCGTCGATGCGTTCGTCGGCCCCATAACGACGTGTCTTGTGGCCACTACCCGTTCATCGCAGAGACGCGCCGATTTAGCACGTGGCGGCGCAAGGTGGAAAGCGCAAGATCTTTGCGCCCCGTAGCCAGCAAAGGCCTCCCGCGCAAACGTCCCCATTTTCGAGGCAGGCAGCGAATCCGCGCACGCGTGTTGGCCGTTAACCGCGTCTTTCGGACAGGCATAGGCAAACCTCCGAGGCACATGGACTGCTTGGGAAACATGCATCGAAGCGTAGAAGCCAGAGAGGATTGAGTGCACCGTCTGGGCGCTAATGGCTCATGGTCGAACGTATCAACCCGGTTACGCGGTTTGCGCCGCGTAGAAGACCCACTTACTACGGAGATTGGTCGCACCCGGCAAACGGGAAGGCGTCCATATAACTCAGAATGACCGACGTATCATTGCAGGTGACGCATCGGGAGTGGGTGATTCGTTCGTCACCGGAGAAGAGAGGCTTTCACTACCACGCTCGCGTGGAGGTCGAGCGCCGCCCTCAGGACTACGTGGACAATCGCCAGGTCTTTCGCTTCATCGACATCGGCTATTTCGACACCGAGGCTTCCGCAAATGAGCGCGGTGTGGCCTGGGCGAAGGCATGGCTCGACGTCAACTTCTAAGCGTTGGCGATTCCCCTCACATCACGCAAGTCTCTGGATGCGTGCCGCTCGGTCTCGGGCATATTCGTTGCGCCAGTGAGGGCTCCGAACAACCTTTTAGGAGCTCACAAATGTCACAGCGAAAGACGGTCGATGATCTGTTCGTGCACATGCTTTCCGATATCTATAGCGCGGAGAAGCAACTGACACGAGCGCTGGCGAAACTCTCCCGCGCCGCTTCCGACCCGGCGCTAAGCGACGCATTCAAGACTCATCTTGAAGAAACGCAAGGACAGGTCGAACGGATCGACAAGGTGGTGGAAACCTGTGACATCCGCCTGAAGAGAATGAAGTGCATCGCGATGGAGGGATTGATAGAAGAAGGACAGGAACTGATCGACGAGATTGAAAAAGGTCCGGTCCTGGATGCGGGCCTCGTGGCTGCCGCGCAGAAGGTCGAACACTACGAGATCGCCACCTACGGTAGTCTCTGCGCCATCGGCAAGCAACTAGGTTTCACCGAAGCCGTGAAACTGCTGACAGAGACGCTGGACGAAGAAAAGGCGACGGACCTCAAGCTTACCGAGTTTGCGGAAAGGGCCGGTAACAAGAAGGCGACGCAACAGTAAACCATGAGGACACAGCGCAGGCGTACCGGTCGAAATGGTCTGCCTGCGCTTGCCATCTTGTGATTTACCTTCGATTTATGCCAACCACATTCGTCCGTGGGTGTGATGCTTCCATGCATCACTGGCCGTTTTGCTGCTTGCCATCCGTATTGTCGTTCGTGCCGTGGCCGGTGTTGGGACGGGTGCTATTGTTCATCCCGCTCGACCGATCCCTCGACGGGTTGTCAGGCGCAGCGCCAGTTCCGGTTCCTGTCGCACCCGTTGCCATCCCTCCAGCGCCCCCAGCATTGCCGCCGTCAGCGGCCACACCGTTACCGGTTCCGCCGCCGCCACCGGCCCCGCCCGCTCCGCCTCCGCCGCCACCCTGCGCGTAGGCGCCGCCCGACAGTGCCGTCACCAGCGCAGAAGCCAGCATCGCTTTAGTCATGAACTTCATGGTTCGCCTCCATTCCATTGGATCGATGTCGCCAGCTGTCGGGCGCAACGCCGTAGTCGCTTCGTCACTTTCGACAGCCCGCTACTGCCGAAGGTCAGTCCCGCGGCAGCATCAACTGGAATGAGCAGGGGTTATTCCCGGGATGCACTGGAGGTTCTCCATAAGTCCCCGCTTCACGCCGCCGGTTGAGCACCGACGCATCAAAGCCAAGGAATCCGAATGGGGTATGCCCTTGTGTCCTGCCGTGGCATGCCGGATGCGCGATCGCGATCCATTCGTCGGCATTGAACGAGTCATGTCGCGGATTGCTCACTGCGCGAGCATTGGAAAGATCGACCGGCCGATGCCGCCGGGAGGAAGGGAGCCCCTTCCCCGTGGCAAGCGAACAGGTGAACCTGCTAATCCACATGACGATTCGCCTCGCGGACAGGTCAGGCCTTCTGCTGCTATTCCGGGCGTTGCACGACGGCGATGCGCAACTTGCGGGGGACGTCAGGCAGTTCGACGACCAGACCGTTGAACTGTGCATTTTCGCCACATGCTCGTCCGACGTGACATGGTTATGCGGAGAACTCGTCAACAGACAGCTTGTGGAAACCGTGCTGGTGCGACGACTCGACATCGACGCGACAAGCGGAATCTGATGAGCGCAAGCAGCCGCTTTGCGAGTACCCCCCATGCGTCAAGATACCCACGGATTCGACGGGCGCGAATGCCGGGGGCTTTCGTGAAGCCACGTTGCTTGTCGATCTCGCAAAGACCGCCACTGCTCTACCAATTGAGCTAACGGCCTGGCCAGCCAGAAAGTCGCCCGCCGCCGGGCAATTCTGGCGGCGGTGCTAACCGATATCGATGGTTCGAGTAGCGGACCGTGCCGGCTCCGTTTTTGGCACGGTCAATGTAAGAATGCCGTTGTCGAACTTTGCCAATGCATGGTCTGGGTCGGCATTGTCCGGCATCGGAATTCTGCGCACGAAGCTTCCATAGGCGCGCTCCAATCGATAGCATCCGTCTTCCTCGCTGCGCACGTCCTGCTTCTTTTCGCCACGCAGCACGATTGCCCCTTCCTCGACGCTCACGTTCAAGTCCTCGCGTACCATCCCGGGCAGTTCCGCAGTTACGCGAAGCACCGGCCCTTCGTCCACGACGTCGATGCGCGGCTGGAAGCGCGAGGAACTGAAGTCGCCAAACCATCGTTCAAACGGACCACCGCCTGCAAATGGGTCACGAAAGAATTCCTCCACGGCGCGCCACGGTTCGCGAAGAGATAGTCGTGGAATGTCAGGCCATGCGGCCCGCCACTCATCCGCGCGCCGACCGTCTGAGTCGTCCGCATCGGATTTGCGGGCGGTTCCGCGAAGGAACTTGAAGGGGTTCCATTTTTTCGGATCAGTGTTCATCGTGTGCTCCTTTCCTATCATCGACAAAACGGGATTCCGGTCTCCGCGCCGCGACTGCTTCGACTCGACAGCCGAAAGGCGGTGGCTGGAGGACAGCATCCAGCTTCTTGCTACTGCTGTCCCCCTCCCCCGGCCGACTTCAGTCGGTACGCACCTCGATGCGGCGCGGTCGCGCTTCGTCATGGCGCGGTATCGTCAGCTTCAATACGCCGTCCTTCAGATTGGCTTCGATTTTCGACGCATCGAAGTCGGCGCTCATCGAGAACGCCCGCGCGAAGTGAGGCTCACGGATCTCCGCATGCTGCAGACGCAGTTCCGCCGGGGTCGGCACCATCGCCTCGGCTTCGATGTACAGGTTGCCATCGTGGACCTTGACCTCCAGCCGCTCCCTCGTCACGCCCGGCAGATCCGCCCACAGCGTGATGCCGTGGCTGTCCTCGAAGATGTCGACCGGCGGCGTCAATGTGATCCGGCGTTGCGATGCCTCACCGTCGCGCTGGGTCACCGCCGTTTGCTCCTTTCTGGCGAGTTCAGTCGTGTCGTTCATGATGTCCTCCGTAGTTCTGTCGGTGCTCACTGAACGGTGATCGCGCGTGGCTTCGACGCCTCGCTTTTGCCGATGCTCACCATCAGGCATCCATTGGTGTACCGCGCGCTCACCTTGCCAGGGTCCGCGTTTTGCGGAAGCTCGACCACGCGCCGGAAACTGCCGGCGAATCGCTCCTGTGCATAGGTGCGCGCATCGTCGCCGCGGGTTTCCGGTTGCGAACTCGCGCGCTCGCCGCTGATGGTCAGCAAGCCCTTGTCTAGCGATACTTCGAGCCTGGCCGGATCGACCCCCGGCGCGAACGCGACGACCTCGATCGAGTCGTCGGTCGAACCGATGTTGATCTGCGGGAAGGCGCCCACGCGGCCCGAACGGATACTGGAAGGGAAGCCGCCGAAGAGGCTCGCCATCTGCCGTTGCAGACGGTCGAACTCACTGAACAGATCGGCCCCGAAGTAAAGGTCACTCATGATCGTTTCCTCCTTCGATGCAGCACGGAAACGAACCGGCCTACGCGCTCCAGTCCGTCTGCCGGGCTGCGGCAAACAAATCGAAACACGCAGCGCGCCGCATGGCGGGCGCGACTGCCTGAGCGGAATTTAGAATAGTATGCACGGTGAAAATTTCAAGGTGGGTGGCGTGAGTTGCTGTTCTCGAATTCGGCTCGCGTGCTGAGCGCTCCGGCCGGCATTCGCCGAAGGCTCGGGCGCTGCCCCTCGCCTCGATGCGCTCCCGGCGCAGTATCGGCCCGGAGGCGCCCTGCATCGTCCTTCGCCGATCGGGAATCCGGACTCTCTGTTCCTAACTCGACATTTACGGACGGCTTAGCGCAATCGCGAACCGACATGCACCGGGCCCGACAAGCTCGCAATCGCCAACAAGCGGCATTCGTGGCACGCCGGTTGCACACCCACGATGCCGCGCATCGCGCGCGGTCATGGTGGCAGTGCCCGGTCGCGAGAGTGCGTTGGAGAGACCGCTGCAAACTAGCTCAATCTGCCACCATCGCACCAAGGATGACGGATGAGTCAACGTCGGGCCAACACAAGCAGCACACGGGCCGCGAACCCGGGAGCCCGTTCTCGCGACGATCACTGCGATGTCGACCGCACGGAAGCGGGCCACCCGCGTATGCATCGCAAGATCGCGCTGGTTGCCAGCGCCATCGCCGGGAGTGCCGCCGCCGTCGCGCTGCTGCACTACTGGGGCCGCCTGCGTCAAACGCCGGCGCTTACTGAAGGAAGCCGGCTCGCTGGAATTCGAGGGCGCTGGGTGCAGGCGGGTCCGTACCGGATGTTCGCTCGGACCGCAAGCCCGACCGACGCCACCGCCACGAATACATTGGCCGCTCGCCCGCCAGTGATACTCGTCCATGGTCTCGTCGTCTCCAGCCGCTACATGGAACCGCTTGCGCTAGCGCTAGCCAGGTGGTTTCCAGTGTTTGCTCCCGATCTACCTGGCTTCGGTGAAAGCGCATTGCGCGGCCGCTGGCTCGATCTGCCCGGTCTCGCCAATGCTTTGCACCTGTGGCTGGTTGCCACCGGCCTCCGACCCGCCATCCTGGTGGGCAACTCGTTCGGCTGCCAGATCCTGACCGAGCTCACCGCGCGTCATCCCGGCGACGTCAGGGCATTGGTGCTGCAAGGGCCCACCGCGGATCGCGGGGCCCGGCATCTGCCGGTCCAAATGTGGCGCGCCTTGGTCAACGGCCGCCGCGAGCGGCCTCATTCGCCGGCCGCGCCAGCGCGCATCGATTACGCCAAGGCCGGACTGCTGCGCGCACTGGCCACGATGCGCATCATGATTCGTGACCGCATCGAGAACCGGCTGCCGCTCGTTCGCGCGCCGGTCCTCGTGGTGTGCGGCTCACGGGACCCTGTGTCGCCGCGCGAGTGGGCCATCGAAGTGACCGCGCGGCTGCGCGCCGCGCAACTGATCATCATCGACGGCGGCACACACACCCTGAACTATGTGTATCCGCACAGTCTTGCGCTGGCGATCCGTCAGTTCGTCGACACGTTACCCGGCGAACCTTCCGGGCGAATGGAGCAGCCATGAGCGGCGCACCGCGAGGAATTGCGCGATTCGATTCGGCCGCCGCGATGGTCGGTGCACTGGGCGCCTGCCTGCATGGCAAGCCTTTTAGCAGCCCGAGCGGGTCACCACTGCTCGACCGCAGCATGCCGCTGATCAATCTCCTGCCTCGCTTCGCTCGCGAATGGGCGTACTCCATCGGCGGCGCAACTGAGGCCATAGGTGAGCGCGCGGCGCTGCGTCTTGACATCGAGACCATAGCGACGTGGCTTGCCGATCGTTATCCGCGCCGCCAATACCCGGCCGCCTTCGTTGGCTCGTCCAACGGCGCGCTCGTGCATCTGGCCGCCGCCATGGGCGTGCCCTGGCTGCCACAGACTTTTCTCTGCCCCGTCCGTGCGCCCGGCAGCGATCCCGATGATGCCGCAGCAGGCCTGCGCGACGGCAGACGTGCGCGCGAGGCGCTACTCGCGGCAGACGGACGAATCGCCGTTCACCACATGCACGATCCGAATCAGGACCGGCTCATGTTGCGCACGATGCGCTACTACCGCATCAAGCAGCGCGCGCTGGCGCTCGGGTTTCGCGAGTTCCTGCTACGCAGTCTGCCCGCCGGCGCGACGCTGTATGTAGACATATGCACGTTGCAGTGGCCCGTCACGCGTATCGGCGAGCGCGCCTTCTTTCAGTTTGGCGCGGCGGGTGGCGCGACACGCGACGAATACTTCGGTGGCGGCCCGCGCGTGCGGGAATACCTGGCCCGTTATGGCAGCGCCCGCACTTGCTGGGAGCCGCCCTCGCCGGATGCGCTCGCGCCTGAAGCCGAATGGGGCTCCGACATGAACCTGCTCGACTCTCTGCGTGCCCTCGCCCGGCAGGCCGACTGGCGTCTAGTCGAGTTTCGCTTCGAGGAACCCGAATCGCTGAGCTTTTTCGCGTTCGACACGCTGCGCGAATGGTACGGATTTGAAGGTATCGAGCCGCAGCATCTCGTCGTCGATAGCTTCGTCCTGCTCGATCCATACACGACGATGCATCTTGGCGCGTTGCCGTTCTGGCTGGTGTTCTGCACCGAGCCATCGGCACACAACCTCGCGCGGCTGCTTCAACGGGAAGGCCGTTTCGAACATATTGACCTGATGCTGTTTTCGCACGGCACCGAAGGCGTCGGCGTGGTGCCCGCGCGCGAGTGGCAAACGATCATCGCGGCGGCCTCGCCCGACGCGCGTCTGTGCGGCGTCGACGCGCAACGTTTTCCTCTCGACTTTGCCACCTTTGTGCACTTCGACGAAGCACTCGCGCGACGCGGCAGCGAAAGGCCACGCATGCGCTCACCGGCGCCGCTGACCGTGCAAGCATTCGACGCCGCCCTGCTGCGTCATGGGAGCCGGTATGGCGTCGCCGCGACGCTGCCGGGTGCCGAGCAGGTGTCATGACCGGCGCCACCGCGCTGCTGGCCTGGTTTTGCGGGGCCTGCGCCGCGACATATGGCGCGGCGGCCGCCACACTATTCTGGATACAGGGACGCCTGATTTATCCGGGGGAATGGCGGCGGCATGAGCCGAACGAAGCGGGACTCGCCGACATGTCGGTCGTGACCGCCACCACAGCGGACGGACTCGATCTGCGTGGCTGGTACAAAGCGCCGGCATCGTCTCGACGCTTGACCGTCGTGCTTTTTCACGGCAACGGCGAAGACCTCTCGCAACGCGGGCATATCGCGCGCGCACTGCTCGACTGCGGCTACGGAGTCTACCTCGCCGAGTATCGCGGCTACGGAGGCAATTCGGGCATACCTCACGAAGCGGGCCTTTACGAGGATGGGCGCGCAGCACTTCGCTTCGTCGAGCGTACGAATGCGCGCATCGTTCTGCACGGCTATTCGCTCGGATCCGGCGTGGCGGTGCAACTCGCGGCCGAAGCACAGTCTCCAGGGCAGATCGAAGGCCTGATCCTCGAAGCGCCCTTTACACGGATCGCAGATGTCGCGGCACAGGTCTTCTGGTTCATGCCAGTGGGCCTGCTGGTTCGCGATCAGTATGACAATCTCGCGAAGATCGCGCGGGTGCGGGTGCCCGTCGTGATCTATGGCGGCACACATGACAACGTGATCCCACCGCAGCATTTCGCCCACCTATATGCGCACACTGCCGCGCCGCGGCGACTATTCATGCTGGAGGGTGCGGATCACACCAATTGCTGGGAACGCGGCGGCGGCGAAACCGTACTGAGACTTCTCGAGGATATCGAAAAGGCTTCCGGGACAGGCCGATAGCAGCACAGGACAGGAGCTTGTGCGCTCCTAGGCGGCCGTGCGCAAGGCGCCGATCGAAGGGCGCGACTCGCCCGGTGGGAAGATGTACCAAGCGCCATCGTCGTGACGGAAGAAGAACATCCCCACTTCGCCCATGGCGCCGGCCGCGCTAACGTAGACGCACGACCCCCGACAGCGTCGGCCATGCGCTAACCGCTTTGCGCGTACCTGCTTCTCTGGCTGCAAGCCGAGCCATTTGTCCGCCATGGCATGCAGCGACCGCGGCTTCCTCTCCATCATCGTCTCCTTCACCGCGCGGTGCGAAGATGGGGCGGGTCGACGGTATCGTCGCCGAATTACGGCCGGGGCGCCCGCCCGAATTGGTTGCGCTCGAGACCGGATCAGTCGCGATGGCGCGACGCATTGGCGAGCACGCCGGGCGTCGGGTCGCGCGACTCGCTGGCAAAATCGGCGGCGCGCGTTACGTCGAACCGTACCGGATTCCGTGGAGTCGGGTCCGTCGCATGGAGGTCGACATCGAGGTGGACCTGGATGCGCGCGATACCCCGCTTGGCAACTGGCAGCGCTGGCTACGCGAGCACATCGTCGAGCGTATTCCGGGATCGCGATGATGGCGCAGATCAACATCGATCTGATCGTCGGTCGGCAAGTGCTGACGCGAGACGGCTCATCACTAGGCCGCATAGAGGCGATCAAGGTGGTTCGCGACCACGACGCCTGGATGATCAGCGAATTTCACATCGGTCCGAGTGCATTGGTCGAGCGGCTCGCCGTCCGCTGGCTGCCAAGGCTGTTGCGTGAAGTGGCACAGCGCAAGGGGCGCTGGCGGCATCATCGGATTGCGTGGAACCAGATCGACGTCTCCGATCCCAGGCACCCGCGCCTGCTGTGCGATGTGGCTGAGGTTCACGGCCTGGCGTAGCCGCTGAAGATATCGACCGGAGGCCGGAACGCGGCACAGAGCGTGCTTCCCGCTTAAGCGATAGAAAAAAGGACGGGGCGCCAAATGGCCGAGTATCTGAGCGCAATCTTTCGCTCGTATCGCGATGCTTCCGACGCACGCCAGGCTCTCGCTGAGTCCGGTTTATGTGAGCTGGACGTGTTCGTTTTCTCACTCGCGGCTTCGCCTGGCGCCGCGAAATGGGTGCTCCCGACGCACGAAATGGATCATGCGGAATATGCGGCTCACGGGGAATGGGGGTTGAACGCCGTCAACCGGTTCGTCGAGCCGCAAGCCGACTGTTTCGTGGCGAGCCTGCGTGAGGACAGCCGTGCCGCCCACGCATTGCTGGTCGCCGCCGATCCGCCGCCGGCACTGCTGGTACAGATTTGCGCAAGGCTGAAAGACTGCGGGGCGTTCGCCCTGAGGCCGCCGGGATCCCGCTGGCGACTTTGCAACTCGCACTGACGTCCCGGCGCCAGCCGCCCTTCTGCTCAAACACATGAAGGGTCGGCTGTGCGCCTTTGTTGTCGCCGCCGATACGAAATGAAGAAAGTGCCTGGAAGTTCTACGGTTTCATCACCACCTTGATGCAGCCGTCTTCCTTCTCCCGAAACACGC
Organism: Paraburkholderia sp. EG304; assembly: GCF_046543485.1. Classification (NCBI taxonomy): domain Bacteria; kingdom Pseudomonadati; phylum Pseudomonadota; class Betaproteobacteria; order Burkholderiales; family Burkholderiaceae; genus Paraburkholderia; species Paraburkholderia sp. EG304. Next base: position 159,100 of record NZ_JBKGUA010000003.1, on the reverse strand, counting down.
GGTACATGCCGGGCCCTTGTTCGAGTGGAACCGTATGGGTGATCACGAACGACGGATCGATATGCCCATCCTGGATCCGCTTCAGCAGATCGTCGGTCCAGCGATTCACGTGCGTCTGCCCCATGCGAAACGTCAAGCCCTTGTTCATCGCGGCGCCGAACGGGATCTTGTCGATCAGGCCGCCGTACACGCCCGGAATCGACAGCACGCCCGCCGGCCGGCATACGTAGATCATTTCGCGCAGCACATGCGGACGGTCCGTTTCGAGCATCACTGCCTGCTTTGCGCGGTCATAAAGCGCATCGAACGAGCGCGTCGCATGCGATTCCATACCGACCGCGTCGATGCATTTTTCCGGACCCTTGCCCTGCGTTAGTTCCTTCAACCGGTCGAGCACGCTCTCGTCCTCGAAGTTGATCGTGATCGCGCCGACGGCGCGCGCCATGTCGAGGCGCTCGGGAACGCGGTCGATCACGATCACCTGCTTTGCGCCGAGCAGGATCGCACTGCGGATCGCGAACTGGCCGACCGGGCCAGCGCCCCAGATCGCGACAGTGTCGGTCGGCTGTATTTCGCATTGCACCGCGGCCTGCCAGCCGGTCGGCAAAATATCGCCAAGAAACAACACCTGTTCGTCGGTCAGGCCGTCGGGAATCTTGACCGGCGTGACGTCCGCGAACGGCACGCGCACGTATTCGGCTTGCCCGCCCGGATAGCCGCCCGTCAGATGCGAATAGCCGAACAGGCCAGCGGTGGTATGGCCGAACACCTTGTCGGCCATCTCCTTGTTGCGGTTCGAACGCTCACACACCGAAAAGAAGCCACGCCGGCACTGATCGCACTCGCCGCACGCGATCGTAAACGGCACGACGACGCGCTCGCCCACTTTCAGCCTCGCGTTGCCGGAGCCGACTTCGACGACCTCCCCCATGAACTCGTGACCGAGGATGTCGCCCGACTTCATCGACGGCATAAAGCCATCGAACAGATGCAGGTCCGAACCGCAGATCGCGCAACTGGACACCTTGATGATCGCATCGCGCGGATGCTCGATGACCGGGTCCGGGACGTTGTCGACGCGGACGTCTTTCTTGCCGTGCCAGCAAAGGGCTCTCATGTCGTGCCTCGTAGTCGATGGGCCCGTCGCGCGGGCCAACAGGGTCGGGATTCGCGGATACGCGTGCGCCGATGCGGCGTGTCGATCGCGCCGACGCCATCGCAAGCGCCACCGTGTAGGAGCAACGGACGTGCCGTCGTCAAACGGCTGTCCGAACCTATCGCACCACCGCGACGGAAATCATCAACATCCCCATGGGCGCGCGTGGTACAGCCATTGCTGGACCGGTTTATTCATCAACGGAGGAGTCAACATGGCAGGCGATAACTCTTTCAAGCCCGGCGAGATCGTCAAAACGTCCGGCATCTATTCGGTCGTCCATGACGATGGCAAGGGGACTTTCGAAGTAACGTGCGTAGAGGGAGAGCATTTTCCCCCGACACGCAGCGGCAAAGGAGCTCACTACGAGCTCAAGTACGCAGCGACGCATTCGCACCGGCACGCTGAGCTGAAAGGCACCGAGCAGCGCGGCAGCTAGCGCTTCATGCCCACGGCGCGGCGCATTGCGGCGGTGATTCCCTGCCGCGTGCGCCAGTAGTCTTCCCATGGATCGAACTGCAGCGAACGCTGACGTTCGATCGCCTTGCGCATGGTCCATTCGTCGCCTCGGCCGACCCGCCGCAATTCGTCCCACGACACCGGCATCGAAACCGCCATTCCGGAACGCGCCCTGACCGAGAAAGGGGCAACGGTGCTCGCGCCGCGGCCATTGCGAAGATAGTCGATAAAGATTTTGTCGATGCGGTTTTTAGGACCAAGGACCGCCGAAAAGCGGTCCGGCACCACCCGCGACATGTGACGGGCAACCGCCTGCGCAAACCCCTTCGCTTCACTCCAGGCCTGTCGTCGCGTCAACGGCACGACGACGTGGAATCCTTTGCCTCCGCTGGTTTTTGGGAATGACCGCAGACCTATCTCGTCGAGTACCACCTTCAGCAGTTCTGCCGCTTCCAGCATTGCACTCCATGGCAGGTTCGGGTCGGGATCGAGGTCGAAGATGATCCTGTCGGGATGCTCGAGGTCCGGTGCCGCGGCGTTCCAGCAGTGCAGTTCGACAACGCCCATCTGGGCGAGACCGACCAGCGCCTCCGGTTTGTTCGCAACCAGCAGCGGCGGATGCCTCGGATGCAATTCCGGCGGCAGTTCTTCGACGCCGGGAATCTGGAACTTTTCGCTGTGTTTCTGGAAGAACAACTCGCCTTTAATTCCGTTTGGCGCGCGAACCAACGCCAACGGCCGATTATGCAGATGCGGCAACGCCCATTCGGATATCGCAGCGTAGTACTCGACCATGTCGCGCTTGGTGTGCCCGGTCACCTCATCCATGACCCGCTCGGGGTTGGATATCCGGATGCCGCCGATCGTCACCGCACCTTTCGGCCCTGGACGCTGGCGAGTCGAACCCGCATCGGCCTCGACCGGTTCGTCCGACTCGACGGCGATCATCGGTTCTTCGGTGATCGAGCCAGCGGCCTTGTCTTCCCGGATCGCGTGAAAAACCGGATGTCGGACTTCGCCGGCGGGCGTCCATTCGAGGAACGAACACTCGACGACGAGCACCGGCTCCAACCAGAGGTAGTCGCGGTTTTTTTCCGGTTTGGGAGGGTTGTAGAACGCTGTTTTACTAGCGGTGACCGTGCCGGCACGCCGCAGGAAAGCGTTCGTGGCGCGACTGGACAGGTATGGCTTGACGTTGCCCGCGTAGCGCAGCGACCCATCCTGTTCGTACACGCCGAGCAGCAGGGAATGAACACCTGAGCGCGCACCTTTGGTCCGGGTGAAGCCGCCGACCACGAATTCCTGGCGCAAATTGCATTTGAGCTTGATCCACTCGGTAGACCGTCCGGAGCGGTATGGCGCATCGCCGCGCTTGCCGATGATCCCTTCGAGCTTCATGCGGCAAGCTGAAGCGACCAGCGACACCGGGTCTTTCGCGAAGTCTTCCGACAATCGCAACACATCGGCGTCCGTTTCATGCATCAATGCGCGAAGAAGCTTGCGACGCGCACGCAACGGGTGTTCACGCAGATCGGTGCCGTTCAGCCAGAGGATATCGAAGACGAACAGGACGATGTCCGCGGTGCTGCGTCGGTCGAAGGCATTCTGAAGCGCATTGAAGTCGGGGCGACCCTCCGCGTCCAACACGACCACCTCGCCGTCGAGCCACACCTCCTCGACTGGCAAGGCCGTGAGTGCGTCGGTCAGACTGGGCAAACGCGAAGTCCAATCATGTCCGTTGCGGGTAAAGATCTGGACGGTGCCACGCTCGATCCGGACCATCATCCGATAGCCGTCGAACTTGATTTCGTAGGACCAGTCGCCGCCCGCCGGTGCGCGATCGACCAGCGTAGCGAGCTGTGGCTCGATCAGAACGGGGAACGTCCCGGGCTCACCCACAGGAGCATGGGCGCGACGGGTCCGCGAGGAGTTCCACCGGCTGCTCATGTCATGGACCCACCTATTCGGCTTCGTTAGCGACGGTCAATTCGATCGGCATCGCCACATCCGCGTTCGCGCATTGATCGATCTGCGCCGCCTTGCCTGCCGGTCGGCCAACCAGCCTCTTCACCTCCCGCGGCAACGAGCATCTTTTCGAAGCAGCACGCATCGCACTGTTCTATATAGGAACCGTACCGTTGAACGGCCCTGAAGCCGTTGCGCTCATAAAATCGGATCGCGCGCCGGTTCACCGCGCGAGTCTCGAGGACCAGCCTTTTATAACCGGCTGCCGCCGCGTTGACTTCAAGCTGCTGCAGAATCACTTTGCCGACACCTGAATAATGCGGCCTGCTGTAGATTCTCTTGAGTTCCGCCGTGCGCGAGTCGAAATGCCAGAATGCGCCGCACCCAACCGGTTCACCGGCAAGGGTGCGGGCAACAAAAAACCGTCCGTGCGATGAGTGAAAATCGGCGAGACAAAACCTCGACTGCCCGCCATCGCCTGAAAATACCGCCAGCGTGGCGCTGAGTTCATCAAGCAAGATTTGTCCATCAAGCGAGGCAGGGTCCTCGCGGCGGACAGTTATGGCAATGCATGACTGAGTCATTGGTCCTCCGTTGGCGCGGCTTCGGCTTCAGCCTGTTTTCGTTGCATCAGTGGTCGTTCCTTGAACCCCCATGCGTCCGCGCCGGGATGCAAAGATGCGACTGACAGAACGAGTACACGAATAAGCAGCTCATCGGACATCGCCTCGCTGTGCCTGTTTACTGCGCACCTGATGCAGCCGTGTCCGACGCGCCTTTAGCGTGTGAGCCTTTCTGTGGGAGTCGGGTCGGCGAGCTCGCCGTCGAACCTTTCGACATGGATGTCGAACCACTGTTCGCGCCTGTGTTCGGCGCACTTATTCCCGCACCACCCTGGCCCGCTCCGTTGGCTCCTCCCGCCACGCCAGCACCAGCGCTCGTCCCGCCGCCGCCGCCTCCACCGCCTCCACCGCCCTGCCCATAGGCCGCGCCGACCGACGCTAGCGCCAATGCAACACATACGGTTGCTGTCTTCGTTGCTTTCATGATTGCCTCCCTTCAGTGACCGCAAACTCGCGGCAACGACGTGGGGCGAATCTGCGCTATACCCGGTGGGGTGCCAGATTTCGCACGCCGGCAATTCCCGAAGCGCAACGACTATGCCAGACACGCGTCATGAGTAGCCGCACCTCGGGTGCTGCCCAACCGGAAACTCCCATCGACGCCCAACGCGCGGTCAGTATGGCGTCCCTGCCGCCAAACTTGACGACGATAAGGAAACATTGACCGCGTGGGGCGCCATCTGCGCCGCCGACGGGTTTGAAGTAAGACGCGCTCGCGAGGGCCAATCGGCACCACGAATATTTATCGACTTTCCGTTGATGTGGTGGTCGCCGACTGACGGATGTCAGCCTTGGCCCGGCTCAGTGTCTAAGATGAACCATTGTCCTCAAACGTGGGCCCAAGAGACTTAAGAAGTTTGGCAAGCCTTGCTCGCTGCTCCGGAGCCAGCCCCGGTGTCGCGCTTACCTGTTCAAGCCGCGCACGCCAGTAGGTCCGGCCGAATAGCGAGTTTGCGCCATCGGCTGACAGGATCCGTTCGAGATAGGTTATCGCCGCTTCGGCAGTATGTGGGGTATAAGGACTCGTCCTTTCCGCAGGCCCTTTCCTGAATGTTTTTGTTTTCATCCATCTTTCTCTTGTGCTAGCCGACTGAGTCCGGTCATACCTCGGCTCTCTCGTCGAGACCGATTCTCTCAACCAACTCATGACGGTGCTCTCCGTTGTTATCTTTAGACGCTCGTCGCGTTTCCACGCGCGACGGTGCAATCACATTCGCCGATGCGTTTGATGCCACCATTCATGATGATTCAGATGTCGTAGCATTCTTGACCGCGACCGCTCACGCCGATAGTGGCCAACCACCATGAGCGCGGCGATGCCAAGGGAGGAGCCTCCGATAATGAGGCCCATGCAGGTTTCACTCATGACTTATTCCCCTGATGGAAGCGCGAGGGTATGCGTGAGCCGGCTCACTTAACCGGGTTTGAAAATGGTCGATACATTTCCGTTTGCCTGCAAACGACATTAACTCACGGCGTGTGAATACCGCTCACACTCGCAGACGAGCTGTCGGCAGCCGCGTTGCCGACGGTTGCAGGATGCGATCGATGAGCTCGATGCGCTTCCACCGCCAAGCACACTCAGCCGGAAACGACGCTGGCTGGCCAGCCGGCCGACGCAGCCCAGGCTGCGATCGACTGTTCAGTGTCCTGGCCTTCCTTCAATAGCCATTCGTAAAAGCTTTCCGTCACAGGGTTCATGTGGCTCGCGCACGCAAAGTACTTCCGGTACCGCGCTGCGCGCGGACCAAAAGGAACGCATAATCGGTTCGAAACGATCTCGTCGATGGCGAGAAAAAGCGGCACCAGGGCGATGCCTAGCCCCTCGGCGGCCGCGTGCAACGCAAAGTACATCTGTTCGAACTTCAGTTGGCCGATTGGCTTCAGACCTGGCACACCGGCCTCATCAAGCCATTCCTCCCATGGGTACGGCTCCGTCACATAGTGGATGAGCGTGTGGCCCGCGAGGTCACCGGGTTCGCGCAGACATCCTCCCTCAAGCAGATCACAGTGGCAAAGCGGCACGATCACCTCGGTCATGAACGGCAATGACACGCAGCCCTGGATCGGCTCGCACGCACCGCGAATCGCAATTTCGTAGGCATTTTCATGGAAATTGACCGGTGCGATCGACGTCGTGAAGCGGATCTCGACGTCGGGCCGCCTGCGCTGGAAACTCGAGATGCGCGCAATGAGCCAGCGCATCGTAAAAGTGGGTGGCGCATTGATGGTTAGCGCGCTGGGTACCACCTGGTCCACGAGATGCATCGACGCGACGGCAAGGCGGTCTAGCACCGCGGTCGCCTCGGCGAGATAGCACCGGCCTGCTTCTGTCAGCACCAGCTGCGAGGCAGTGCGCATGAATAGCGGCACGCCGAGCCATTCCTCCAGCGACGCAACCTGTCGGCTGACGGCGCCATGGGTCACGTTTAGCTCCGTGGCGGCCCTCGTAAAGCTCACATGCCTGCCCGCTGCTTCGAAGGCTCTCACAGCGTTGAGCGGAGGGAGTTTTCTTGTCATCTCGGGAAGTCGCCGATTTAGCGTCGCTAACGATCCTTGCCGCGGGTGCGCAACGAGCATTCCCGCGCAGCCTGTAGCGGAAGCGAACCGGCAGATCGAGGCCGATAGAAGTTCCGAGGCTTAAACGGAGAGGTTTTCTGCGCTTGAGAGGTCGAAGCCGCCGGCCGCGATGAATGAACCGGAGGGTCATTCGTCGGACCAAATCCATGAATGGAAGGGCCTGCCACTCGGCAATCCCGGAGCACTGCGATCGCTGGCTGATTTCGTTCGCCTGGCGTTGATTTGCCTGCGCCACCCGGCGGGGAACGGGAATTGCTGCCATGAAGGCGTCATGCGTGCACCTGAGACGAACTGCCCCCGATGGAAGGAGGACACATCATGTTGTATTACGCCCTTGTATTTTTCATCATTGCGATCATTGCCGCGGCGTTCGGCTTTGGCGGCATCGCCGCAGGCGCAGCCAGCATCGCAAAAATACTTTTCGTCATATTCGTCGTGATTTTCCTTGTTACGCTCGTGATGGGCCTCATGCGGCGGTGACACACGAGTCGTTGCAAACGCGGGCGCCGCCAGGTGCGGCGCCTGCGAGCTTGTCTGTCGCACGCATACGTTTTGATCACGTCCGTATGGGTCGCAACACGGCGAGTTATCCCGTTGCCGATCGACTTCAATTCGCAACTGCCAGCGTCATGGCGCTTGCCAACGCCTTTGGCGAGTGGACGCCCGACAGCTAGTAGCGCGTGTTGAACACGAAATGCGGCACACCGCTCGCCTGCGTGTCGCCGAACGAGCTTCGCTGGCCGGGGAGGTCCGCGGCACGCTTTGACGCCGCCTGGTGTGCCGTCAGACTCGTGTACTCGAGGCCGCATTCGAGGCTAAGACGCGCGAGAACCTCGGCACGTCTCGCCGCAACAGCTTGCGCACTCCCAAGACGATCGCGATAGAACGCCTGGTACGGCAAACCCTCGACAGGTATCCCGGGCAGCAACTGGTGAGAACGCCACTGCACCGATACTCCCACATTGGGCCGCGAGCTTGCGAAACGCGACACGGCCGCATCCATTTCGATCTCGAGGACGGATCGCTCGCCACTTTCATCGCGGGCTTGCCCATTCAGGGTTTGGTCAGACGTGTCATCGCGGAGTATCCTCGCAACCGGCCTGCATCGGCAGGCCGGTCCGTGTGAAAGACAAAATCCTTTCGTATGGTTTGCCAGACTCGTTAGTACCGCGCATCTCCGATAATGCCGACTCGCTTCATCTGCATACCCAGTACTCAGGAATGCCACGGCTCTACCGTGGTGGTAACAGAGCGTGAGGGGCGATCGGACGTCCATTCGTGCCCTCGCCGTTTTCGCACCAGCGAACCACTTGTTGCCGACTGCGGTGTGTGAGTGGATTGCGCGGTCACCGGCGACATCTGTTCGCAGTACACGTGTTATCGCCGCGGGCAGTTCGACCCTCAACAGATCTTCGCAGCTCTCCAAAACGGACATTCAGAGACTCAGTGTATGTGGCGTTACATTAGAGTATCGGTCGTGACACTGCAGTGCGCGACCAATGGTCGGCCGTGTCTCGCACAACGTTGCAGACCTGCATCTGGCGCAAAGACACTCAGCCGCCCAAGGTCGGTGCCCTGGCAAGTCTGCTTCAGGAAATCCAACGAAAATGAGTAAAGGCGTTTCGGACAATTTCGATAAGGCCGACCATTGTCACTAATCAGTTCTCGCTACAGAGCGTCGGCGATCTGCATGTGGGCATCGACTTGCGCAATTTGGCCGATTGTCCCCTGACGCTATTGGCAGAGCGGTAGTCAGCGCTCAGCCCGCGGACCCCGTTTCCATAAGCTTGCTGACGACCTGCTTAAAGCTTGGCAGCAGAAGCCTGTTCGCATAGCCGCTGAGGTGATCGCCATCGAAGACGAGCGGCCGGCCGTCGGCGGTGTGCGTTGAGCAGACCGAATCTGGGCACAGTGGTGGCAACGGGTCCCATACGCTAACTTCAGGGACCGCCTGCACGATGTGAGCATACGATTCGAGCACCGGCGCCCGCAAGGCTTCCAGATCCTCACGCGCGATGCTGTCGCCGCCGGAACAGATCGGATTGTCGCGATTGAACCAGTCCGAGCATCGGAACGGCTGGCTCCGAAACTCGGGTGTGGGTCCCTCCAGGATGACCTTCGCCCCTTTGGCTGCCAGTTTCTGCAAGATTGGAATGGCCTCTCGCACGCCGTCTACCCGGCTTTTCACGGCCTCTGGACCAAACATGTAGTCCCGGGCGCTCGAGTCGTCGAAGCGGGCCCACTCGTCGGAGAAACGTGGCAGTCGCAGCGAGGGCAGGAAGATCACGTCACCAGGCCTGACCTGTGCCTCGATTTGAGCGAGTGCCGCATCTGTCTCCGGCGCACAGCTCTCCACCTCATCCTGTTTGCGCGGCAGCAAAACCATGAACGGACAGCCGCCATTGTTGTACGCGAAGACCTTCACGCCAGTATCCCGGGCGAATTCGCGCAACATCCTGTTGTAGGCCATCGCATGCGAATCGCCGATCACGTACAGGCGCCCGCGATAGGTCGCCGGAAGCGAACATCCCGCACGTGAATACGTCCATAAGCGCCCCCCGTTGAGCTTGGTCCTATCCCACGTGTCCAGACATCCGTCAGTGCTGGCCTCAAGGGGGCGGCTCGGATACCAGTCGTCGGCACGTTGTGACACCACGCTCAGCGACAGATTCAGCTGGGCTACCTGAATGCCTGCCCACAACAGCGCTCCGCACATCAACGCAGCTACGCCCGCACCTACGACAGCGGGACGCCGCATGCCTTTGAGGACCGCCGAGCGCCGCACCGGATTCTCGACGTAGTACCAGGACGCTGTCGCCAGTGCGAAGGTCAGTACGGCCGCAAGCACGCGCCAGACTGGCGCATCGAGCCCCGTCGTCCACCGCAGCAGCACGATCACAGGCCAGTGCCAGAGATAAAGCGAATATGAGATCTTGCCGACGAAAGTCACCGCTGGTGAAATGAGCAGCTTGTGCAGCCAATCCCGCGGCTCTCTTCCGTGCAGCGCATACAGTACGCCAAGCGTGCCGGCAACCGGCAGCAGCGCACCCGGAAAAGGAAGCTGCTGCGGGCGCAAGCCGTTGAAACCGGCCGCAAGCAGCACCAGCGAACCGCCGAGCAACGCCATCGAAACCAGCGTCCCATTGCGGTCGATCACGCCGAGCGGGCGCTTCGCGAGCGCGAGCAACTGGTATAGCAGGATACCGGATGCCAATTCCCAAAAACGCCCTGGAATCAGGTAAAAGTCGATCCCTTCATTCCGCCTCGAAAGCCACCATGCGCTCAACACGGACAGAGCGAACCCGCCGCCGAACAGAACAACGCAAAGCGATTTTCTCGGACGTTTGCTCACCCACATGAAGAAAAGCAACGGAAAGATCAGGTAAAACTGCTCTTCCACCCCAAGCGACCAGGTATGCAGGTATGGGTTGAATTCGGCGCGTGGTGAAAAATAGTCATCACCGATGAACGCGAGCACCAGATTGCTCAACCCAAAGAAAGCAAAGAAGCCGGTGTATTTGTTGGTATCGCTCAGCCATGCGTTTGGAATGAACAGTGCTGAAAACAAGCCGGTCACCAGCAGGCACACCACCAGCGCTGGCACGATCCGCTGCACTCGACGCGAATAGAAATAGAACACGAAGCGCGAAAATTGCATCGATTCGAGATTTCCAACTGAAGCGCTGACAACAAACCCGGAAACCACGAAAAAGACGTCGACTCCTGCAAGCCCGCCGGGCAGCCACTGCGCGTACATGTGATAAACGATAACCGACAATACTGCGACCGCACGCAAACCGTCGATGTATGGCGCGTGCGCGGGACGGGCGAGTTGCGGCGCAGTAGTAGCGCTATGGCGTGGATTCATGGCATGAGAGTTGATGAGGTCGGAATCCGTGGACGCCAACGGGTTTAGCAGCGATCTTGTTCAGATAGAGCGCTGCGAGAAAACCGCAGGAGCCAGATGGTCGAGCTGCGCTTGTGTCCGCTGCCGGTTACAAAGGATCTCGATGTAACAACCAGAAAAAGCGAAGGTGCCGTTGCCCTTCCTCTCGTTTGCTTTTGCGTACGATTCTGACGTAAAAAATCTGGGGAAATGTATAGGCCCGCGATGTGTTTCGTGCGCTGCCCCTCAGAAGCGATAAGAAATCTGTCGGACTTCGGTAAGGCTATGACCCACATTCGCGCTCTTGACGTAATCCGGACGTTCTGCGTGAGCCGGCACTTCGTGCCGCCTAAACCTGCTGCTTGTCGACTCCGGACGCGCGCAATAGTGTTCGAGGTCCTCGTGGATCGGCAAGCGCGTTGCTCCCCGTTGCAGTTCTAAAGTTCATAGCAGTGATGCCGATAAACGGTTTGCCGGTTCCTGATTTCCCGGGATGGTCATTATTCAAAGGCGCTGGGCGTCGACGCTCTCAATCCACAGATACAGAATCATGAAGACCAAAGCACTTTCAAAGTTCTTACTCGCCGCGGGGTTTGTCGTCACAACACTGCTCACCGGTTGCGCTTCGCTTCCGAAAACCGACCTTGCCGCCAGCAATCGACAAAAGCTCCATACGATCGCCATGTTGGACGTCAAGGAACCGCGCGGAGAGAGCGTGGTGAACTTCGGTGGCGCTGCCGGAGCATTTGGACTGATTGGTGGATTGGTGCAAGCAGGGGTCAACGCCAATCATACGAGTACGTACACGCAGCGTGTCGCGAGCGAAAAAATCGTTTTCGCCCCCGTTGTTGACAATGGGCTTACAGAGCGACTTTCCAATGCCGGCTATCAGATCGTTGCGTTGCATGGCCAGAGCGTCAAGCTCGCAAGCGATGGCAAGTCAGACGACTTCTCAGATATCAAGACCGACGCGGATGCCATCCTGAATGTATGGATTACTTCGTTTGGCTATGCATCCCCACCGAATACCAGCGACTTCATTCCGTGGGTCGTTATCCGTGCGCGCCTGCTCGATTCGAAGTCCATGCAGGACATGTACTTTAAGACATTCGCTTGCGGCTGGGACATCAAGGCCAATTCGATTCATATCGAAGCAGACGCCAAATATCGTTTTGGCAGCTTCGGCACGCTGACCGACCAGTTCGACCAGTCGGTAGCAGGCCTCAAGGATTGCGAACAGGCGGTCGTCGCAGCAATCGGGCAGGATTTGACGAAGACGCAGTAAGCGGTTGATAGGCGAAGACGCCTGCCCAACCGCAATCAATGCGGCAGGCACTCGGTTTGGAACCAATAGTCGACCAGGCGCTGGGCCGCTTGCAGATCATCCGGATAGTACGGGTCGTCATTCCATGGCGACGGGTCGTAACCGGCTTTCCTCAGAGCCGCGAGTTCATTCTGGTGTTGTGCCAAGGTCGGAGGCGCGTTGGTTTTGAGCGCCGCCAGATCGCGGCACTCTGCCGGGCTGAGATGCCGCCCGGTATATGGCATGCCGCCGACGACACAGCCAGCGAGCAAAAGCACCGCGGCAGGAAGTGTCAATCGTGTTTTAAGCGACTTGGTCATAGTGCGTGGACTTCCCTTCGATTGCATGATAGTACGTCGTCGCCAAGTGCGACCGCATGAAACCCCTGATTTACGTCGGACTGGCCCGTCTTCAACTCCCCGTTGAACGTGGTCTTGAATGACACCTTAACGTCGCCCGCGAGACCAGGCGGGGAACCGGCTGTCGCCGAGGTGTTCAGCGCGCTGCTCAGGCTGGGTACGCATTGCGCGCTGAAACAGCCGGCGAGTAAGCCTTGTGCGAATCGAACTTTTCCGCCAGCAGTTGCAAGATCGAAGTATGGTCGAGGTCGCCCGAAAACACGCCGCCCGCCGACACGTAGGGCGACACGGGAATCGCGGGAACGCGTAGCCCTGTCGTTTCGAAAGCGAAGCCAGCGACGTTACAGGGAAGGCGAAGCGGCGAAACGTGGTCAAAAAAACCGCCATGCTCGCACCGTCTTCGGATTCTTGCTGATGAAGTCCTGCGTCGCGAATAGGCTGGACTCGGGGTAATCGGAGCCGAACACCTTGACGTTGCCCTCGGCCGTGCGCATGTTCTCGAGCGGCTTGAGGCTGCCGTCCTTCGTCAGGATCGTGGCACTCGGATCGTTGACGATCAGCGCATCGAATTGCCCTGCCCGCACCGCCGCGACTGCGCCCGCCGCCTGGCCCACATCGATGATCGCAACGTCCGTCGGCTGCAGCCCCGCCTTATGCAGAATGTAGTTGACCGCCATGTGCGTGCTCGAACCCGGCGCGCTCACGCCGATACGCATGCCCTTCAGGTCTTTCGCCGACTTGACTTCGCCCTGGCGCTTCTGGGACACGCCGAAGATCCAGCCCGGACAGATCTTGTCGCAAAGCGTCCGCGGACCAGCCGTCGCCTGGTCTGGTTGCATTGCTTCGTCGCGCTCCGTCAATGTGGTTGATGCCGATGTGCGAGCATCATGCCCGAGGCCAGACGGGTTGGACGTGGTCTTTTGGCAAGGCACCATCACCGATCGCGATGACGCAGATCTCTTCGATCGACTCTCCTAATTCAGACTCGATGAATGTGAAGACCTCCATCGATATGCAAAGCGTCTCCGGTGCTAAACGGCAAACAGCCCAACGCCAACGACGCGACGGCCTTGCCGATCTCGTCCACTGTCCCCCATCGCGCGATTGGCGAAAATCCTCGTCGAATCGTCTCGTCGTAGTCGGCCTGTGCGACTTCCGTCATTCTGGTTCGAAAGATTCACGGCCGTACCTCGTACACCGGTACGCCAAGCTCGCCGAGTCCGGCGGCGAAAAGTTTCGTTACCGTGGTCAATGCCTACTTCGAGATGCAGTACTCCGCTCTGTTGGGAGCGATCAGAAATGCGTCGCCGAGGAGATATTGATGATCGAACGGGCGTGTCCCCCGGCATCGGCGCTCCCGACTAAACGGCGCGCCAGCCGTTGCGGCAGAAAGAATGTGCCACGCATTCGATCGAGGGAAATCCTTATTCAGCGAAAGTCGATCCCGCACGTATCCGGCTCGACCTGAAATCTGATGGGAGTATTCGATCCTGTCATGACCGCGAGGTATGTCACGCGGGCCGCAGAAAGGCTTGAGATTACGCAGTCGTCCGTCAGCGATCTTCCGAACCAACTGCGCGAGCCATTGAGGATGAGCTATTGAGAAGTCCGCCAGTTGTAGCCATGATGGCCGTCGCCCGGCTTATCGAAGCAGGTTGTCAAGGAAGAGACGCGACCCAGAATCCAAAGTCATTCAACCAGGCCACCGTGAACTTCCTTGACGACAGCTAGCTAGCTAGTCGCGATTTGCCTGCAACACCGTGAGCGCGGCCATATTGATGATTCGACGAACCGTCGAACTGGACGTCAGTATGTTGACGGGCGCGTTGACGCCGAGCAGGAACGGCCCCACGGCGACATTACTTCCTGCCTCGGTCTTCAGCAGGTTATACGCAATATTTGCCGAGTCGACATTCGGACAGACCAGCAGATTGGCCGCGCCCTTCAGTCGCGACGTGGGCAAAACACGCTGACGCAGCGCTTCATCCAGCGCGCAATCTCCGTGCATTTCGCCATCGATCTCGAGGTCGGGTGCCTTTTCGCTGACGAGTGCGAGTACTTTGCGCATCTTCTCGCCCGACGCGGAACTGCCCGAGCCAAAGTTCGAACGCGATAACAACGCAACTTTGGGCGACAGATTCAACCATGCCATTTGCGCTGAGGCCGCAATGGTGAACTCCGCGATCTGTTCGGCAGTCGGGTTGTCGTTGACGTGTGTATCGACGAGTGCCAGCGTGCGCTTGTCGAGCAGCAGGATATTCATGGCCGCATAAGTTTGTGCGTCGGGTTTCCTGCCGATCACTTCGTCGATGAAGCGCAGATGCTTGTGATAAGCACCGACGGTGCCGCATATCATCCCGTCCGCGTCGCCCAGTCGTACCATCATGGCGCCGATCAGCGTCAGGCGGCGGCGCATTTCAACCCGCGCCATTTCCTTCGTGATCCCATCGCGGCACCGCAGTTCCCAATACGTCGTCCAGTATTGATGAAAGCGTTCGTCGTTTTCTGGATTCGTGACCTCGACGTCCTCGCCCAGCTTCAGCCGCAGCCCGAATTTCTCTATTCTCGACAGCAGCACTTCCGGCCGGCCGACAAGAATCGGCCGCGCCAGCTTCTCGTCGACGATCACCTGAACCGCCCTCAGAACACGCTCCTCCTCGCCCTCGGTGAAGACAATGCGCGAGTTTCCACCCTCGCGCACGAATTGCTTCGCGGCCGAGAACAGCGGTTTCATGAACGCGCCGGAGTGATAGACGAACTGCTGAAGCTGATCCGCGTAAGCGTCGAAATCGGCAATCGGGCGCGTAGCCACGCCGTCCTCCATCGCGGCCTTTGCGACCGCGGGTGCGATGCGCACGATAAGCCGCGAATCGAACGGCTTTGGAATCAGATACTGCGGCCCGAAGGAAAGATCGTACGCACCATAGGCGGCGGCGACGGAGTCGTTCGGTTCCTCTTGCGCGAGGCCGGCAATCGCGTGAACGGCGGCCACTTCCATGTTCCGCGTGATGGTGGTCGCACCAACGTCGAGCGCACCGCGGAACACATAGGGAAAGCACAGGACATTGTTGACCTGATTCGGATAGTCCGAACGGCCCGTCGCGATCACCGCGTCATCACGGGCCTCGCGCACTTTCTCGGGAAAGATCTCCGGCGTCGGATTGGCGAGCGCGAGAATCAGCGGACGCGGCCCCATCTGCTTCACCATTTCCGCGGTCAGCACGCCACCCACCGAAAGACCAAGGAACACGTCGGCGCCTTCGATGACATCGGACAGCAGCCGCGCCGACGTGGCCTGTGCAAAGCGCGCCTTGTCGGGGTCCATCGCTGCCTTGCGTCCTTGATAGACCACACCTTCGATGTCGGTCACCCAGACGTTTTCGCGCGGCAGTCCGAGATCGACCATCAGTTCGAGACACGCGAGCGCCGCGGCACCTGCGCCTGAAGTGACGACCTTCACCTTCGAGATGTCCTTGCCCACCACTTTCAGACCGTTGAGAAACGCAGCGGACACGGTGATCGCGGTACCGTGCTGGTCGTCATGGAAAACGGGAATCTTCATACGGTCGCGCAGCTTTTGCTCGACGATAAAGCAATCCGGCGCCTTGATGTCCTCCAGATTGATCCCGCCAAATGTTGCTTCGAGACTCGCGATGATATCCACGAGCTTGTTGGGATCGCTCTCGGTAATTTCGATGTCGAAGACGTCAATGCCCGCGAACTTCTTGAACAGGACCGCCTTGCCCTCCATCACCGGCTTGGACGCAAGCGCACCGATGTTGCCGAGACCCAGCACCGCCGAGCCGTTCGTGATCACGCCGACCAGGTTCCCTCGGCTCGTGTAGCGAAACGACTCGCGCGGGTCCGCCGCGATTTCCTCGCATGCGACGGCGACGCCGGGCGTATAGGCGAGTGCGAGATCCCGCTGCGTGACGAGCGGTTTGCTTGCGCTCACCGATATCTTCCCCCGCGTAGGAAACTCGTGATACTGCAGGGCTGCCTCGCGTTCGGTCCTGTCCATTTGTGCCGTGCTCCTATGTGTGCGCCGGGCCCATCCCGGCTGATCGCCATGGAACACATTCTAGGAACGAGGCATGCGAGGTTTATTTTGTTTTATTATCGGGGCATCACCTTTTGGTTATGTCTGGATTCGCCCTATCGTGTCATTCAACACGGACGAAGTGATAAGGCGCTTGAGTGCACGCCTGAAAATGCGCCATCTCATGTTGCTGCTGCAAATACGGCAACATGGCTCTCTCACACGCGTAGCCGAGCACATGGCGAGCAGTCAGCCAGCCATCACGAATGCGCTCGCTGAACTGGAAGATATGTTCGGTGGTTCGCTGTTCGAGCGTTCGTCACGCGGCATGATTCCGACCGCGCTCGGCACGACCGTCCTCTCACGCGCTGAGTCGATGCTGCACGATCTCGACCACCTCGCATCCGATGTCGGCGCGCTGATCTCCGGTCACGCGACGCGGTTTCACATCGGCGTGATTTCCTTCATTTCAGGAAAGACTCTGGCGGCGGCAATCCGTCATACGCAGTCGCAGATTACGCAGCGGCTCACTTTTTCCATCCACGAAGGCACGAGCGAAGGGCTAATGTCCCAATTGCGCGACCATACACTCGACATTGTGATCGGACGTGCATCGTCGAGCGTCGATCTCGACGATCTTCATTTCGAAGTGATTCATCAGCAAAAACCCCGTTTGATCGCTTCCCGGCGCCTCGCTGCCAGACTCTCACGCAGCGCAATGAACTGGCGAAAACTCGCCGAACTCGACTGGATTCTCGGTGCATCGCAAACCCCGATGCGCGACCAGATATCCGATCTGTTCCTGCACGCCGGCGTCACACCGCCCTTTCCTGTTGTCGAAAGCCTATCGCCGCGGCTGATTGGCGAGACGGTCGCATTGAACGAGAACGCCGTGTCCATCATGCCGGCAGACATCGCGGAAGAACTCGTACGGATTGCGGGCGTGGCGATTGTCCCCTATGCGTTCGACTGGACCTTGCCACCCGTTGCGCTGTTCACCCGCCCGGGTATTCCGCGCGACATAGACACGATTTTCGCTGCATCATTGCGCGCGCAATATCAGACCAAGGTAGTGAACGACCCGGCGTCGCTCGGGTAGCGTTGGTCGCAAGTCGCTGCTCGACAAACGTGACCGGTTTCTATTGCGCCCGCATGGTCGTATGCCTAAACCTCCGGAACGAACCATATGAAACTCGACGAAAGTGCAAAAGCAGCCGGACTGACCCCGACCGCTGAACTGCTGCAGGACGCCGGGCAACGTGCGCTCGCTTATGTTCAGTCTGTGCATGACAGGCCGGTCAACGTTTCTACTCAGGCATTGCAAGGCCTGAATGACTTCCGGCACACATTGCCAGACGCTGGGTTGGATGCACGCGAAGTCTTGCGCCGCCTCGACGAGGCTGGGTCCCCCGCTACCGTCGCGACAACGGGCGGACGGTACTTCGGTTTGGTGATCGGCGGCGCGCTGCCCGCAACCATCGCAGCGAACTGGCTCGCGACTGCCTGGGATCAAAACGCGTGCTTTCGATGGACTTCGCCGATTGCGGCAACGCTCGAAGACGTTGCGCTACGCTGGATCGGCGATCTGTTCGGCTTGCCGGACGACATCGGAGGAGCCTTCGTTACGGGCGCGTCGATGGCCAACTTTGCGGCGCTGGCAGCAGCACGCCACGCGCTGCTATCCCGCCTGGGCTGGGACGTGGAGGCGAAGGGACTCTACGGCGCTCCGGAACTCCGTGTAGTCGTCAGTAAAGAGACTCACGTGACCGTTTCCAAGGCGTTGTCGATGTTAGGACTTGGACGCGAGCGGGTCATCGTAGTGCCAACAGATCACCAGGGCCGGATGCGAGTCAGCGAACTTCCGGAACTGGATGAGCAAACGATCGTGTGCATCCAGGCGGGCAACGTCAATACCGGCGATTTCGATCCGGCGCGCGAGATATGCCGCCTCGCGAGGAAAGCCGGTGCCTGGGTCCATGTTGATGGTGCATTCGGGCTATGGGCGCTTGCAAATCGTCAGTTCGACAGTCTGACGGATGGCGTGGCCGAAGCCGACTCCTGGGCGACGGATGGGCATAAATGGCTCAACGTACCGTATGACAATGGCATCGTTCTAGTGCGCAGAGCCGCCACTCTGCGTGCGGCAATGTCGTTGAATGCCGCGTACCTGGCAGAGGGCGACGCGACTGAGCGGGAACCGTCGCACTACACGCCGGAATCCTCGAGACGAGCGCGCGGTGTGGATATCTGGGCCGCGCTTCTTAACCTGGGCAAAGATGGCGTTGCGGGGCTAGTCGAACGTACCTGCCGGTATGCCCGAATGTTTGCCCAAGGTCTCGAGGCCAGTGGCTTTGAAATCCTGAATCGTGTCGTACTCAACCAGGTGCTCGTCTCATTTGGTACGCCGGAGGTGACGCGCGCCGTGATCAACCGTCTTCAGGCCGAGGGCATTTGCTGGTGTGGCGGCACAGTATGGCAGGGCCGCGTCGCCATGCGAATCAGTGTCTCCAGTTGGGCCACCACTGACGCGGATGTGCAAACGAGCCTTCGGGCAATGATTCGCGCCGCGCAAGCCTGCGTGCCGTGACGAAACGCGAACCACCGTAGAGCGTGCATGCTCATACAGATGAGCTTTGCAAATCTTCATTGACTTTTCTGGACTGCGCGGTTTATAAATTGAGCATGCGTAACGTAAACTCCATCACCGACCGGCAGCGAGGACGCCCCCGCGAGTTCGACGTCGACCACACTATCGAGCGTGCAATGCAGGTCTTCTGGACGCTCGGCTATCAAGGCACGTCCTTGCCGGACCTGATGCAAGCGACCGGGCTCTCCCGAGGGAGTCTGTACGCAGCCTTTGGCGACAAACACGGTCTTTTCCTGCTCGCCCTCGATCACTACATCGTGCAGGCGCTCAAACGTCTCGACTTTGAGCTTGCCTCAGGGCAGAAAGCTCTGGCGGGGCTAAAAGCGTGTATGGACGGCTACGTCGAGCGTACCAATGGTGCTGCCGGCAAGCGCGGCTGCCTAGTTGTGGCTACAGCCATGGAATTGGCGGCGCATGATCACGAGGTTTCGAACCGGATCGCCTATTTTTTTAGGGCGATGGAGGCCCGGTTGGTCAAAGCGTTGAAGCACGCCCAGAAGGAAGGCGATCTGGGCAGGAACGTTAGCCCCGAGGCGGCTGCTCACGTGCTGGTTTGCTTTCTCGAAGGGCTTCGTGTCGTTCGCAAGACAGGAATCGAATCTGACAGGGCAAGGGATGCCGTGCAGACACTGATCAGCAGTCTGGCATGTTGACTGCTGACGATGAGGCGCGACGCATTTCCCGCGTCTATTTATGGACTGATTGGTTTAGTTATCAATGGAAGCTATTCATATAGCAGCGGCGCTGCTTGTTCCTTTGCTGTGGGGATTTCAGTTTGTCGTCGTAAAAGCGGGGCTCACGGTGCTGCCGCCGCTCTTCTTCGCGGGCCTGCGATTTGCCGTGATTGCCGCGATTCTTATTCCGTTCGTGGCACGAATTCGGGGCCCGGAGATTTGGCCGATCTTCCTTATTTCCTGTTTCATGGGAGGGGTGAATTTCGCGTGTTCATTCATAGGATTGACGCAATCGCCGGCGGGAATCGCCGGGATTGCCAATCAGCTTTGGACGCCCTTTACCCTGATGCTTGCCTGGCCAATGCTTGGAGAGAGGCCCTCTGCCCGAATGGTGATCGGCGTCGGCTTCGCGCTATGCGGTGTGGTCCTGTCAATCGCCGATCCGGGGTTGAAGGTCTCGACCATTCCGACTCTATTCGTGATCGGGTCTGCCTTCGGGTTGGCGATGGGCAACGTACTCGCAAAGAAATTCGGCCCTTTCGACCCTGTGATGCTCTTCGCCTGGGTATCGCTCTTCACGGCATTCCAGCTTCTTGGACTTTCGATGATCGTGGAAGGTGGGCAGATCGACGCGCTTCAGAGGGCGTCGAGTTCAGAGTGGCTGGCTTTCGCCTTTACCGTGATGCTCGGCGGAATCGTCGCATTTACGATCTGGTTCTGGCTTATAGCCCGATTCTCGATGGCTCGGGTTGCCCCCTACGCGTTGCTTCAATCATTCTTCGCAATTGGCGCTGGCGTCGCCTTCAGGCATGAACCCATTACCCCTACGCTGATTTTGGGCGCCATTATCTGCGTTTTCGGAGTCGCGCTCAGCCAGTGGCCGATCTCCACCAAGCCGCGTACCGGAGACGGGGCGCAGTGAATCGCTCACAAGGAAACAGAAGGAACAATCGTCATGGCGAAATTCGTGCTAGTTCATGGTGCTTTTCAGGGCGGCCGGGTGTACGGAAGAGTCGCCCGCCAGCTTCGCGAGGCCGGACATGATGTCTACACTCCCACGCTGACCGGCCTCGGCGAACGCTCTCACCTGGCCGACCGGGCGATCAACCTGGACACTCACATTCAGGACATTGTTAACGTCTTCAAGTACGAGGACATCACCGACGCAATCTTGTGCGGTCACTCGTATGGCGGCCTCGTCATAACTGGTGTAGCGCATGAAATCGGGGAGCGCATCCGCAGGCTTTTCTATCTCGATGCCTACGCGCCAGCCGATGGGCAGTCACTTGTCGATATTACCGGCGCCGAGACCGCGCTGGCTTTCCTCACGCAGGCGGGCCAATCCGGCGGAATGATTCCGCCTATTCCAGCAGCCCTATTCAATGTAAATGAAGCAGACGCCGCCTGGGTCGACAGGATGTCGGTGCCGCAGCCCCTGGCCACGTTCGTTCAAGGCGTCCGCGCAGGAGTGGATTCGGCACCCGTTGCTAACCGCACCTATGTATTCGCGAGCGATAACGGAGGCGATTGGTTTGTCGAGACGTATGCCCGATTGAAGGACGCCCCCCGATGGAAGGTCCACGATATTCCGTGTGGTCACTCCATCATGCTGGATCGTCCGGCGGACCTGGCTGCGCTACTGCTGGCGGAAGCGACGCATTGAGGTCTCGCGGTTCAGATTGCCCCAACGTCTTAAGGACGGCGCTATCGCCGGCGAGACATGAACCCGGTACCCGCATCGAGCAGTCAACTTTCCGAATCGCCACACACGATAAGCCAACCCGCTATATGTTGTTTACCGGTGCGAGTCGCGGAATCGGACATGCGACCGTAAAACTGTTCCAGAAGCATAGCTGGAAGGTTTTCACTATTTCGCGGCAACCCATCTCCGAAGACTGCAAGTGGCCGGCCGCGCGGGATTCGCATATCCAGGCAGACCTTGCCAATTCCGGACCCATGCACTCACGCAACCGGTTTCCTGCGACGAGGTTGAGGTTGAGGTTGAGGTTGAGGTTGAGGTTGAGGCCATGCCGACAGCGCAATATCAGCCAGTCGCTTCAATATTGCCCTGCATGCCCCGTCGCAGGCTTGCGCCGACATGCCTTGCACGACCGCCTCGTAAAAGCGGGCGAGAGCTTCAGTGTCGGTCTCCGGGGCAAGCTCACCCTCGGCGACGGCACGGTCAAAGCGTGCCTTGACGGCCTGGAACCAGGACTCCCGCCGCTCGGCGACCGCCCGTGCGACGGATTCGCTCTTTTCGGCATATTGAAGAACAGCCGTCGAAATCATGCAGCCGCGCGGCCTTCCGGGGTCGGTAAAGCGTGCCGCGGCGTCGTGCAGGTAGAACGCTATCGCATCGTAGGCGGGCATGTCTCCTTGCAGCGCTTCCAGCCACTTCCCGTTCTCACGCTTGCTGATGTGGTCGACCGCCTGTCTATAAAGCTCCTCCTTTGAGCCGAACGTTGCGTAGAGGGACGGCGGCGGAATACCCATGGCCTCGGTCAGATCGGCTATCGAGGTGCCCTCGTATCCATGCTCCCAGAACAGCCGCGCGGCGACATCAAGCCCCACGTCGCGCTCCAGCAACCTCGGTCTGCCACGTTTTCGGGCGGGGTGACTCATTTTGTAGCGATTCCTATAAAAAACATTGACAGCGTGTTTTCAGCGTTATTAATATAACGATCACTATTCAATTCGAAAAGGAGTGAATGATGTCTGGAAAACTTTCAGGTAAAACGGCCATCATAACGGGAAGCTCGCGTGGTATCGGCCGTGCTGTAGCACTGGCCTTCGCGCGAGAAGGAGCCGCGCTCATCGGCGTGCATTACGGCAGCAACGCGGATGCTGCTCACGCCACCGTTCGCGAGATCGAGGCCCTCGGAGCAAAAGCCATCGCCATCAAAGCGGACTTGAGCCGCGGGAAGCAAGCAACGGACAGTATCTGGGAGCAGTTCAAGGCAGCCGCGATTGCCGCCACCGGTGAGCCTCGGCTTGACATTCTGGTCAACAACGCCGGCATTGCACCGGGGATTCCCTTGTCTGAAACCAGTGAGGCGACCTTCGACGAGGTGCTCACGGTCAACTTCAAGGCACCGTTCTTTCTGATCCAGGCCGTTTCCGATCACATTCGCGACAATGGACGAATCATCAACGTTTCGACGGGCTTTACGCGTGTCGCCGCTCCAACGCATCCCGCGTACGCCGCATCGAAAGGTGCCGTTGAGACCCTGACGCTGGCGCTTGCCCCTGAGTTCGGGCGTCGCGGCATCACGGTCAATACGGTCATGCCGGGCGTGACGGACACGGACATGAATGCGGAGTGGCTAACCGTGCCCGAAGCGCGCGCCGGCGCGGAGGCGATGTCGGTATTCTCGCGAGTAGGTCGAGCTGACGACGTCGCTGACGTCATCACCTTCCTGGCTTCGAATGACGCACGCTGGACTACGGGACAGGTGATCGACGCGACAGGCGGCGCCCGGCTCTAAGCATTGCGCCCGGTAAATCCACCGAGCGCACTAGTTCCAACTGCTGTGCTCCAATCGGTGCCATCTGCTGCTTCGTTTTCATCGCCGCGAGATCAACAATGGCATCAACGTGGTCCGGGATCTCCAGTGTACGACTTCAGCGACCGAACCATGTTGGGCATGCTGCATTGATCCCGGGAATAAGCACCCCGAAGTGCAGAACTTGCGGCAACTTCGCAGCGCGCGGCAAGTACGACCCCGGCGGTTCGCTGCCGGGGTCTCCTTTTCAAGCCACATCGCTGAGGTCTGCGAGCCCCGCTCTCCCGTCCGGCTCTACCGCGATCCCGGCGTCTCCGACGCGAGCCGCCACGTGAGATTCCCGCGAGCACGCATCTCGCATCTCGCGTGGAAATAGTCCGTGAAATAGATGCGAGGTCGTGCAAGCAAGCTGCCGAGGAACTTTCGTTCCTGCAAGTCATACGCGAGGTCGTCGAGGTCGGAGCGCTCTCTGCGCACGCGCACTCCTTCCGCCAGAAACCGGGATCTCGCGGCGCCTAGCACAGCGAGGTCGATGTCGCACGTAAAGCGTTCATCGAGTTCTTCCGGCGCGCCGATATGACGGGTAGCGAGGACCATTTCGCAGATGCGCTGACACATCGCAATGCGATCGCCGGCCGAGCGTCGAAGCCAGTCCGCGCTGCGCTGTTCGTTGTCGCTTGCGCCTGGAACATAGATGATGTCGTGGCACCACAGCGCAAGTTCCACGAGATCAGGATGCGGAATCGCGCTGCGCGCCACATCGAAATAGCGCAGACAGCGGCGAACGTGACGCAGCGTGTGATAGTGACGAATGGGTTCGCCGTAACGTTGCGCGAGGTCGGCATAGACCGCCTCAGCGCGTGCGCCGCCGCAGCGCGTCCACAACTCGACGAAGCGTTCCTGCAAGTGGGTCATCTCTGCTCCTTCGCGCACTTCGGCTCACTACGACTGCCAGACGCTTTAGTCAGCAGGCTGCTCAGAGAAACTCCGCGCGAATGTCGATGCTGGAGCGTCGACAGATATCCGCGTAGTGCCGCGCGAGTTTCGCCTCTTGCTTCCATCGCGACGTGCTCGGCACGGATACGCTCGGCAAGATGATGGGGCGTGTAGTTGACCGGTGCAGGCGGTGGTTGCTGGACGGAGCTCGCCGGCTCCGGCGTTTCGCTGAGCGGCGCCCCGCACTTGCTACAGAATCGGGCGGTTGCGGCGGACCCGCGCCCGCAACGGGGACACACGCACGTCAGCATGGTCACGCAGGCTTCGCAGACCCTGGCCCTGCTGAGATTATCGAATCCGCAGTTTGTGCAGCGCATACAACCTCGCCGCGGCACGACCAGTAGGAATTCATTATGCGCCGGATGCACCACGGTAGCAGTCCGGCTATTCACCTGGTATTTCGGCCGCCGAATCCCCGGAAAGCTATACTCCCCAAAAGTATTGTCCTATACTGCCCCCTAGTATCCACACATCGTCGCTGTCATGCCTCATTCCGTCGAAGAAAAGAAACGCGTCCTGACACGCGTGCGCAGGGTCCGCGGCCAGCTGGACGCGCTCGAGCGCGCGCTGCAGGATGGCGCCGATTGCGCTCCGGTGCTCCAGCAACTGGCTGCCATCCGCGGCGCGATCAACGGGGTGATGGCCGGTGTGCTCGAAAGTCATCTGCGCGAGGAGTTCACGCACCTTGCGGGATCCGCGGATGCCCCATCGGGGTCGATCGACGATGTCGTGACCCTCGTTCGAACCTATCTACGCTAGTTGAATGCGGGATTTCCAACCCGCAATTGGCCGCCCCTTTCTTAACAGGACCACTATGAAATCGCGTGCTGCAGTTGCGTTTGCGCCAGGTAAGCCCCTCGAGATCGTCGAGATCGACGTCGAACCGCCTCGCAAGGGCGAGGTGCTGATCAAGATTACGCATACCGGTGTTTGCCATACCGATGCCTTCACCCTCTCGGGGGACGATCCCGAAGGCCTCTTCCCCGTCGTGCTCGGTCACGAGGGCGCCGGCATCGTCGTGGAAGTGGGTGAAGGCGTGACGAGCGTAAAACCCGGCGATCACGTGATCCCGCTCTACACCGCGGAGTGTGGCGAGTGTCTGTTCTGCAAGAGCGGCAAGACCAATCTGTGCGTGTCCGTGCGCGCCACGCAGGGCAAGGGCGTGATGCCGGACGGCACGACCCGCTTCAGCTACAACGGCCAGCCTCTCTATCACTACATGGGCTGCTCCACGTTCAGCGAGTACACCGTGGTGGCCGAGGTGTCGCTCGCCAAAATCAACCCGCAGGCCAATCCCGAGCAGGTGTGCCTACTCGGCTGCGGCGTGACCACGGGTCTGGGCGCGGTGAAGAACACCGCCAAGGTGCAGGAAGGCGATACCGTCGCCGTATTCGGGCTGGGCGGCATTGGCCTCGCCGTGATCCAGGGCGCCAAGCTCGCCAAGGCTGGCCGCATCATCGCCATCGACACCAATCCGGGCAAGTTCGACCTGGCGCGCGCCTTCGGGGCGACCGATTGCGTCAACCCCAATGATCACGAAAAGCCGATCCAGCAGGTCATCGTCGAAATGACGGGCTGGGGTGTGGACCACAGCTTCGAATGCATCGGCAACGTCAACGTGATGCGGGCGGCGCTCGAATGCGCGCACCGTGGCTGGGGCCAGTCGGTCGTCATTGGCGTGGCCGGTGCGGGCCAGGAAATCTCCACCCGTCCGTTCCAGCTCGTGACCGGCCGCCGCTGGCTGGGCACGGCCTTTGGCGGCGTGAAGGGCCGCTCGGAACTGCCCGGCATGGTGGAAGACGCGATGGAGGGCAAGATCCAGCTCGCGCCGTTCGTCACCCACACGAGGCCGCTGTCTGGCATCAATGAAGCGTTCGATTTGATGCACGAGGGCAAATCGATCCGGACCGTGGTTCACTACTGACACCGAAGGACGGAGAGAGGCCTGGGTCTCGGCAATTCGTCCGTCCGTTGACCACGCCAACTGCTCGTACGCGAGGCGCCGACGCCTCGCTCGACAATTGCCCATGGTCCCGGCACCGATCAGGTATTGCGTTCGCCGGCGCTGCATGGGCAATCGAGGATGCTCCGGGCCGAGGGCTCCCCGGAATCGGAAAAGCTACAGATCGAGAATCAGATCCGAAGTCGGCCGGCTGCAGCACATCAAGCGCATGCCCTTGTCGATTTCACGCGGGCGGATGCCTCCGTTGTGCTTCATGTCCACCGAGCCTTCGAGGACTTTCGTCTTGCAGGTCCCGCATATGCCCTGGCTGCATGACGATGGCAAGGCCACACCGTCCTTGCGCGCGGCGACGAGCACCGTCTGCGAACCGTCCATCATGAACGTGCGACCCGAGCGCGCCAGCTGCACCGTATAGCCTATCTGCCCGCTCGCTTCTGCGGTGGACTGCGCGCCCGGCCCTTCGGCGCACTCCACAGTCTCCGCGAAGTTGAAGCTTTCCTGATGATATCCGGAGGGATCGTGCCCACCTTCCTCGAGCATCTTTCGGAAGCGTCCATATAGCCGCCCGGGCCGCAGATGAACACTTCATGATCGCGGTAGTCCGGCACATGCCGGGTCAACAGTTCAAGATCAAGACGCCCCACGGGACCCGACCAATCCGGCTCGTTCCCGGTCGCCTCGCATACGTGCACGACCCGGAGCTTGTCCGAGAGCGCGCACAAGCACGCAAGCTCGTTGCGAAAGATGATGTCTGCCGGCGTCCGGGCGCTATGAATAAACACGATGTCGCGATTCAGGCCGAGGTCGAGCGCCGCCCGCGTCATTGACAGCAACGGTGTCACTCCCGATCCCGCCGCAAGATACAGAAGCTTTGCAGCGGGGTCCGAAGAAGGTGTGAGTACGCCCGAGGGTCCGAAGGCTTTCAGCTCGACACCCTCCCTCATGTTCTCGTGCAGCCAGTTCGACATGATGCCGCCCGGCGTGCGCTTGACCGTAATGGAAAGCGTATGGGGCGTGTCGGCGGCGAAGAGATCGTGTAGCAACGGCTGACCTCCTTGCCGGCGATCTCGGCGGACACCGTAATGAACTGGCCCGGCTCAAAGTTGAAGAGCCGGCCGTCCCGGGCGCTAAACACGAAGGTGAGCGGCATTACGCTGAGCAACGTGGTGATTGCGGGCACCACGTACAACACGTCGCTGACCGCGCCGGCAACCTGATGCGGGCGCACATGGGCGCGGGCAACCGCCTCCGTGTGCGCGTCACAGCGGGCAGATCGAGCGACCAAACGATGTAAACCGAAATACGACTACCACGCCTTGTTCTTTGTCTCCGTGGCCCAATCGTCGTGTCCTATTGCCACTTCGCGTGCTTATGACGATTGCGAGCGACTACGTCCCACTGCTTTCTCGCTTCCTTTTGCGCCGACTTGCCGTGATCATGCTGATGTTCTCCGTCGGCTGCCTGACCAGCCTTGGGGCTCCGCCTTGCGAACCTGAACATTTCGGCGAATTTCATCTCGATCTCCTTGTGCGGTAACGACGCCGCAAATCCAGTTTACTCCGGCTGCCAGGCCAGGAAACGCAATGATCGACGCGTCAATTCAAATGATCGTTCTCGTTCTTGTCGTCTCGATCGCTGTCGCGCCCGGGTGGGAATTTTTCTGAATCTCAGCGTTGCAGCGCGTGGCGTAGATGAATGTCAGATCCGAAGCGTCTCGATTCGGCACCTGGAAAGTACCCCAATCCTCGCCTGGTTCGCTAAGGCGGTCACATAACAGTTCGATCACTGCATCGGGAGCGGGTGCGCAGTTCATGAACGGCTTGTGCGACATCAGAAACGTCCGCATTGTCTCTGGTTGTTCCAGGTCGAGCGGAACGTGCCACGGCAGCCGGCCAGATGTTCCGTCAAACTGCACATACAACACCGGCGGAGCCTTGAAGTGCATGTGGAACAGCCCATGCACATGGATTGCGAAACGCTCGAAATAGTCCTCCATGCGCGACTGCAGGCTCGAGTGGGAATAAAGGAGGGTCGCGCTCGCGGTGGCTTCCAGACGAAAGGTGACAAACCTCGCTTCGCCTTCCTGTGAAACCACCCCGACTCCGTACTGCCCTATCACCTGGAACGGGGTCGCGCGAGGCGGAGTGTAAAAGTACCGATCGACGTAAGAGATGGGTTCCCCATCGTCGTCATCGTCGCGGAAGTTGCCCGCTCGAGAACTCGCGGAGGCTGGATTGCCGGGATTCAATCGGGTGGATCTGGCGTCCCTATCGCTTTTGCTCGACATAGTGGTGCCTCCGCATCCGGTTCTGGGAGAAGCAGCATATGCGTCCAATCCGACGGGTTCGGCCTTGCGTCTGCCTTGCGAAAATTACCCCTTCGGATCTTTACGTACCAGGGAGTTTTGCGGTCCGTGAGTCGTGCGCCTCCAGGCCTCGTCCGCTCTTTGCTGAGCCGATTTCACGGTATGTTCGATCCGACGCTTACTAGTGGGCGCATGCGTAATCGCCGAAGTCAGACTGGAAAGTGTCCGTCGGACAGTCCTCGTGACCATAACTCGCTCCGCGTTCTAGTCCATATCCATATGTTAAGTCTAGGCCGTTACATGAAGTGCGCGCTACTGTACGTTTGAACAGCACCTTGGTGAGTCCACGATGCACATCGTCCCGTTTCATCGGAGCAATGAACCTCCGGTTAAGGCAGCGCTTGATTTACAACCGCCCTGAAGGAACCGCGCAGTTCAGCCGGGGCTTCATGTGTCTGGCTTGGGGCCCCTGACCGCAGCGAAGCGGCGTTGTATCGCGACGAGCTGGTCGTCCGTGGTCGCTACCAGCCACAAGCGTGCGTGCTCCTCGATTTTCCGGTTGTGGTCCTTCAGCGGCCCCATCGAGGTCGCAGCCTTCCAGACCACCGGGCCCACCCGGCTACTCCTGCCGGACGGCGCGCCTACCAGCAGGCAGTAAGGTCCAAGGGGAAGCGATACGAACGGTACCGCTGGACTCCCTCGCGTGCGCCAGTCGATGAAGGGCGTCTCGCTGATAAGCAGCGGCATGGCCAGACCGTAAAGCACGCTGAAATCGTACAGCGCCAGTTGCTTGCGCAGGCCCGCGTAACCGCGCCGGATGTCAGCGATGACTGCCGCGCGGATTTCATCCTCGAACATCGGCTCGTTCGCATAGCGCGCGAATGCCTCCCGCGCGTCCGACTGATATGCGCTGAACACCCCGAGCTCCACGCAGTCCTGAACCGCGCGGTGGATCTCCGCTACCGAGCCGGCCTCATCTGGCTTGCCCAATTGCGCTGCCCGCAAAAACCGGGCAAGTCCCGCTTCCTGGATCGGCGGGCCATCCGCAGATGTGTCGTCGTCAGCGTCCGGATCGAGCGGCACGTAGATATATTTTTCGGCCGCAAAGCGCGATTTCTTGCCTTCATCAAACTTGATTTCGCCATCGATACAGTCCAGATAGCGAGTCCCGATTCGTCCATGCTCCCAGATCCAGTTCTTCAGGAGCGGGCGGAGTGGATGCAACGTGTCGTGCTCAGCAGCCATTCAAGCCTCCCAATGCTTTCGGATAGTTCCGCGCGGTCGCCTGTTTCGTCGAGGATCCCCATCAGCGATGGTAACGGAGACACGGCCTCCAGCTTCCGTCAACTCAAAGTGTGCGAGTGACGCCAACAGGTATCGCGTGTCTGTTGGGCGATCGGCGTCAAGAGGCGTTTGCGGCGCCCGAACCGCAAAGCCAATTTCCTTGTAAATCAATGAGGTAGAGAAATATGACGAATTGGCACGTCGCGTGCAGTGTTGGGTCCAGCCAGCGTTGCCCTGCGCTGAATGGCGTAAGACGCCATCCCAGGGACTTCGAAAACACTGTCGCGCATCGGCGTCCGGTGTGGCTTCCTGGAGTCTACCTATGCCACTCGCTCGACTGCTCCTCTGCTTTCTCCAGTGCTCGCTCGCAGCCGCGGTGCTGTTGCCGGTCGTCGCCGGCGCCGCGATCCTGCCAGACGCATCGCAACGCTATGCGTCCGGCACGCTCGACGCGAGCCCCAGCGATTCGGCGACGCCTCAAGAGCTGAAAGCCGGCATCGAGCGCCTACGCACCGGGACGTGGTGGGAAGCCAACCGCAAAATCCGCCCGGAACTCGCGCAAGTCGGCGACCTGATGTTCCTGCTGCCGCTTGCCGACAGGCAGCTCGAACCATCGTCGGATGCGATCGGCCGCGTGCAGCGCCTGCGCGAGGCGCTGCGCGGACACCTGATGCGCGAACCCGCCGGCTGGACCCGTCTCGTTACGCAGGTGCGGGCAGAGCGCGCGAAGGCCGGCGATGCGTCAGCCGTGCTGCTCGCTGACGCGCTCGTCAACGAGGTCCGCTACCGCGACGGAACCGACGGCAGCTACTACACGCCGGCACGATTCTTTGCCGAAAGCGGCGTATGCAAGGATTTCGCCGTCGCCAAATACCTGCTGCTGCGCGACGCGGGTTTCGAGATCGAGCGGCTGCGTCTCGTGTCGCTCGCGCCGCGCTACAACAACACGCCGGACGACTGGCACGTGATCCTCGTCGTGCGGATCGATGGCGCGAGCGAACCGCTCGCACTGGATTCACCGAACGCGAAGCGCGCCGCCGATGCGTCCAAGGAGACATCGGCTTCGAGCGGTCCGTCCGCACTGCTCGGTGCAATCCTCGCCGGCCGCGAGCGCGCCGACGCGGTGCTGCGTGCGCCCGCCGGACCGCTTGCCGCACCGCTCAGCCGGTCTGGCCAGGCGCGGCGGCCGCTGGCGACAGTGTTCAACGAGCTGGGCAGCCGGTCGTTC
The DNA here is from genome assembly GCF_046543485.1 of Paraburkholderia sp. EG304. NCBI lineage: Bacteria > Pseudomonadati > Pseudomonadota > Betaproteobacteria > Burkholderiales > Burkholderiaceae > Paraburkholderia > Paraburkholderia sp. EG304. The sequence goes on along the minus strand of NZ_JBKGUA010000003.1, from coordinate 128,130 downwards.
GAACGCGCTGCGCCGGGCGCGCTGCGGCGCGCGTCGGCGGCCGGGCGAAGCACGAACGCGATGTATGTCGACGAAATGGGCGAGTCGTGGACAGTCGACGGCTCCGGCACGTTTCCGAAGTGGCGCGTCGCCGTTGACCAGGCAGACGCGCTGGCGAAGCCGGGTCCGGCGGCAAGATTGATACGCGTGGCGGCACGTTGACCAAGGTGGGCATGGCGCGCCACCTGCACAGTGGAATCCCGCCGCCCCGGAAGATCCGGTATTGCCCTTCGCCTCGCAGTACGGTGAACAACTCGCTCTCGCCCGCTAGCTCCTCGCATAGCGAACGGGCCCGCGTATAGGCGTCGAGCACTTCTTTGGCAGCCAGCCCTTCGCCGCCATCATCGTCACGCCCATGACCTTTTAATAATCGAGTTCATGCCTGAGCAGCGCCGGCGTGCGAGGTAAGGTCCGGATGATGTCGAGTCCCCGGTTCAGATACCGGTGGCAATACATCATTTCTGGAGTGCAGGAACCGCGCTCTAGTCATGCCCTCGGCAGCATGATTACCGCGAACCAGGTGTCCCGGATCGAAACTGCGATGGCACCCAATCATGAGTTAGCGCGCGCGACGGGCCGCTGCGGAAATTCGCGCGGTCCGTCCCATCACCCGCCCTCGATCTTCTGACGCAGGTCCCTCATCCAAACCGGACACAATAGACAGGTGGCAAATGCGCCGAAATCAATTGCCAGTTTTCGCCGCCGTCTTCGGACGTCCAGAGCGAACCGGTGGTCGACCCCATCGCGAGGCGCATGCCAGTGTCATCTACCGCGAGCCCGTGCCGATACACAAGGTCATACGCCGGTGTTTGCGGCAACCCGCTCGAGAAGCGTTCGAACGTGCGGCCGCCGTCGCGTGTGCGCGTGACGACGAATTGGCCGTCCACCGGAATGCGGCACTGGTCTTTCACGGCAGGCACGAACCACGCGGTGTCCGGGTCGCGCGGATGGACGGCAACCGCGAAGCCGAAGCTCGACGGCTGCGCTTCGATCCGCTGCCAGTGAGCCGCACCGTCGATCGAGCGGAAGATGGCGCAGTGATGCTGAGTCCACAGCGCATCCGGGTTTGCCGGACATTGCACGACGCGGTGCGGGTCTTGCACGTTGGCTTCGCCGCGCCGCTCCGGCGGCATGTAGTCGGCTTCCATGCCCTCGGCACTCACGCGCCAGCTCGCGCCGCCGTCGTCGGTTTGCCAGACGCCGCCGCACGACACACCGATCGTCACGTGCCGGCTGTCGCGCGGATCGACCATCACGGAATGGATTCCCGCCGCGTCGTAGCCGCCTCCGAACCATTCACGGCGCTCCGGGCGATCCCACAGCGCGCGGTTGAGCACCCATGTGTCGCCGCCATCGCCGGAACGGAAAAGCCCGCCCGGAATCGTGCCGGCCCACAAGACACCCGGCTCGTCCGGGCCGCCTGTTTCGAGCGACCAGATCTGCTGAAGCGTCCAGGGAGTGGCCGGCCGGCTGGGCGCGGCTTCGTCATCGCTGTCGGCGCCTGCGCTCGCGTGCGCGCCGTCTGCGGCAGGCGTCTCGTCGGCAGGCTGCGGCGGGTAGACCGGAACCGCGCACTCTTCCCAATCCGTCATGCCCGCGCGCCGGCGATGCAGCTTCACGCCGAAGTGGCCAAGATTGAGCGCCGCATACAGCGAGCTGTCGCGGGGATCGGGCAGCACCATACTCACTGGCTCGCCGGCGAAATGCAGATCGCCGACGTGCCAGCCGCGCTCACCGTCGGCTCTGACATCGAACAGGCCCTTGCGGGTCGCGACAAGCAATCGATCGCTCATATCGAGTGACTCCTCGAGTACTGATGGCCCTCTCACCCGCCCGACAGCGCCTGAACCACGTAAACCCGGCTTTGCTCGCCGAGCGCGTCGGACAGATGTTCCCGGTCGTGGACCCGCCGGCCGTCGACGAACACCGCGAGATGCGGTCGCAGCGAGCCCTGATCGTCAAGGATGTAGCCGCGCAGTCGAGGCTGCGCGACGAACACGGCTTCGAGCGCTTCGCCGAGTGTGCGCGCGTCGATCTCGCGCTCGGGCGTTGCGATATGCCGCTGAATCGAAGCTGCGAAAAAGATATGCGCCATGGCCGGATAGAGTCGCGGGGACGACAGCGTCCGTCGGTTCTGTAGTCTAGGCGATTCCCCGCTTTCGGTTGAGTTGCGCGATGACCGCTATTAACGCCGCGCTGCACGCCGCATGCCGGATCGTCTCAGCCAAGGCGGTGCCTCGCTCACCGCCAGCTTGAGACCCATGACGACGATCGCTATCGAAACGAGTAACGGCATCGACGGCGGCCGCCGCGCGATGAACAGTTCGATGGCCGCAGCCGTGACCGGCCCGAGCGCCTGAAACGCGACGACGCGGCTCGCATCGATACGCGCGAGCGCCCACAGCAGACAAAAATATCCGATGCCGCTCGATAAGCCAATGACGCCGACGTTCGCCCATTGCGTTGCGCTCAGGCCGGGCACGAGCGGCTGCGAGGCCAAAGCGCACCATACCGCGAGAAAGACGACCGCGGCGGTCATCGCCAATGCGCTGGTGGGCAGCGCCGGATAGCGTTGCACATACGGCCGGTACATGATGCTGCACACCGCGCCGATCAACGTCGCGCCGAACAAAGCAGCGAATGCGGGGGCCGTGCTCGGATGCGCGCCGGTAGGTGAAGCGGACGCAGCCAACAGCAACGCGATGCCGCAAACCGCAAGCGCCAGGCCGGCGAGCTTGGTCCAGCGAAAGACCTCGCGGCCGATCACGATTGCGAAAATCATCGTAAAAAGCGGCATGGTCGAGAACACGAGCGCGCAGCTAGCGGCGGACAATGTTTGCAACGCATCATTGATCAGCACGATCAGCAGCGCGAACTGAAAAACGCCAAGCACGGCGATCGCGACCGCGTCTTTCAGCGCGAAGCGCGGCCGCGAGCCGCACAGCACCGGGATGGCGAGTACGAGCGTGCCGATCAGGTACCGAAGAAAAGCGAGCGTTGGCGGCGATGCATCGCTCGACACCGCGCGCGTCGACACCATTGCGACACCGACCAGCACACCTGTGATCGCAGCGGCCGACGACGCCTTGCCATCCACCTTCACAGATCGAGCGCCCAGTTCTGACCGATCAGGTCCTTGCCGAAGCTGTGATGCGGCTCCTCCTCTACCAGCGTGAAACCCGCCCTTTCATAAATGCGGCGAGCGTCGGTGAGGACACTGTTGGTCCACAGTACGAGTTTCCGGTAACCGGCGTAGCGCGCGAAGCGGATGCACTCGTCGACCAGACGCTGGCCGATGCCGAGGCCACGCGCGCTTGCTTCGACGGCAAGCAGCCGCAGCTTCGCGGTCGTGTCGTCCTGCCGTACCACGAACACCGAGCCGACCGGCTTGCCGTCTTTCTCGGCGATCCAGCAGCGTTCGCGCTTCGGATCGAATTCGCGGACGAACTTCGCGACGATTTCAGCGACCAGCGCCTCGTACTCTGCGTTCCAGCCGAACTCCCGCGCGTACAGCACGGCTTGCCGATGCACGATCCAGCCCATGTCGCCCGGTTGCGGCTCGCGCAGAATGAAGCCCGGCTCCGGATCGCTCAGCAGCGTGCGGATCTGTTCCATCGCGTCGACCAGTTGCTGCTGGGCGGTTTGCGGCAGCCGCTCGAGCATCGCGATGACCTCGCGCTGCGATGCTTGATCGAGCGGCGCAAAGGTCGCGCGGCCCTGCTCCGTCAGTTCCAGATGCGCAACGCGCGCATCCGCCGCCGAGCGCGATTTGACGACGAGGCCTTTCTTTTCGAAGCCCGAGATCACGCGGCTCAGATAGCCGGCATTGAGGCCCAGTTCGCGGCACAGGTCCGACGTCGTGAGGTCCGTGCGGTGCGCGAGCTCATACAGGATGCGGACCTCGGTCAGCGAAAACTCGCTTTCGAGCAGATGCTCGTGCAGCACGCCGATCTGGCGCGTATAGAAACGGTTGAAGCTGCGAACGGTTTGCGCGCGCTGGTCGACGGTGACATCTGACATGAATGCACCTTTATATTTGCCTCAGGCAAATTATTATATGCCTCAGGCAAATATGTCAACGGCCGAGCAATTGGGTGAACGACGCTTAGACACTGCCAATGACTCGCGCAACGTCCGTCATTTTCCCGTGACCGACCTGGGCGCCGAGCGCAGCAGGCCGACCGAGATCAGCGCCCCCGCCGCAAAGGCGACAACGACGGTAACGCGAGCCACGAAACTGAGAAAGTGAGACCGGGTGGCCTCGGCGTACAGGCAGGTCGCGGCGGCGTACATGCCGAGTGGGAAGACGCCAGACCATTCAGCCGCCGTATAGCGAATTGGCTCGCCGACGATCACGTGCTTTTCGATGAAAAGCGCGGCGAGCAGAGGAATCCAGAATGTCGCCATGAACCAGCACGCGGTGGTGAGGACCCTCAGCACCAGGTAGTCGACGCCCGGCCAACCCGCCCAGGTTATGCCCTGCCAGAATGAGACGGCTGCCGGCCAACGTCGTAATGGCCATCGCTCCCATGTTGATCGACCACGGCTCCGTGAGGTCGGCGGCCGTCATGGGCACGAAGCACCATCGGTAGAAAATCAGTGTGACGCCGTATACTCGACAAGCCGGACCGCTTCGTTCAGGTGAAGTGAATGTACGAATGTTTCATTCAGAGCTTGTTCAGGAAATCGACTTCAATGCGAAACACGCCCTACATCCAAGGCCGGTTACTGATCGTCGCGATGTTCGCTCTGCCCGCGTTCGTGTTCACGAGCGGCTGTAAGTCGACGACCACAGCGAGACCGTCCGCGAGCGCGCCGACGGCAGTCGCCACTGACGACGCCACGCTCGCCGGCCGGGTGAAGCAGGCGCTTGCCGCGGACTCCACGCTACGTTCGTTGCCGATCAGCGTGGCAACGTACCGAGGCGTCGTGCAGTTGTCGGGAGACGTGGATTCACAGGCTCAGATTCTGGAAGCCCTTGCGGTGACCCACAGCGTGCCGGGGGTGCAATCCGTGAGCAACGATCTGCACCTGAAGTCGCAATGACATGCGTTCGCCGGTGGGCGGATAACTCGAGAGTCACGCGGGATCGCGCACGTCCCCACTTTGAAAATATCTCAAAGTGATATGTCGACCGGCAGGCCGACTGCGAAACCGGTGTTCAACAATCGAAAGGTATGCTGATTGCTCATGTGTTATGACGAGGCGGTTCGCGATTGACCGGTTCAGTGTCACTTTGCGGCCGTCTGATCGTGTCTCGAAAGGAGTTTCGATCGTGTCGCTCTCTCGCCGTCATTTCATGATACTTGCCGCATCCGTTGCCTCAACGACCATTCTCTCGACGAAGTCAAACGCGGACGCGCCCGTGCTCACCGAAAACGATCCGACCGCGCAGGCGCTCGGATACAAGATGGACGCGTCGAAGGTCGACAAGTCGAAATTCCCTCGGTACCAGACAGGGCAGACTTGCGCCAATTGCCAACTGTATCAGGGCAAACCCGGTTCCACGAATGGGCCGTGCCCGACGTATGGGGGCAAGCTGGTCGAAGCAAAAGGATGGTGTAACGCCTACGTGAAAAAGGCGTAATTTACAAACTGCGAGTGTTGAACGAGAACCGTCACGCACCGCAAGGAACAACAAGCCCGCCTTCCGTTCAGCACCATATCACCTGTTCATATCCAACCGTGCGCCGGTAGACGTGCGTGGCGTTCCAGTTGCACGTCGTGTATTCCATGTACGCATTGGTAAGAACGACGATCCAGTGTGACAGCGTTTGCATCACGATCTCCATAGGTCGGAAAATGCCCTTGAGGCTCCTGAGGCGCAACAATTCCGTGATTTGTTGAGCTCATCATCGCCTTCTACGGCAGCAACCGATTCTTCGAGGACCTGAATCGACCCAGAGCCAAAAACCGCCAATGAAAAAAATGGCGAACCGTCGTCGCGATGCAGCATTGAAGCGACCCCGGCAACGGAGAGCGATGCATGATGTGAGTCATGCTGCCGGTTGTGTCCCGACGCGGCAATTGCGAAATCCGCCACCGCGATTGCTGATTCCTGCCGTCGTCGAAAATTGATCGCTCTCGCCTTCGTCAGACGGATCGTTTCGTACCAGGGGCTTTACTATGTCGACCACCTTTTACGTCACGCCTGGAACGTGCCGCGCGTCGCGTGTCCTGCATCGCGTCGACTAAATTCTCCAACTGCGTAGCCACACGATCCGCGCCAAAAGCTTGCACCGCAACCTGGGCACCCTCGAAGCACAGATGCAGGATCATCGCGCAATGTTCGGGATTTCCACGCCGCACGAACACCACGCATTTGTCGTCGCTGCCTTTTACGTTGAACATCTGAAGCGGGCGAGCGCGCCACGGCCGATCCCCTCTGTTCAGCGCTGAAAGTACGTCAAGCCCAACGCGCTTTTGACCTCTGACAAAGTTTCTCCCGCCACCTCCCGCGCGCGCATCGTCCCGCGACGCAGGATCGCAAGCACCTCGGCCGGGTCTTCCTCCAACTCGCGACGGCGTGTGCGAATCGGTTCAATGAGCGACTGGAGCCGCTCGTTCAGCACGCGCTTGATCACGCTATCGCCAAGTCCACCCCGCCGATAGTGGGATTTCAGTTCGTCGACCTTCTGCACGTCCGGCTCGAATGCATCGAGAAACGCGAACACGACATTGCCTTCCACCTGACCAGGATCGCTGATTCGCAAGTGGTTCTGGTCGGTGTACATGTTGTTGACTGCCTTGGTGATTTCGTCCGGCGTGGCGCCTAGTGCGATGGCGTTCCCGAGGGACTTGCTCATCTTGGCTTTGCCATCGATACCGGGTAATCGCGTGACCTGTGACAGCACCGCCTCGCATTCGACCAGCACGGGTCGGTCGACGGTGCTGTTAAAGCGCCGCACCAATTCGTTGGTCTGCTCGATCATAGGTAGCTGGTCATCGCCCACGGGTACGTGGGTTGCCTTGAACGCGGTGATATCAGCCGCCTGACTGACCGGATACGTGAGGAAGCCCGCCGGGATGTCGCGCTCGAAACCGCGCAGGCGAATCTCTTCCTTGATAGTCGGGTTTCGCTCGAGGCGCGCGACCGTCACGACGTTCAGCAGATACTGAAACAGCTCGGCCAGTTCTGGTACCTGGGACTGGATGAAGATGGTCGACTTCGCTGGGTCGATGCCCACCGCAAGATAGTCGAGCGCTACTTCGATGACGTTCTGGGTAACCTTCTGATGCCGGCCCACGTTGTCGGTTAACGCCTGGGTGTCAGCAAGAAGCAGGAACTGCTGCGCCTCATGCTGAAGTTGGACGCGCGCACGCAGCGAGCCGATATAGTGGCCGAGGTGAAGCGGGCCGGTGGTGCGGTCACCGGTCAAGATCGTGGGGCGGTTGGTGTGTGTCATGGACAGGAGGCTCCTGGTTTGGATGCCACCAGCCACGAGCGCGCAGAAACGAAAATGCCGCCAGGACTGGCGGCATCATGTTTGCAAATATGCGTGTGTGTGGAAACGGGCCGCCGGATTCAGGCGTGCCACCAACGGTGCACTTTCAGCGAGGTCGGTTTCGTATCCATGGAATCGAGTATAACGCAGCCTCAAACAAATTTGCCCGATGTCGGCGACGCGTACGAGAGTGACGCGCTACGTGCAGGCGCGAAAAAGGGAAAGTGATACGATTGTCGGGCGTCCGATCAGGAGACGAATATGCCCATCTATCAGATCACTCGCAGTGTTCTGGAGCGCGTCGCCCAGGCGGTATCGCGCTCCTTCCACGATGACGCTATCTACAGCGAAGAGGCTGCGGCGGACGGTCGGTTGAACGTGCTGCTAGTGCGCAACCCGGCCGGGCCCGATACCCCCTACATTTCGCTTCGCTTCCCCGGTGACCTGCTGGGTCGCCTCGAAACACTGGGGCCCAGGCAAACCGCGATAGTCGGCAATCACATTCGAAACATTGTTTCGGCCCGTCTTGCCGAGTACCGGAACGCGTCCGACGCCGGAACGCTGAGCCGGAACGCCCCCTTCCCGATCGAATTCGACGAGCGCATTTTCGACGACACCGCTGGGGCGGATGAGCCTACTTGAGCTCGTCGGCAGGAAATGCCGTGAGGAAATCAAAGTCGCACCCTGCCGCGGCGGATAGCACGTGATCGTGATAAAGCCGCTGGTAACCGCGCGCATAGATCCCTTCCGCCGGACGAAGCTCACTGGCACGACGCGTCAGCTCGGCCTCGTCAACCAGTAGATCGATCCGCTTGTCCCGCGCCGACAGCCGGATCCGGTCGCCATTGCGCACCAGCGCCAGCGGGCCGCCGAGCGCCGCCTCTGGCGTCACGTGAAGCACGATGGTCCCGTATGCGGTGCCCGACATGCGCGCATCGGAAATCCGCACCATGTCCTTCACCCCCGCCCGCGCAAGTTTCTGCGGAATCGGCAGATAGCCGGCTTCGGGCATGCCTGAAGCACTGCGCGGCCCGGCGTTCTGCAATACGAGGATGTCGTCCGCGCGGACGTCAAGATCGGGGTCGTCGATGCGCGCGGCGAGATCTTCGAGTGAGGTAAATACCACCGCGCGCCCTTCGTGTTCCAGCAGTTCGGGAGTCGCGGCGGCGCGCTTCAGCACCGCGCCGCCGGGGGCGAGACTACCGTTCAGAACGATCAGGCCGCCCTCGGCACTGATCGGTTGCTCGGTCGAGCGGATCACGGCCGTATCGATCGGATCGGCAAGCGGCTTGTTCAAACGCTCATCGAGGCTCTGCCCGGCGATGTCGCGACAGGTCAGATCGAGTTGGGGCATCAAGCCGCGCAGAACACCCTCCAGCCCGCCTGCCGCATGAAAATCCTCCATGTAGCCGTTGCCTACCGGCTTGAGATCCACGAGTACCGGCGTTTCATCCGACAGCCGGTTGAACTCGTCGTAATCGATCTTCAGTCCGATACGACCGGCGATCGCCGCCAGATGAATCACGGCGTTGGTCGAGCCAGAGACCGCCAGCAGCACACGCAACGCGTTGCGCACCGATGCGGGCGTCACGATCTCGGCCGGTTTCGGTCCGCCATCGAGGGCCATGCGCGCAACCAGCGCTCCGGTCTCCTCGCAATTGCGCAGTCGATCCGCATGCACGGCCGGAATCGCCGCCGACCCGGGCAGCATCATGCCCAGCGTTTCCGCAATCAGCGCCATGGTCGACGCGGTGCCCATGACCGCACACGTTCCCGCGGTGACGGCCAAACGCCCCTCCACCTGCCTGATCTCCTGCTCCGGGACTTTCCCCGCGCGGAAATTCGACCAGAAGCGGCGGCAGTCCGTGCAGGCGCCAAGCCGCTCGCCGCGATGCCGTCCGATCATCATCGGACCGGCCACCACCATGGCCGCGGGCCGCCCTGCGGAGATCGCGCCCATCAACATTGCCGGTACGGTTTTGTCGCATCCGCCGAGCATTACCACCGCATCCATCGGCTGGGCGCGGATCATTTCCTCGACGGCCATCGCCATCAGATTGCGATAGACCAGCGAAGTCGGCGAAAGGAATACCTCGCCAAGCGAAATCACCGGAAACACCACCGGCAACGCGCCCGCCGCGAGCACACCGCGTTCGACCGCCTTGATCATTTCGGGGAAATGGCGATGGCAGTTGTTGAAACCACTCTCCGACGTGCAGATCCCGACGATCGGCTTGTCGAGCGATTCGCCGGTGTAGCCCATCGATTTGGCAAACGACCGGCGCAGATAGCGCGCGAAGTCGTGATCACCGTAGTTCGTCAGGCCATTGTCCAGGCCACGCGGTTTTTGGTTCATGTCCCATTCCTTACGATCAGGCGATGACGAATGTATTTGGGCGTCAGGTAATCCAGTATGCCAAGGCTGCCGCCCTCGCGGCCAAAGCCCGATTCCTTGATACCACCGAAGGGCGCCTCGGCCGTCGCCAACAGCGTCTCATTGATGCCGACCATGCCTGCCTCGAGCGCTTCCGCGGTCATCGCGGCCAGTGCCGAGTCGTGCGTGAAGACGTAGGCCGCCAGACCAAATTCCGTTGCATTGGCGCGCGCGATCACGTCCGCGACGTCGTGGAAAGCCGCAATCGGCGCAACGGGTGCAAACGGCTCCTCGCACATGATCCTCGCGTCGTCGGGAACGTCAACCAGCACGGTCGGCTCGATGAAATGTCCTCGTTCGAGATATGACGGCCGTTGGCCGCCAGCCAATACTCGCGCACCACGGCCGCGGGCATCCTCGATCAGCGACAGTGCGCTCTCTACCGCCCGGGCGCGAATCATCGGACCAAGGGTGGTTTCGGGGTCACGCCCATCCCCTATCCTGAGTTCCCTCGCAACGGCCGCAAACGTCTCGGCAAACGGCGTCAGAATCGAGCGGTGCACATAGAAACGCGACGGCGAGATGCACACCTGACCACAATTGCGGAACTTGGTCGTTGCGAGCTTTTTCGCGCTTTCCACAGGGTCCGCGTCGGCATGGACGATCACGGGTGCATGTCCGCCCAACTCCATCGTAACCTTCTTCACGTGATCGGCGGCGAGCCGCAAGATCTCCTTGCCGACCGGCACCGACCCCGTCAGCGACACCTTGCGGATCACCGCGGATTGAACCAGCCGGGCCACCATCGGTTTGGCGTGACCGGTCAGGATGCCAAGCACCGCGGCCGGCAAGCCCGCATCGAGCAGAACCTGCCCGAGCGCCATGCAACTCCCCGGCGCTTCCGAAGCCGGACGCGCGATCACGCTACAGCCGGCCGCCAGCGCCGCGGCGATCTTGCGCGCCGGCAGCAACATCGGGAAATTCCATGCCGACAGCGCGAGGCACGGACCCACTGGCTGATACCCGACGGCAAGCCGCTCGTCGACATGGCGCCCGGCAATAGTGTGTCCGTAGATGCGCTTGGCCTCTTCCGCATACCACTCGAACTGATCCGCGCTCGCATTGATTTCGCCACGCGCCTCGAGCAATGGTTTGCCGGTCTCGCCGCTCATCAGGAACGCGTACGTGTCAATCCGGGCTCTCAGTAGATCCGCTGCAGGGCGCAGCACCGCGGCCCGCTCCCACGCCGACGTCTTCGACCACAGCGCGAACCCGCGCCCGGCTGCCGCAAGCGCAGCCGCTTCGTCGGCTTCGGTCGCTGCCGGCACGCTGCCAACCAGCTCGCCCGTCGCCGGACTTCTGACCTCGATACATGCGCCGTCGGACGCACCGCGCCACGCGCCATCGATTAGCAGGCCACCAGATTCGTACATGCTCGCCCCTTTCAGATTCGCGTCTTCGTATAAGCGTCCTGCACGCCGTCGGACCATGGGCCGACGTTCCACTGGCCATACGCACCCATCCCGCCCGCGGGGTCCGCACCGTAATAGACCGGCACGTGAATCAGACTCAGGCCCGGGTGAGCGTGCGCCTGCGCGAGCGCATCGCGCAGACCTCGCTCCGTATCGCCCGCCGACAATGCCATCACGCCCGCCACGGCTCCCGCCATCGCCACATAATCGACGGCGACCGAATCGTTGGTGCGGTAATCGGTATCGAACTGCGCTTCCTGCAAGCTGCTGATCGCCGCCATGCGGCGGTTGTCGAGCAGCAGGATGGTGCCGTGCACGCCATGCTCGATACCGTCGATCAGGATCTGCGGATTCATCATGAACGAGCCGTCGCCGGTGAACGCGACGCCATAGCATCCTTTCCCCGCGATCGCCTGAGACAGCAGCGCGGAAACGGCGAAACCCATATACGACGCACCGGACTCGGTGTACGTTTCGCCGGGCAAGTCGTCGCGGATCACCTGGAAGCCATTAGCCTGCACGTCGCCGGCATCGAAAAACTTCAGCGCACCGATCTCGCGGCAAAAACGCTCGGCGATGGCGATGGCCTGCGGTTGCGTCAGCACCTCGCGCCGCCAGACCGCATCGAAACATCGAGGGCCGCCGGCGCGCGCGTCGCGCAAGGCCAGCCACTCGGCTTTCTTGCGCGCGGCCTCTTTGAGCCATGCCGATTTCGCCGGCGTCAACGAACCGGCCAGCGCCACCGCCAGCCGCTCGCAGATGGCCGCCGCATCTCCCAGCAACGCGGTGCTTTCGTTGTAGTGCTGGACGTCGGTCGGATCGGCGTTGATATTGACCACATGACGAACCTTGGGCCAGCCGATGCCCGAGCAGTCCGACTGGCACACCGCGCGGCTGCCGATCACGATCAGCAGCTCGGCCTCCTGCATGGCCCAGTTGCCGCTGATCGACCCTTTCGAGCCCGCCACGTGCAGGTTATGCGGATGGGCGTCGGGCAGCACACCAACCGTTCCGGGGCTCAGGACCGCGACCGCACCGCTGGCTTCGGCCAGCCGCCGCACCGCCGCCGCAGCATGACGCGCACCGGCGCCGACCTTGATGGCCACCCGGTCCGCGCCCGCGATCAGCTCCGCAGCCACGGCCAGGGACGCCTCGTCCGGTATCGGCAAACGCGGCCAAACGGGTCGGGCCGCAAGCGCATCGAGTCTCAGCGACACCCGCGCCAGTTGCGTGTTCAGCGGCAGATTCAGATAGAACGGCGCGGGCCGCCACGGATGAAACACGGCCGCACTGCCATTGCGCAACGCGTCGCGCAATGCAGCGGGCGTATGCAACGTATAGGACGCCCCCATCCGTTCTGTCAGGGACCCAAACAGTCCCTGCCCGGGGCGAGGAATCTGCTGCATGTTGTAGCCCTCGCCGTGCGTCGTCTCGTCGCCATACAGATGGTAGACGCCGACCCCGTTCGACGCAGCGGCCAGCGAGCCGGCGAGCGCTTGCAACGCGCCGGGCCCGATCGACGTGAGCACCGCGGCGACTTCGCCGTAGACCCAGGAAAGCGCGGTGGCCGCGTGCGCCATTTCCACTTCGTTGCGGAACTGCCAGCATTTCACGAGACCGTGCGCCTCGTAGATACGCAGAATCTCGGCAATCGCGGTATTGCCGTGTCCGAAGATCGCCAGATACTTGGTCACGCCCTGCTTCATCAAACCCAGCACGAGCGCTTCGGCCAAAGGCAGTTCGACGACATCGGAAAGCAGGCCGTCCGCCAACGCCTCGCTCAGCCCGCCCGCCTCGCGCAACCAGGCGGCGCGGCTTTCTGTCGTGACCGGAAGCTGCTTCGACGGAGTAACGAGATCAGACATGGTTGTGCCTCGCGGGATCAAAATGCCAGGCGAATCGCCTTGCCTTCACGAGCCGACTGCTCGGCCGCCGACGAGAAACGCAGCACCTGGCGGGCCTCCCTCGCCGTTAGCACCGGCGCCCCACCCGTTTGCAGCGCATTCAGGAAATGCCGGGTCGACAGCACGAAGCTCTGCTCCCACCCGCTCGGCACGTCGTAGGTCGTGAGCTGGCCGTCGCGGTACAGGGTCACGGGCGGCGTCGCCCCGAGCCGTCCATGGCCGCCGTTGATGAAGAGCACACCCGACGTGCCGGTGATCTCGACGCGATCGTCCTGCGCATAGTGGCGCGTCACGAGTTCCATGTCCGGCGAATAGACGATCTCCAGATTGCCGACACGATTGCCGGGAAACCGGAACGAGATGATCGACTGTGCATCGAAACGCATGCCGCCCGGACCTTCGGTATCGCCGATAAACGCATGCACCTCTTCCGGATCACCCATGAAATGCCAGGCGAGCGCGAACTTGTGATGTCCGTCGTCGAATACGAGCGGCCCGCCGCCCGCGTGAGACTTCTCACTGCGCCATGCCGATGCGGACGGTGGCACTTCCCACGCCGTCGCGCTGCGCGCCGGGTTCGACTTGATGCGGATCGACAGCGGTGTGCCGATCGCGCCCTGATCGATCAGCTCGCGCGCTTTCAGCACCGGCGGATAGAAGATGAAATTCTCGAAGACCTTGAAAGGCCGGTCATAGGCCTCGGCGGCCGCCACGAGTTGGTCCGCCTCGGCGAGATCGACGCACATCGGCTTTTGCAGCGAGACGATCTTGCCCGCCGCCATCGCTTTCAGCGCCACCGGCAGATGCAGATGATGCGGCAACAGAATCTCGACCAGATCGATGTCCTCACGCGCGAGGAAGCGATCCACGTCCTCCTCGACCGCGACGTCGGGAATGCCCCAAGCGGCGAGCTTGCTGCGCGCCTGCGCCACATCCCGGTCGCAGACGCCGACGATGCCTGCCAGCGGATTTTGCAGGTATTCGATGGCGTGCAGATCGGAGATGCGACCCGCACCGATGATCCCCACGCGGAAACGAGATCCCGTCATTTTTCTTCCTCTATTTGAATAGTCTCTGTTGGCGATGGTTTGCGTTCATCGCTTCGCGTGGCGTGATTCCCGATCGCGATTCCGTCCGGGTCGAAGCGATGCAGCTTCGAGCTGTCCACATTCAGTCCGACTTCGTCTCCGCGGCGCACCGCGTGCGCGAGCGGCGAGCGCACCGTGAGCGTCGGCAGGCCATTGCCGATGCCGAGGTAATACAGTGTCTCCGCGCCAAGCTGCTCGACGAGTTCGATGCGCCCGCCAACGCTCGCCTGCCCGCGCGCGCAAAGTGTGATGTGCTCGGGCCGGATACCGATACAGTCCACACCATCCGGCGCGCTGCGCGGACCGGCATCATCCCGGCTCATTAGATACGGCCAGGCCGACGCCGGTAGCACGTTCATCGCAGGCGCGCCGATAAAGCGCGCGACGAACAGATTCGCGGGCCGTTCATAGAGCTCCATCGGCGTGCCGACCTGCTCGATCTTGCCGCCGTTGAACACGACGATCCGGTCCGCCAGCGTCATCGCCTCGACCTGGTCGTGCGTGACGTACACCATCGTCGCCCGCAACCCGGCATGCAGTCGCGCGATCTCGAGGCGCATCTGCACCCGCAACGCGGCATCGAGATTCGAGAGCGGTTCGTCGAACAGAAAGATCTTCGGATGACGAATGATGGCGCGCCCGATCGCCACGCGCTGCCGCTGCCCGCCCGACAATTCTCTCGGCGTGCGTTCCAGCAGATGATCGAGCTGCAGCGTCTTGCCGACCTCGCCCACCTGCCGCCTGATCTCGCGCTTGTCGACGCCCGCGAGCCGCAATCCGAAGCCGATGTTTTCAGCCACCGTCATGTGCGGAAACAACGCGTAGGACTGGAACACCATCGCTATTTCGCGCTTCGACGGATGCACCTGCGTCACATCCCGGCCATCGATGTGGATCGTCCCGCCCGACACGTCTTCGAGGCCGGCGATCATTCTCAGCATCGTCGATTTGCCGCAGCCCGACGGGCCGACGAACACCACGAACTCGCCGTCGGCGATGTTCAGATCGACGCCATGGATGACCTCATGGCCAGCGAACGATTTGCGTATGCCCTGCAGACTCAATTGCGCCATTCGATCACCCTTTTACCGCGCCCATGGTCATGCCCTTGATGAAGTAGCGCTGGAAGAACAGAAACACCAGCAGCGTCGGCAAGCTCGCCAGAATCGACAACGCGCCCTGCACGCCCCAGGCGACGGAATACTGGCCATTCAGATTCACGATGCCGAGCATGATGGTGCGTTTGTCGTCGGATTGCGTGAACACCAGCGGCCACAGAAAGTCATTCCAGATCCATGTGAACTGCAGCGTCGCCAGCACCGCGAGCGCCGGCAAACTGAGCGGCAGCACCACCGACAGCAGCACGCGCGGCTCCGATGCGCCTTCCATGATCGCGGCTTCACGCAGCGTGCTCGGCACCGTTGCGAAGAAGTTGCGCATCAGCAGCGAGCAGATCGGAATACCCAGCGCCGTATGCACGAGGAAGACCGGCCACAGTGTGTCGATCAGGCCGAAAAAATTGAAGAGCCGGAACAGCGGAATCAGAATCACCTGCGGCGGAAAGAACATGCCGGACACCAGCACCAGGAACAGGCCATTCGAGCCGCGAAAAGGCAGCTTCGCGAATACGTAACCGGCGAGCACGCCGAGCGCGGTCGAGACGATCGTGGCGGGCACGGTGACGGTCAGCGTGTTCACGAAATACTGGTGTACCGCGGGCTTCGACAGCACTTCGATGAAATTGCCGAGGTACAACCTCACTGGCAAGCTCCAGAGATCGCCCAGCGCAATGTCGCGCTGCTCCTTCACCGACGACAGCAAGACGCCGACAGTGGGTAACAGGAACAGCACCGCCAGCACCACGAGAATCGTGAAAGTGGCCGCTCTCGCCGGATTGAAGCGGGCATACAGACGCTCATCCATAGATGCGGTCCACCTTGCGCAACTGACGGAAATACAGGCCGATCACCGACACGGCGATCAGGAACAGCACCACCGAAATCGCACTGCCATAGCCCATGTGATATTTCTTGAAGCTCTCGTTGTACATGTGCATGGCCAGCGTATCCGAACTGTTGAACGGTCCACCGCCGGTCATGATGTAGAGAATGTCGAAACCCTTCAGTGAGTTGATCACCGACAGCGCCACCGCGACCACGGTGGACGGCGTCAACAACGGCAGAATCACGAGGCGGATGCGCTGCCAGCGGCTCGCGCCTTCGATATGGCATACCTCCTGCAAGTCTTCGGGAATCGCGGTGAGCCCGGCGAGATAGATCACCATCGACAGCCCGGTCTGTTGCCACGACCACGCGACGATCACGGACCACAGCGCCGTATTCGGTTTAGCGAGCCACGCAAAGTCGTGAGGGGTTCTTGTCGCGTGAGACAGAAACAGGTTGAGCAGCCCCCAGTCGGGCTGATAGATCCAGATCCAGATCTGGCCGACGATCACGGCCGACAGACAGATCGGCAGATAGAAGATGCTCTTGAACACCCGGGAACCGGGCACCTTCGAATCGAGCAGCAGCGCCAGACCTAAGCCCAACAGCGTCGGCAACGCGATAGCGGCAACGATCCAGAGCGCGGTATTGAGCGCCGCATGCGAAAACAGATGATCGTCGCGAATCCGCGTGAAATTGGACAACCCGACAAAATCATAGTCGGACGAAAAGCCATTCCAGTCTGTAAAGCTGTAATAGAACGACGACAGCAGGGGGCCCACCACCAGTATTCCGAAAAACCCCAGGGGCAGCGCGAGAAATACCACGCGCCATAGCCGATCGTGTTTCCTCATCTCGCGTCTCTACCGGAAAACAAGGCGGGCCGCCGTCGGGCGACCCGCCTTCGTGGAGGTGTTACTGCTTCTTGAACGCGGCCTGCGCATCCGTCTGGGTCTGACTCAGCAGGCCCTTGATATCGCCAGGCTGGTCGATGAACTTCGCGAACATCGACAGACCGACTTCGGACACCGGCGGCGGCGTGGCGAGGTCATAGTTGAAGGCGAAGCTGTTGGACTTCTCGACCGCGGCGGCGGCTTTCTGCATCACCGGGCTGTAGTGGGACTGATCGACCTTCACGTTGGCCGACAGCGCGCCCTGGGACGACGTCCATGCCGACTGCACGTCGGTGTTGCTGACCATGTAGTCGAGCAGCTTTTCGCTACCCGCCACGTTCTTCGAGTTGGCGGAAATCACGAGGCCGTCTACCGGACCCAGCGCGACGTTCGGCACACCTGCCTGCATCTGCGGGAACACCGCAACGTCATAGTCCTTGCCCGCCACCAGATGGTTGTTGTTCCAGTAGCCGGTGATCCACGTGCCCATCAGCGTCATCGCGGCATCGCCCTTCGCGACCTTGTCGGCGGCATCGGTCCAGTCGATTGCGTTGGCGTTATTGTTGAAATAGCCCGCATCGAGCATGGACTTCCATTGGCCCATCACCGAGCTCACCTGCGGATCGTCGTAGCGGGCATGCCCCGTCATCAGCTTCGCGCGATAGTCCGGCCCCGCGGTACGCAACAGCATGTAGTCGAACCAGAACTGCGCAGGCCAGCGATTCTTCGAACCCATCGCAATCGGCGTGATGCCTTGCGACTTGAGTTGCTTGCACATGGCGAGGAAGCCGTCCCACGTGGTCGGCATCGTCGTGATGCCCGCCTTGGCCATCACCTTCGGGTTATAGAAAACCCCGACGAAGTGATAGTCGACCGGCACCAGATAGCGATGCCCGCTGTAGCTCGTCGCCGCTGCCGCGATCGGTTTGGAGATCACGGAATCCAGCCCCGCGGACTTCCACATGCCGTCGATCGGACGCAGGCTCTTCGAATCGGCGATGAATTGCGTCTTGGCGCCCGCCCAGAAACTGAATACGTCGGGCAGGCTATGCCCGGCCGCGCGTACCAGGATCACCGACTTGAAATCCTCGTGTCCCACCGGGCTTTGCTTGATTGCGATCCCGGTCGCCGTGGTGAATTTGGCGAGTTGTTCGTTGAACGCCTTCTCCCCCATGTCGCCGGTGAAATAGTCGCTGATCGACACTTCGCCCGAATCCGCGAAGGCCGGGGTCGTGAATCCCGCGGCCGAGGCCAGTAGTGCAGCCAGCACAAGCGCGCGACGCTTTACTCCGTGTCTCCCCAACATGCCTGCCTCCGTAAAGTTGACGCATGCAAAACAACTTGGATTAAAAACTGAACTCACCCGACAGACCGACCCAATTCACCAGTACTGAATTTGCATAGGCACAACATCACTTCACATCTAGCGTAAAAAAATCCGTGTAATTCCCTACGTTGAGTGATTTTTCGGCTAGAGTTTTCCTATGTAAAACTTTTTAATGTTTTGCACACGAAAACTTTTATTGGTGTGGAGGGATATTTCATGCGACTGCTCCAGTCCCTGACTCGCGGCCTCGAAGCACTGACGTATCTGCGGACTCATCACGGCCCCGTCCGGCTAACGGAACTCGCGAGCGAACTCGAGATGGACAAATCCATGGCCGCCCATCTTCTGAAGACGCTGGTTGCCGCCGGCTATGCGGCGCAGGATTCCAACCGGCGCTATCTGGCCTCGAACGGCAGTCAGCCGGGCAAGCCGGTACAACGCACGCTGGAGGAAGTCGTCGCGATCAAGGAAGCATGGCGCCCGGCGCTGGAAAGACTCGCCGCGTCCACCGGGGAATGCACGCATCTGGCGGTGCTGGTCGGCTCGCGCGTCTGGTATATCGACAAGGTCGACTCGACCTTGCCGCTCAAGGTCGATCATCCGATCGGCGCGCTGTCGCCGCTGCACTGCACGGCGCTCGGCAAAGCGTTCCTGGCCTTCGGCCATGCCGAAACGCCGGCCGAATTGGCCACGTACACGTTGCGCACCCTGACCTCGGAGCTGGCTCTCGCGCAGGAGTTGGAACTAACGCGCCAGCGCGGCTATGCCATCGATGACGAGGAATTCACCGATGGCATCCGCTGCGTGGCTCGCCCCATCTACGACGGGCACGACGAGATGATCGCCGCGATGGGCATCTCGTGCCCGAGCGTGCGCGTCGACGCGGCCCGCCTCGCCGAATTGGGCGACATCGTGCTGCGCGAGTCGGGTAGTTGAACGGGGGATATCGTCGGCGGCGATTTCAGTCGCGACGCCCGCAAGCGACGATGCGTTGACGCGAGCCGAGCCACGCGACACGGGTTGAGCCAGCAGCCTGCTGGCTACAACTTATGAGGTCCAGTGTATTTCGACGGTCGAAACGGCAAACTTCAAATCGTCCGCCTCAAGACAACAGGTTTTCCACCCATCGTCTGTTTGGTCATCCATGCGGCAAGCGCCGAATCCAGGTAGTCGGCGTGTCCGGGAAACCAGTTGTACAGATGCATGCCGATGTCATGCACCAGCGCGCAACCGGCCTGCCCCGCTTCGACCGCTGCTTTAACGTCGCGGACTGACTTCAGCACGGCTTCGTGCTCTTCGATGTGGCAGTCGCGCGGGGGAAAGTTGGTGGTGCGCATCCATTCGTCTTCCTGCTCGAAATGGCTGACCGCATGCTTCTCGAATTCCTCGATCGCGGCAAGGGCGCTCGCATCGGTGCAGGTCACGAGCCGTAGCGCGACTTCATAGAATTCCTTATGCACGTCATCCATCGGCGTGAAGCCGAGGAGCCGTGCGTCTGACCACACAAGGCTGTTGTCACTCTCCCGCACAGGGGCTTCGACATCTTTCAATACAGGGGCTGTCATGTCCGTTCAATCCGGCTTTATCAAGAGTTCTATGATAGCCGTCAAACATGGAACGCCGCGAATTTCCCAGCATTCCATCATCAGCGTGGCTTAAATCCTTCCGTCTTTCGAGACTAGCTGGCTCGAACACCAGCGCCTCGCAGATCGAATATTCCTGACTCGGCTGGCCACGGCATACTGCTCCCTCGCTCAACACGACTTGCAGGAGCGCGATCGCTACGTCATCGCGGTCAAGCGTGACAGCAACGGACGCGGCGGTTCGATGAGCTTCATCGACGACACCGCCGAGGGCGACGCCGTGGACGTCTCCTTGCCCCGCAACGAGTTTCCGCGTGCTGGTTCTGATTCAGGAAATCCTGACGGCTGAAATCAGTGCTTCCTGAGACGACATTCCGCCGGCGCCGATTGGACGCACGCACCGATCTCCATAGCATCGACTCATCGTCTATCGAAGGGAAAATCATGGCGGGCAATCGGTCACTGCGTTCGGAGGTCGAAAAACTCGTTGGCCCGACACGGGGCCGCGGGGCGTGCGTGCGTCTGCTGGACCGCTCCCGCTCGGGTGAAACATGCCGCGTGCGCATTCAGATCGATCGGCCGTCCGGGACGTTTTCACTCTTCTTCTTTCGCCATGCCGACGGCACATGGCACGTGTTCCCGCCGGGCCTGCGCCGTCCGGAAATGGGGATAGGCCGCCTGGCGGCCTGACCGTTCATCAATCGATGAAACGTCACATCGTCGGGCGCTATCGCGGATTCGTTATCGAAGCACACATGGAGCCACGCACGGCCCGTTTGTCCGATCGAATTGCGCTGACCTATCACGTCACGTGGTCGTTACGCAGAAGGACACGAAAACAACACCTCACCGGTGATTTCGCCGATCCGGTTACATACGAGTCGGAGAGCGTTGCCCTCGTGTGCATCGACCGCGAGGCTCGCGCTCTTAGCGATACGATGCTGGCGAATCACGCCAGGCACACGCCAACCGCTACCACGCGTTCTGCAGATCCGCGATCGTCGCCGCCAGGAAGCGCGCCGCCTCGCCGCCTGTCACGACGCGATGATCGAACGTCAGACTGAGCGGCAAGATCCGGTGCACGGCAGGCGCACCGTCTGCCGCGACCACCTGTTCATGGATGCGCCCCGCGCCGAGAATCGCGACGGTGGGCGGCACGACGATCGGCGCTGCGTACTTCCCCGAAATCATTCCGAAGTTCGACAGCGTGATCGTGTTGCCGCGCATTTCTTCCGGCGGAATCTTGCGCGCGCGGATATCGGCGCGCATCCGGTCGAGACCGCCGCGCAGATCCGCCGCATCGCGATGCGCGACGTCGCGCAGCACCGGCACGAAAAGCCCATCGGGCAGATCGACGGCAATGCCGAGATCGATCTTCTCAAGGACGTGGCGTCGCCCCGTATGTCCGTCGAACCATGCGTTCAGTGGCGGCTCGGCGCGGCAGCCCGCGACCAGCGCCCGGATCAGGCGGATCGTCACGTCGGTGTGCGGCGGCCACGCATGAATATCGGCGTCGTCGATCACGGTCGCGGCGGCCACTTCGCTTTGCGCGCGCGCCATGTTGTGCGCCATCGCACGCCGCACGCCGCGCAGCACTTCGGCCGGACCGACTTCGCCAAGTATCTTCGCGACGCGCTGCACGTCAGCCGCCGTGATCACGCCTTCCGGGCCGGACGGCGTCACCATCGAGAGATCGACATCCAGTTTGCGCGCAAGCGCGCGCGCCGCCGGAATCGCCTTGATCACACCACCGGCCGCGCTGACGCCACCGCCCGTGCCAGGCGACGCAGGCGCCTCCTGCACGACATGCTGGCCAACTTCCATATGGCCGACGACAGTGCCCGCGTCTGCATCATCGGTCTCGCCCTCGAACGCGACGAGCGGCGCGCCCAGGTGCACGATATCGCCCGTCCGTCCGAACAGCTTCGTGATGCGGCCGGATTGCGGCGACGGAATCTCGACGATCGCCTTCGCCGTTTCGACCGACAGCAACGGTTGATCCGCGCGTACTTCGTCGCCATCTTTCACATGCCATTCGACGATTTCCGCTTCCTGCAAGCCTTCACCGAGGTCCGGCAGTTTGAAGATTTTCATGGCTTTACGACGCCTCCATAGCTTGCCGCACCGCCGCGACGATGCGCGAGGCACCCGGCATGTATTGATTCTCGAGCCGGTACAGCGGCACTACCACGTCATAGCCGGTCACGCGCTGCACAGGCGCGAGCAGCGAATAAAGCCCGCGCTCGGCGATATTGGCGGCGATCTCCGCGCCGATGCCGCCCGTGCGCGAACCCTCGTGCACGATCACGCAGCGGCCCGTCTTCGCCACCGAGGCCAGGATCGTGTTCATGTCGATCGGCTTGAGCGTCGCGACGTCGATCACTTCGGCCATCACGCCTTCCTGCGCGAGCAGATCGGCGGCGCCCTGTGCGTCCTGCACGGCACCGCCCCAGCACACCAGCGTCACATCCGAGCCGTCGCGCAGCGTAAAGCAGGTGTCGAGCGGCAGCCCTTCGCCGTTGTCTTCCACTGTCTGCCGGAACAGCCGATAAAGGCGGGTCGGCTCGAAGAAGATCACCGGGTCGGGATCGCGAATCGCGGCCAGCAACAACCCGTACGCGCGCGCCGGCGACGAAGGCGTGACGACGCGCAAGCCAGGAATGTGCGCGAACAGGGCTTCGGGGTTTTCCGAGTGATGCTCCGGGGCATGGATGCCTGCGCCGCACGGCGCGCGGATCACCAGCGGACAGGTGAGGCGTCCGCGAGTCCGATGGCGCAGACGCGACGCATGATTGAGCACGTGATCGATCGCCGGATACAGAAACCCGCTGAACTGGATCTCGGCGACGGGCTTCAGTCCCATCGCTGCCATGCCGATCGCGGTGCCCGCGATCGCTGACTCGGCGAGCGGCGTGTCGAGCACGCGCTGCGCGCCGAAGCGTGCCTGCAAGCCGGCCGTCGCGCGAAACACGCCGCCGTTCACGCCGATGTCCTCGCCGAGCAGCACGACGGCGGGATCGTGTTCGAGTTCGTATGCGAGCGCCAGATTGATCGCATCGATCATGTTCAGATCAGCCATGGCCGTTGCCTCCGTTCTGACCATGCCGACCATTGCCCGCTATCGGTGCGAATCGCTGCGCGTTTTCCAGTTGCTCACGCATGGCATGCGGCAGCGTCTCGTACAAGTGATCGAACATCGCCGAGGTATCGGGGGGCGGCACAGCCAGATACGCCTCGACGGCTGCCTCGACCTGCGCGTGACACGCCCGGCCGAGGTGCTCGTCCTGCGCTTTGTCCCAGGAGTTCATCCGCATCAGATACTTGCGCAAACGCAGCAGCGGCTCGTATTCCCATTGCTTCCGAATCTCATCCGGGTCGCGATAACGCGTTGCATCGTCGGCCGTCGTGTGATCGCCGAGTCGATAGCTGAGCGCTTCGATCAGCGTCGGGCCATCGCCTCGGCGCGCTTTCGCGAGCGCCGCATGCATCACCTGATGCACGGCGATGACATCGTTGCCGTCGACCTGCAAACCGTCGATGCCCGCCGCGATTGCCTTCTGCGCGAGCGTTTGCGCCGCGCTCTGCGTGCTGCGCGGCACCGAAATCGCCCACTGGTTGTTGTTGACGACGAGCACGAGCGGCGCCTGCCAGACGCCCGCCATGTTCATCGCTTCGTAGAAGTCGCCCTTCGATGTGCTGCCATCGCCGCAAATCGTCACGGCGACGCGCGGTTCGCCGCGCAACTTGAACGCGTAGGCCGCGCCGGCGGCATGACACACCTGTGTGCCGATGGGAACGCAATTTGGAAAGTCGAGCCGCGGTACGCTGAAGTCGCTGCCGCGTTCGTCACCGCCCCAATACAAGAGGCTTTCCGTCATCGTGACGCCGCGCAGCAATTGCGCCGCATGATCGCGATACGAAGGAAACAGCACGTCATCGGCCTGCATCGCGCTCGCGACGCCCACTCCGATCGCCTCCTGCCCCACCGACGAAGCAAACGTGCCGAGCTTGCCAGTGCGCTGCAGCGCGACCGCTTTGGTATCGAATGCGCGGGTCAGCACCATCGCGCGATAGAGGGAGATCAGCGCCTCGGGTTCCCGCGCAAAGGCCGGCAATGGCTGTACGGGCTCGCCTTCGGGACCGAGATATCGCGTATACCCGATGTGAAAACTGGCAGTCGTGGTCATGACCGCCCTCCTTATTCTTCCGATGTGGAATGCGTGCAGGAGATCACGTGCACAACCCGTGCCTGTAGGCGCGGAAGTGCCGGCGCCCTGAACGGCAATTCGGGCGGCTTATCGTTTGACACGGAAAGCGGGGATAAGGTGCGAAATTTTTCTGCGTAGTGCGTGTCAGTGCAGGAGCCGCATCTTTACGGCAGCACGACGCTGAAGGACATCGAACAGAACTGCCTCGCGCTGGCCGACGGCTACTTGCTGGCGGTCCGCGCAATTGACGATCTGTGGGCCAACCGGACCTGAGCCGCCTCTTCGGTCAAAGAAGCACGCGGGCTCCGCGATGGAGCCCGCTTCGGCCGAATGCTTCGGATTACTTTGCGACGCTATCCAGCGCGGTGGCCCGAATGAGCCGTGTCTCCTGTGCCGTGATCAGATGGCCGGATGCCTTCAGATAGGCGGGGAAGTCCGGGTGCGTATCGCGTGCCAGGCACCGTCGTTCGTAGTCGGCCAGATCGTCATACCCCCACAGGTGAGTGAACTGGTTCTGCGGTCCGACCATACTCGTCCAAAAACCGAGCGGATGTCCAAGCGTCTCGAGCAGGATTGGCATCGCGAGCCTGTCGAACACGTCGAGAAACTCGGGCATCTTGCGTAGCGCGATCGTGTAGACCCGGAAATCGACGAGGGGCTTGGCCAGAAACATTGGTTGGGTATTCATGCGTATGCCTTCTCGTTGCGAGTCATCGCTTTGGTGGCGATCGCATTTCCGGTGACGAACCCGAACGTCATATTCGGCCCGTGGGTGATACCGGCGCCCGGGTAGTTGCCGCCCATCACGCTGCGCCGGTCATTGCCGACCGCGTAAAGGCCCTCGATCTCGCTGCCGTCGGCCCGCAGCACCTCGCCCGTGACGCTCGTCTTGAGGCCGTCGAACGTGCCCAGATCGCCCATCACCACCTTCACCGCATAGAAGGGGCCGGTCGCTATAGGCGCCACGCAAGGATTGGGCTTGTGGTCCGGATCGGCGAGATAGCGGTTGAACGAGGTGCGGCCGCGTTGGAACGCCGGGTCTTCTCCGCGCTCGGCATCGCGATTGTAGGCATGGACCGTCATTTCGAGCGTATCGGGAGCGATGCCGCAATTGCGCGCCAGCTCGCCGATCGTGTCGCCCTTGATCAGATAGCCTTTGCGCAGCAACGGCCCCACCGGCATCGGCGCGGGCTTCGCATAGCCCAGACCATATTTGCCGAGCGCCACCTTATCGCAGATCAGCCACATCGCCGTCTCCCGTTCACCCTCGCAGGCGCGCATCAACGCGGCGCCAACGTCGTGGTAGGAGTTCGATTCATTGGTGAAGCGCTGACCGTTGCGCAGTACGCCGATCACCCCGGGCTTATACCGGTCGAGCAGATGCGGGAACACGCCAGTGCGGCCCTTGCCAAACGGCACCTTCGAGACAGGCATCCAGGCCGCCGCATCGTCGAAGCCGAGCTTCACGGCACCGCCCACCTTCTCCGCCATCGTCAACCCGTCGCCGGTATTGCCGACGGGCGTGGGCGACAGATGCTCACCGCCACGCTTCACATGCGGATAGACCTGCGCAATGCGCTTGAGA
Source organism: Paraburkholderia sp. EG304 (assembly GCF_046543485.1). Lineage (NCBI taxonomy): Bacteria > Pseudomonadati > Pseudomonadota > Betaproteobacteria > Burkholderiales > Burkholderiaceae > Paraburkholderia > Paraburkholderia sp. EG304. The sequence continues at coordinate 102,269 of NZ_JBKGUA010000003.1, read as the reverse complement.
TCGTGCGGGAAGCCGCCACAAGCCAGCACGACGCCGTGCCGGGCGGTGATTCGAAGCTCACCGTCCGCTGCGCTCGCGCGCACGCCGATCACCTTGCCGCTCTTGCTCAGCAGTTCCTTCACAGGCGTCGAAGTGAGGATCGGAATGTCGATCGCCAGCGCCGACTTCGCGAGTCTCGCGGCGAGCGCGTTGCCGCTCGTGACGTTGATGCCCCGCCGGTAGAGCGCCAGCTCCTTGATGTGCGTAGCCAGACGGCGGGCCACATACATGAACGAAACGATGGACTTGGTCGCGCGGAAGAAGTGCTTGAGGTCCGCGTTCGAGGAATTGAACATCATCCCCATGAACGTGATCGTCTCGAGCGGCTGCTTGAGGCGGCGCATGTCCTTGCCCAGCCCGCGAATGTCATATGGCGCGGCGAGGATCGAGCGACCGATGTCGACGCCGCCGGGCGCGTCCGGGTGATAGTCCGGATAGAGCGTGGGCACGAACTTCATCTCGGTCTCGCGCTCGAAGAACTCGACCATTTTCGGCCCGTTCTCGACAAAGCACTCGACCGCGGCGGCATCGTAGTTATTGCCCGTCTCGCTCATCATGTATTCGCGCACGCGCTCGACGGTGTCAGCCGGGTTCTGCTGTCGGCCGTATTTGCTCAGCGGAATCCATAAGACGCCGCCCGACAGCGCGGTCGTACCACCGAACACGGGCTCCTTCTCGAGCACGATGACATCGAGGCCGCGCTTGCGTGCCGTGATCGCAGTGGCGAGGCCCGCGGCGCCCGATCCGACCACGACCAGATCGCAGGTGATCTCCTTGGTCATATCCAATCTCCTTGTCGTTGTGGTGTGACGGCGCTCACGCGGCCGCAGTAGCGTTGAAACCGGGGCGCGGAACCATGTCCATCAGCATGCAATCGAGCCCGCCGTCGACGAGCACCTCCGCGCCATTGACGTAGGCAGCCATATCAGAGGCGAGGAACAGCGCCGGGCCGGCGAGGTCTTCCGGCTCGCCGATGCGGCGGCTCGCGGTGGCGGCGGCGCGGCGAGCCTCGAAGCCGGGCTCCTCGTAGAACTTCGCGGACAGCGCGGTGCGGATCATGCCGGGCAGCACACAGTTGCTGCGCACGCCGCGTGGGCCCCACTCCGCCGCCAACTGCCGCGACAGCAGCAGCACGCCCGCTTTGCTCGGGCTATAGGAACCGCTATTGGTCTGCGGATTGAGCGACGCAATCGACGCAACGTGGACGATACTGCCTTTGCCCGCCGCCAGCATGTCGCGCCCGAAAGCCCGGGCACACAGCAGATAGCCGGTCAGATTGACGGCGATGGCCTGGTTCCAGTCCTCGATCGAGACCGTCTCCAGCGCTCCGGCGCGCAGCAGCCCTGCATTGTTGACGAGCGCGCCGACCGGCCCGAGCTCCGCGCGAACCTTGTCGGCAGCAGCGGCAACCGAGGCTTCGTCCGACACGTCGCAGCCGATCGCTTGCGCCACCGCACCGGCCTTCCGAAGTTCGGCGGCGACAGCTTCAGCACCGGCAAGGTTCCGATCCACGAGCGCGACGTGTGCGCCGACAGCGGCGAACGCGCGCGCGATGCCGGCACCAATGCCACTGCCGGCACCCGTCACCACGCAGACCTTTCCGTTCAAGTTCAGCGCGTACGGGGTCGAGGCCGCTGCGCGATTTTCAAGTTCCTGTCTCATGTAATTACCTTCCTGAAATATGTATGCGATTACGCTTCCTGATATCCGTATCGACATTGAACGCCCCGAGCGCCTGTGGAACAATGGACAGAGTCGACATAGAGCAGGACATAACGTGCATCATGGCCTCTGACCAGCAGCGCCGCCGGACCGTGCTGCATTTCGCGCTCTATGGCGCGGAAGCCGACCAGCCTTGGGTCGACATGGTCCATTACGAGCGCATTCCGCTGCGTGCCGGGCGTTTCGATTTCGACATCGAACCGCACGTCCACGATGCGCTGATCCAGGTGCTCTACGTGACCGCCGGCGGCGGCGAGACTTTCATCGACGGCAAAACCTGGGCCGTCCAGGCGCCATGCCTCGTGGTCGTGCCGGCGCGCTCGGTCCACGGCTTTCACTTCCGCAGCGACGTCGACGGTCACGTGATCACCGCCGCGCAGTCCGCGCTGGAATCGCTAGCGATGACGGCCGCGCCCGAGCTGCTCGAATTCATCCGCACGCCGACGGTGTTGTCGATCGATCCCGCCGTGGAGCGCGGCACATCTCTGGACACGCTGTTCCAGTCGATCGGGCACGAGGCGGAGAGCCACGAGCGCTGGCAGTTCACCGCGGGCGCCGCACTCACTATCACCCTGTTCGTCAAGATCGGGCGTCTCAGCGAGAGCGCCCGGCTCTCAGCCAGTTCCGAGCAGCGCACGATGGCCGCGCGAATCGAGCGGTTCCGCGCCCTGCTCGACCGCCATTGCCGTGAGCGGCGCCCGGTCGCCAGCTATGCCGGCGAGATGGGCGTCACCACCGGCCAACTTTCGCGGATCTGCCGCGCTACGTTCGGGGTCTCGGCCATCGAGGCGATCGATGCACGCTCGATCCATGAGGCCAAGCGGCTGCTCGGCTATTCGACGCTCAGCGTGAAGCAGATCGCCAGCGAACTGGGCTTCCAGGACGAGGCGTATTTCGGACGCTTCTTCCGCAAGCAGACGGGACTGCGGCCAACCGAATACCGCTCCGCAGCGCACGACCGATCCTTGCCGCCTGAAAAGGCAAGAGCGAACTGACTCGCTCTCGCCCCTTGATCCGCTTCAGGCCGACAACGCCCCCAGCTTCACGAACAGATGCTCGGGCCCGGAGTTGGTCAGATTGTTGCCCCGCACATACTGGATCGGCCTTGCCGGATCGAGCGCAATCTCGCCGATCTTGCGGGCCAGAGCCTTCGTCGCGATCAGCGTCTCCAGCTTGGCGAGCGGCGCACCGAGGCATTTGTGCATGCCGTTGCCGAAGCCCAGATGACCGCTGGAATCGCGGTCGATGTCGAAGGTCTCGCCATCGGCAAACTTGCGGCTGTCGCGGTTCGCGGCCGACAGCAGCAATCGCACCACCGCGCCCTTCGGCAGATCGACGCCCGCGACGGTGGTCGCCTCGGTGGTGATGCGGCTCACGCGCTGGACGGTGCCACGGTAGCGCGCCACCTCCTCGACGTAACGCTCGGCGTCGGCGGGGTTTTCGCGGATACGTGCCAGCAGGTTCGGCTGTTCGGCGAACATGCGAAACGCGTTGGCAACGAGGATGGTCGTCGTGTCGTGCCCGGCGATGAACACGAACGCGCACAGCTCCTTCGCTTCCTTTTCCGAAAGCAGCCCGTCTTTCCACATGCGCGCGATATGTCCGCCGATCGACTGGCTGTCGGTCAAAGCGAGCCGCTCCATCGCTTCCTTCAGGTAAGCGAAGAAGGCCTGCGCGCTCTGCTCGTCGGTGCCGGTCCCCGGCGCATTGCGGGCCAGGCGCCCGAAATAGCTAAAGGTCTCGTCCGACCAGAACTTCATTTTTTCCTCATCCTCGTTCGGCACGTCGATCATCGCGGAGATCGTCGAGATGCTGAGCGGGATCGCGAAATCGTCGACGACGTCACCGCCGCCCTTGGCGATCATCACATCGAGCAAATCCTCCGCCCTTTGCGCGATCTGATCGATAAAGGGATCGAGCGCCAGCGGCAGGAACGACGGCTGGACGACCTTGCGCAAGCGCGAATGCGCGGGCGCATCGAACAGCGTCAGGAACGTCAGCGGCGGCGGGCTGACGACCTCGGAGGAAAACAGCTTCGGATTGCGGATCGCCTGGTAGACATCGTCATAGCGCGACAGGAACCACACGTCTGAAGTCGCCGATTGGCAACGCAGCACCGGCGCATGCTCCCGCATCCAGCGGTAGTGCTCGTAAGGGTCGCCTTGCGAGCCGTCATCGACCACCTTGAATGGTTCCAGCCCCTCGGGCCAGTCCAGCTCGTGTGAATAAGCCGGAAGCGTGCTGCCCGAGAATGGACACACCTGCGGCGCGCTTTGCGGCACGGCAGGCGGGAGAGCGGGAGCCGCTGCGGCAGCCGGTGCCGTCTTGCCCGTCGCCATGCGCTCCAGCGCCCGGCTCATCGTGGCCTTGGAATGGAGCGCATGCAGCGCAATCACGTCCCGCGCCGCGTTCAGGTCGCCCAGTTCGAAGGCGGCGACGATGTCCCGATGCTGCTGGACGATATCGCCGACGATCTCGATCTGGTCGGTCAGCGCGCGAGCGATGTAGTCCTGCACGGCCAGCTGCCGGTAGAGCGCGATCAACTGCGCGTTCCCGGAAGCTTCGATCGTGAACAAGTGGAACGCGTGGTTCGCCTCGATGTAGCGTGGCACGTCGGTAAAGTGCCGCCCGCGCACGAACGGCGCGGTCGCCTCGGCGAGCTGGCGGAAGGTGATCAGTTGCTCGCTCGACAGCCGGCCCATCGTCAGTTGAGCCGCCCCCAGTTCGAGCGCCATGCGCAGGTCGAACGCTTCATCGACATCGACAGGAGCGATGCGCTCCTCGCCGGTCTGGACCACGAGGCCCGTGCCGGCGAACTTCTCATAGTAGAAATTGCGCGGCGTCAGCCCCTCTGACGACAGAAAATCGCGCACCGCATCGACCATCGGCGGCGGGCCGCAGAGATAGACATCCGCTTCGCCACCATTGAGCTGCGACGCGCTGATGTGGTGGGTCACATAGCCCCTGTTGGGATAGGCACTGTCAGGGTTGGAAACGGTGCAGGCATACGTGAAGTTCGGCAGGCGCTGCGCATAGGTTTCGAGCCGGTCGATGCCGACCAGATCCTCATCGGTGTTCACACCGAGGATCATGTGGATGGGATACGGACTGCCGCCGTCCTCCACGATCTTGTCGAGCATCGACAGGAACGGCGCGAGACCCGTGCCACCCGCCAGAAACAGCACCGGCCGCTCGATGGCGCGCAGATAGAAGCTTCCCATCGGGCCGCGAAATTCGATCGCGTCGCCGACTTTGGCGGTTTCGCAGAGCCAGCTCGACATCACCCCTTGACGCACATTGCGCACAAGGAACGACACGTGCGGCTCGGACGGCCCCGAGCTGAACGAATAGGACCGGGTCTGATCGGTGCCGGGCACCTGGACATTGACGTACTGCCCGGGAAGAAAACTGAGATCCGCGCGGTTCTCGAGCTCGACCGAGAAGGCGATCGTAGTGTCCGACGCTCGTTGGCAGGCGACGATCCGCCCCTTGTGGGAGGACGGGCCGGTTCCCGAGACATCGGAGTTCGTGGCGATCTGGATCACGCAGTCGGAGCGCGGGCTCATCTGGCAGGTGAGAACCTTGCGGGCGCTCACCTCGTCCGGGCTCAGCGCATCTTCCACGCAGTCGCCCAGAACGTACTCACCGGACTCGCAGACCGCCTTGCAGGTGCCGCACACGCCATCACGGCAATCGAGCGGGATATTGATCCTGGCGCGGATGGCGGCATCGGTGACGCGCTCGCCCTCCTCGCAGTGGATGAAGCGGGTCACTCCGTCCTCAAAACGGAGGGTTATCTGGTGGGCCATGCCGGTGTCTCCTCTAGAGCCGCCCGATCAGTCCGCTTCGCTGTCGGTATGTTCGGGCGGGTGGCGCGCGAGGTAATCTTGTTTCTCTCGCAAGCGCCAGGTGGGCTTAATGGCGCCAATTTAGAGCCTGGGCCGCGTTCGCCTCAATGGACAGAGACGACGTTTGCCCGGACAAAACGTGCATCTAGATGGATACCCGATGGCGTTCGTAGTCTGCCCCTCACTGCTTCGGAGCCGAACTCAATAACGCCAAACGGCGCCTATCATCCAAGTACCGCCGGGCGGCGCATGCGCCACAGCACCGGCGTGGATTCACGCACCAAACGTGTTCGGCAGTCGATCCCGGATTGGGAGGTCACATGTCATCGCTACGCGCAAACGATTTGCTCCGTTCGAAGGAAGGAAGCCGTCTGCATGGCCCGGACCTCGATTGCTGGCGCCGCTGGGGACCTTATCTGAGCGACCGGCAGTGGGGCACGGTTCGCGAGGACTACAGCGACTACGGCACCGCCTGGGAGTATTTCCCCCACGATCAGGCGCGCAGCCGCATGTACCGCTGGGGCGAGGACGGCATTGCCGGATTCGGCAACGACCCACTCGACTGGTGCGTGTCGCTCGCGCTCTGGAACGGGCGCGACGCCATCCTGAAGGAACGGCTGTTTGGCTTGACCAATGCGCAGGGCAATCACGGCGAGGACGTGAAAGAGCTTTACTTTTATGTCGATGGCACGCCGACGCACTCGTACATGAAGATGCTCTACAAGTACCCGCACGATGCGTATCCGTATCAGGACCTGATCGACGAAAACGGCCGGCGCGGCGCCGATCAGCCCGAATACGAAATCCTCGATACCGGCGTGTTCGACAACGATCGCTATTTCGACGTCTGGGTCGAGTACGCGAAGCACACACCCGACGACATCGTGATGCGCATCAGCGTCGAAAATCGCGCGGATCAGCACGCGCCACTGCATGTGCTGCCGCTCTTCTGGGCGCGCAACCGCTGGGCGTGGTCAGGCAAGCCCGGCAGGCCGTCGCTGACGCTCGAGACGGAGTCCGCCGAAGGCGCGCGGGTGATCGCGCACAATCCCGCGCTGGGCACGATGATCGTCACGGCCTCGGCGCAGCAGCCGATCGAATGGCTGTTCTGCGAAAACGAAACTAATGTGCGCCGCATTTTCGGCATCGCCGGCGCGGGCCCGTTCAAGGATGGCTTCAACGATTACCTCGTCGATGGCGACGAGCAGGCGATACGCCGCGACGCGGGCACCCGCGCCGCCGCGCATGTGGCGCTGTCGCTCGCGCCGCACGAACGCGCGGTGCTGTATCTGCGCTGGCGTCCGGCGGCACTGCCGGGCATCACGCGCGACGACGCGCCGCTCGACTTCGAAGCGCTGTTCGCGCGCCGGATCGCGGAGGCCGATGAGTTCTACGCGGCGCTCCAGCACGATATCGCCGACGCCGATGCACGGCTCGTGCAACGCCAGGCGCTCGCCGGCATGCTATGGACGAAGCAGTACTACCAGTTCGACGTGACGCGCTGGCACGACGGCGACCCCGGTCAGCCGAAGCCGCCGAAAGGACGCCGGCACGGCCGCAACGCCGACTGGCGGCATATGTGCAACGGCGATGTCGTCTCGATGCCGGACAAGTGGGAGTACCCGTGGTACGCGTCGTGGGATCTCGCGTTTCATGCCGCCGCGTTCGCGATGATCGATCCCGACTTCGCGAAGAAACAGTTGCTGCTGCTCGTGAAAGAACGGTACATGCATCCGAACGGGCAGTTACCCGCCTACGAATGGGCTTTCGGCGACGCGAACCCGCCCGTTCATGCATGGGCGACCTGGCGCGTGTACGAACTCGACCGTGAAGTCACGGGCGTCGGTGACCACCAGTTTCTCGAAGTGATGTTCCACAAGCTGCTGCTGAACTTTTCGTGGTGGGTCAACCGCAAGGATGCGGAAGATCGCAACATCTTCCAGGGCGGCTTTCTCGGGCTCGACAACGTCGGGATCTTCGACCGCTCTTCCCCGCTGCCGACGGGCGGGCGCATCGACCAGGCCGACGGCACCGCGTGGATGGCCTCGTATGCGCTCGACCTGATGCAGATCGGACTCGAACTCGCGATGACGAACAACGCGTATGTCGAAATCGCGGTGAAGTTTTTCGAGCATTTCCTGTATATCGCGGAAGCCGTCGGTTGCAGCGAGGGCTGCAGAACAGGGTTGTGGGACGGCCGCGACGAGTTCTTCTATGACGTACTGCATCTTCCGGACGGAACCCGTGTGCCGATGCGCGTTCGCTCGATCGTCGGTCTGATTCCGCTGTTCGCCGTGCATGTGCTCGAAGAGCGGATATACGGTCACCTGCCCGGCCTGCGAGAACGGCTCGCGTGGTTTCTCGATCACCGCCCGAATCTGGCCAAACTGGTGTCGCGCTGGACCGAACCCGGCAAGGGCAATACCACGCTTCTGTCGCTGCTGCGCGGATACCGGATGACGGCGCTGCTGCGCCGCGCGCTCGACGAAGACGAATTCCTGTCCGATCACGGCGTGCGTGCGCTGTCACGCGTGCATCGCGGTACACCGTACGAGTTCGATCATGGCGGCGCACATGTCTGCATCGAGTATCAGCCGGCCGAATCGGATTCGCGCGTATTCGGCGGCAATTCGAACTGGCGCGGACCCGTGTGGATGCCCGTCAACTATCTGCTGATCGAATCGCTGTATGAATTCCATCGCTACTACGGCGACGAGTTCCGCATCGAGTATCCGACGGGGTCAGGCAACCGGTGCTCGCTCAGCGAGATCGCCGACGGTCTCGCACGGCGTGTCACCACCCTCTTTTTGAAGGACGAGCACGGCATGCGGCCGGTGATGGCGGCTTATCCGCAATTGCAGGCCGACCCGCGTTCGTCTGATCTCGTGCTTTTCCACGAGTACTTTCACGGCGACAGCGGACGTGGCGTCGGCGCTTCGCATCAGACGGGCTGGAGCGGTCTCGTCGCGCTGCTGCTGCAGCCGCGTCTGATGAAGCTGGCCCATGTGGCGTCCGATATCGCCGCCGCTGCCGAAGATGTGCAGGCAGGCGCGCCAGTCGCCGAAGACGCACTCCCCACGATGGCGCGTTAGACGACGCTCGCCTGCGGCAATCTTCATAACGCCTGTCGGACCAAAGTCTCATTGACCGACCGCAAGGTCGCGTGTCTTATTGGTTGGGGAGACTCCACGTGCCCGAGGAGTCTCCATTTCATCGTCCAAGGCGAACCGCGAAGCAGGAAGAGCGCAAACATGGACTGGAACCGCTGGTACAGCTTGAAGAGTTACCTCAGGTCTTCCCTGTGGACGGTCCCGCTCGTCGCAGTAGCGATCTATGCGGTGGTGAAGCCGCTCACTGAAATGCTGGGAAGGTGGTTGATCGGACACGACATCCTCGACCCGAAAACCGGCCTTTTCGGGCTGTCCATGACTGGCGCGCGGTCACTTGTCGGCGACATCGTTTCCGCAGACCTGGCGTTTCTGGTATTTACCTTCGGTTCGCTGCTCGTCGCGATCCAGGTCGCTGGCGGTCAATACACCCCGCGGATCATCGCGACGACCTTGCTGCGCGATAACGTGATCCGCAACATCTCGGGATTGTTCGTTTTCACACTTCTATTCGCCAACAGGACCCTGGGCTGGATGGGTGACAGCGAGGTGCACCAGCTTCAGGTATTCATTGCAGCGCTATTCGGATTCGCTTCCGTCGTCGCATTCCTTTTCCTGATCGACTATGCGGCGAAATTTCTGCGTCCAGTGAGCCTCGTGGCGCGCGTTGGAGAGCACGGGATCGCGGTCATCGAGAGCGTTTATCCCGCGCCGGCGACGGGCCGCATCGCCCCGCCGTGCGTTGACCGCAAGCGAGGCGTGCCTGATCGCATCGTTCGCCACAGCGGTACATCCGGCATCGTTCTGGCCGTGAATCTGGAAAGACTGGTCGCCAAGGCGAGGCGCACGAACTCGGTTATCGAATTCGTGCCGCAAGTCGGCGATTTCGTCGCAGTCGACGAACCCTTGTTTTATCTGTACGGGGACGCTGGCGCAATCGATGAAGACCGGCTGCGTACACTGGTCGCCTTTGGGACCGAACGCACGATGGAACAGGATCCGATGTTCGCGTTCCGCATCCTTGTTGATATTGCACTCAAGGCGTTATCGGCCGCGATCAACGATCCCACAACGGCCGTGCTGGCCATCGATCAACTACAGCGGCTATTGCGCGTAGTCGGAAAACGGTCTTTGTACACCGAAGAGATCAGGGATAAGTCTGGCCGTGTGTGCGTGATCTTTCGAACGCCGAACTGGGAAGATTTCGTGCATATCAGTTTTCGAGAGATACGTCAGTATGGCGCCGGCAGCATCCAGATCGCGCGGCGTCAGCGCGCGGCGATAGAGAATCTCCTCCAGTGCCTGCCGGAGCATCGTCACGACGCATTGCGTGTCGAGCTGACCCTGCTGGACCGAGAGATCGGCGCGCGGCATCCATTTCCGGAGGACCTGGCGTTGGCGCGTATCCCGGACTCGCAAGGGCTTGGAGGCTCGGAGACGTCGGCGGCAAGGCAGCCGGTCGTTTGAGAGGCGATCATGCGAAAACTCATCATGGGCATCGTCGAGTTCCGGGAGAAGATGCTGCCGCAATACGCGCAGCAGTTCAGCAAACTGGCGCTCGCGCAGACTCCCGATGCGCTCTTCATCACCTGCTCGGACAGCCGCGTCGTGCCGGACCTGCTGGCATCGACCCATCCCGGCGATCTCTTTACGATGCGCAACGTGGGCAATCTGATCCCGCCGGCGACTGCGGAGGGCGTCTCTATCGGAGATCTTTCCGAGGCAAGCGCAATCGAATATGCGGTGCTGGTGTTGAAAGTCGCGAATATCGTCGTGTGCGGGCATTCCGAGTGCGGCGCGATGAAGGCCGTGTTCTCACGCAACGCCAAGCTGAAATCGCCAAACCTCGATAAATGGCTATGCCACGCCAACAACGCGGCGTTTAGGCTCGAACAGGAAGGTCCGCTCGATGACCGCTTGAAAGCGCACGATCAATTGTCGCAACTCAACGTGCTGGTGCAGCTCGAACACCTGATGACCTACCCGATCGTCCGCCAGCAAGTCAGCGCCGGGGCACTCGTATTGAGCGGCTGGTGGTTCGATATCGCGACTGGCGCCATGTATGCCTATGAGCGCACGAGCCGTTCATTCGAAGTCATCGACCGCGCGATGGCTGAGCGGATCATTGCGCGCCTTGCGGCGCGGGCGAGGTGACGGTTTCCGAAGCTTCGCAACGGCACCGAATTGGCGCGCATGAAGTTAAACGACAGATATCAGAGTCAATCAGTGGCGCGGCACCGCCGCTCGATAACCAAAGTTAGACGCTTCTCTCTAATCTGCCAATAACCCCGGTATTGCACCACGCGGGTAAGTCCGAATATTACATATAGATTAGCAAATCCATACTGCGTCACGACAGGCGCTCAGGCTCCCTGAGAACGCCCGGTCAGTGTGCATGGAAGCCGCTTCCAGGCTCTGTGCAAAAAAAGACATGCTACGGAGACAGTATGGGAATTCGCTTGAAGAGCGTCGTGAGTGCGCTCGCGTTGTGTGCCCTCATTGACGTCAGTTACGCCGCCGACCCGATCAAGATCGGTGTCGACGGACCTTTCACCGGCGGTTCGTCTTCGATGGGCGTGAGCATGCGCGACGGCGTGCGGCTCGCCACCGCGGAAATCAATAAGGCCGGTGGCGTGCTTGGCCGTCAGATCGTGCTGGTCGAGCGCGACGACGAGGCGAAAAATGAACGCGGCGTACAGATCGCGCAAGAGCTGATCAACAAGGAAAAAGTGGCTGCGGTGGTGGGCTACATCAATACCGGCGTGGCGCTCGCGTCTCAACGCTTCTTCCAGGAAGCCAGGATTCCGGTGTTCAACAACGTCGCGACTGGCAGCGTCCTGACGAAGCAATTCACCGATCAACCGGATAACTACGTCTTCCGCAACGCCGCCGCCGACCGCATTCAGGCGCCGATGATCGTTGAAGAAGCGATCGCGAAACGCGGCTTCAAGAAGGTCGCGATTCTCGCGGACTCCACCAATTACGGTCAGCTCGGCCGCGAAGACCTCGAAAAGGCGTTGGCCACGAAAGGCGTGAAGCCGGTTGCGGTAGAAAAATTCAATATCAAGGACGTCGACATGACCGCGCAGCTGCTCAAGGCCAAGGAGGCCGGCGCTGAAGCGGTGCTGACCTATGGCATTGGGCCGGAACTCGCGCAGATCGCCAACGGCATGGCCAAGCTCGGCTGGAAAGTGCCGCTGATCGGCAGCTGGACCCTGTCGATGGCGAACTACATCGACAACGCGAGCACCAACGGCGAAGGCGCCCGGATGCCGCAGACCTTCATTCAGGAAGCGAACACGCCCAAGCGCAAGGCGTTCATCGACGCGTACCTCAAGGAGTTCAAGCCGAAGAACAACCGCATCGAATCGGCGGTGTCCGCCGCCCAAGGCTACGACTCGGTCTATCTGCTGGCCGCGGCGATGACCCAGGCGGGTTCGACCGAAGGTCCGAAGGTGCGCGCCGCGCTGGAAAACCTCAACGGCAAGGTGGAAGGCGTCGTGATGGTGTACGACAAGCCGTTCACGCACGACGACCACGAGGCGATCAGCCCGAACGAATCGACGGATGGTCCGGCAGCCCTGAATTCTCCGGTTCCGGTTGTCCGCCGCCCCACAGGATCAGATCGCGAAACAGGATCATCGGCAGGAACGAATGGACGATCAGATCCGTCGACGCCCGGCGTTTGGCGCGCTCGTTCGCATCGGCTTGCGCCGGCAACGAGGGATGCCACTTGCGCGACGAGCGCACGATATCGCCGATCGCCTTCGCCACGCAGATGCCGTTCGGCAGTCCGCCGCCCTCTTCGTCGGCCCAGGTCTGCACCAGATCCCACGGCTCGCCGATCGGCACGCCGAGGAAGTAAAGACCCAGCGACACCGCGGTCAGCAACTCGACATAGAACTGATTCGCCTGATAAGGCGCTGCCGGAATGCCCCGCATCAACTGCGGGTCGGCGAGCAGCTTCTTGCCCGAACCGACCTTGCACAGCGCGCTGGCGCAGGCCTTGAGCCGGTCGACGAGAGCGCGCACGTCGCGATCGGCAAGCGGCGACTGCCCGCCGACCAGATGATGCCTGACCGTCAATGAAATCGGCGTCGTGAAATTCGCGCGGTCCGTGGTTTTTGTCGGCACCACGATGGACATCACCAGGCCGCTGATGATCTCCAGGTCGGCCAGCATCGCATCGATGGAAGTACTCATCATTCGACCTCCGCTGCGATCTCTTTGATCGACGGATCGTGTTGGCCGTCGATCGTCGCCGTCTGCGTCGGCTCGGACGCGGCGATGATCGCCACGGCATACCGGATCAAGCCCTTGCAGCGTGCCGCCAATACTTTCTTGCGAATGCCCGACGGCGCGTCGCCCTCGTTCGCCCACTCCTTGAATCCGAGTCTGTCGAGTATGTGATCCTCGTTCTGTCCGAAGGTGGCGGCGCCGTCCGCTGGTATGGCCTGATGGGCGTCGGTCAGGCAGGTGCAGATGTACTCCTCGGCGGTCGGGCCACGCGCGGCCAGCGTTTGAATTTCGCGCTTGGCCCAGCGTGCGAGCGATACCGAGATCTCATCCATGTCATGCGTCAGGTTGCGCACCTTGACGTCCCTGCCGCGATCGTCGCCGAGAATCTGATAGACGGTCCGGTCGACCACATGCAGCCACAGCGAGGTCTGCGCAATGCGGATCTTGTGTTCGCACACGAGCTCTTTCGAGTCGCCCTCGAGCGCGCGCCGAACGTGCCACAACACGACGTAATGCCATACGAGGCCGATGAACTTGCCGAAGAAGAGTGCCTTGTCCTGCATCGATTCGTCGTGGAACTCGGGATATTCGAGCGGCGTCACCAGCGTCATCTTCGTGCGCGCGCCTTCCTTCAAGGTCCGATACAGTGTCGCCGCAGGGCTGTTGCAATACTCGTCCCACGACTCGCGCGCCCACCATTGCTTGTCGATATCGAAGAAACGATAGATCGAGAAAATGCCTTTCTCCGACTCGTGAACGTTCGCCGCGCCGCCTTGGGCCTGATGCGCCCCACCCGGCTGCGAACGCTTTCTCTCATCCGCGCGGGACTGGTCGCGGTTTGGGTCGCGATAAGCGTCGTAAATCACGCGAAGACCGTAGCGGGTTCCCATCGCGTTATCGATACTGGCCACCTTGTCGCTGAGTTCCTTGCGGATGGTCTCGAGCACCGCTTCCTGCTCATCGACGAGCTTGCGCTGCTGCTCGAGCGCGGAATAGTGTTCGGCGGCCACATAGATCGCGGCGAGCGCCAACGCGAGTACGACCGCATCGGTATAGCCCTCCCATATTTCTCCGCCGAACAGCAGTACCGCGGGGAAATAGCAGAACACGGGAATCCACCAGCGCGACACGAACCACTTTCGCAGCCTGCCGATTCCCCCCTTCGAACGGGAGATGCTTGCGGGCGCGGGTTCTCCTTCCTCTTCCGCGATGCGTTTGCGCTCTTCGAATTCACGCTCCGCGATCGTCCGAGCCCGCTCTTCCTCGCCACGGCAAATGTGCACGTAGAAAACCAGGAACGTGAAGGCCGTGACCAGCAATGCGAGCAGCCAGCTCTCGCCTATGCTGGTGGCGCGCTCCGCGTCGCTGACTTCCTTCATCACCGCGACGACCTTGTTAAAGCACTCGATGCCGGGAGGAAAGCAATTCGCACCCGGCACGCGATGCGAAAAGGTGAGTACCCAGTAGACGATGCTGCCCGCCACCACCACCATGCCGCCTAGCGCAGTGAGGACGAGCTTTGTTGCACTGGGGCCCTGCTCGACGCGGGAATCGGGTTTGTCGCCGAAGGGTTTGGAGCGGCGATCCTCATCTGACGGCTTTTCCATACGCATTGCCTCCTGATCCGATCAAGAGCACGAGAATGCGGAAACGGTGACGTGTGAACGCACCGTAGGTCGGAAGAGCGCCCGTGATGAGGGCTGTGAGCAGGCTATGCCAGTCGGGACGGGGCTGAACTCTCTATCTAAGATTGCGCCCAGGTGGATGTCAATTAGTGCACGCGGTCTGTGTGCGCCAGACCACAATCGGCGCCGGGCGGCTGACGGGTGGAACGTCCGGAGCCGTGATGCCAGGCAGAGCTAAGGCCGCTGGCGCTCCAGGCTGGCGAGCGGACGCCGGGCCCCGCTCGCCGCTCACCATGCGGCATGCGCGATGCCGCACAAGTCAGTCGCCATGATCCGCGCCCAGCCCCGCCAGCGGATGAGCGTCGCCTTGCCACGGCGAGCTCAGGAAATGCCGCACGCGCTCGGGTTGCACCTCGGCGAGCGTCGCCGGCGACCAGCGCGGCCGGCGGTCCTTGTCGATCAGTTGCGCGCGCACGCCCTCGCGGAAATCGCCTTCCTTGATCGAGCGCTTCACGATGCCGAGCTCCATCCGGAAGCATTCGGCGAGCGTCATCTGCCGGCCGCGCAGCAGCGCTTCGCGCGTCACGTGCAGCATCGTCGGCGAATGGGCGCTCAGTGCGTCGAAGGTCGCTTGCAGCCATTGCCGCACCTCGCGCGGCGGTTCGCGTTCGAGATCCTGACGCAGCGTCGCGACGATGCGCTCGACGCCCGAGCGCCGGTCGAAGTGGCGCAGTATCAGTTGCGTCAGCGCGCCGAGCGGCGCATGCGGCACGATATTGCACGGCGGCTCGAACACGGCGCGCAGCGCGTCGATGCGCCCGGTGTCCGACGTGTCG
Organism: Paraburkholderia sp. EG304; assembly: GCF_046543485.1. NCBI lineage: Bacteria > Pseudomonadati > Pseudomonadota > Betaproteobacteria > Burkholderiales > Burkholderiaceae > Paraburkholderia > Paraburkholderia sp. EG304. The sequence goes on along the minus strand of NZ_JBKGUA010000003.1, from coordinate 86,853 downwards.
TGCGACATGCGCTGCAACCGCTCCTCGAAGCTCGCCAGCCAGTCGGCCGGCACGCACAGGTCGGCCAGTTGCAGGCGCTTCGCGTCGGCGCCCGCTAGCGTCGCGCCGGTCAGCCCGACATACAGCGCAAGCTCGGCCGGCATCACGCTCAGAAAATGGCTTGCGCCGACATCGGGAACGAAGCCGATGCGTGTTTCCGGCATCGCGATGCGGCTGCGCTCGGTCACGATGCGCAGCCGCGCCGCCTGGCCGAGGCCCATGCCGCCGCCCATCGCGATGCCGTCGAGCAGTGCGACCACCGGCTTCGGAAACGTATGCAACGCGTAGTCGAGCCGGTATTCGTCGACGAAGAACGCGAGCCAGCGCGGATCGCCCTGAGTTGCGAGCCGATGCACCTCGCGCACGTCGCCGCCCGCGCAAAAGCCCTTGTCCCCAGCGCCCTTCAGCACCAGCGCGACGATCCCGGCATCGGTGCGGCAATGCTCGACCAGCACGGCGAGCTCGCGCACCATCGCGTGCGACAGTGCGTTGAGCGCGGCAGGCCGGTTCAGCGTGATGATCGCCACGCGGTTGACGACGCGAAACAGCACGTCCGCTTCGGCCTGCGTATTCGACGCGTCGCGCGTTTCGACCACAACGCTTTGCAATGTGCTCATCGCTGCGTCTCCCGTGGTGCATGGCTCGTCTGCCAGCGCGGCGCGCGTTTTTCGAGGAACGCGTTGACGCCCTCGCGCTGATCCGCGCCATCGAACAGATCGACGAAACGCTCGCGTTCGAGCGCGAGCGCGGCGGCGCGCGGCACGCCATGCCGCGCCTGATGGATCAGCTCCTTGCTGAAGCTGACCGCCTGCGGGCTCAAACCGGTGACGCGCTGCGCCATCTTCAGCGCGGCTTCACGCGCGGCGCCGCGCTCCACCACTTCTTCGACCAGACCGATGCGCAGCGCGCTCGCCGCATCGACGCGCTCGCCGGTCAGAATCATCCGCTTGGCCCAGCCTTCACCGACGAGCCACGGCAGCGTCTGCGTGCCGCAGCCGCAAGGCAGCAGGCCGACCGCGGTCTCGGGCAGCGCCAGCACCGCATGCTGCTCGGCGATGCGGATATCGCACGCGAGCGCGCATTCGAGACCGCCGCCCATCGCGAAGCCGTTGAGCGCCGCGATCACGACAGGCCGCGCATTCTGCAGCGTTTCGAACGCCGCGCCGAAGCGCGCCGCCGCGGTGCGCGCGACTTCGCGATCGCCGTCGGCGAACGTGTTCAGATCGGCGCCCGCGCTGAAGAACTTCGGGCCGTCGCCGGTGATCACCAGCGCGCGCACGCGCGCATCGGCGTTCAACTGCTCGACGGTGCGCTGCAATTGCAGCAGGCCGTCGGGCGTGAAGGCGTTCGCGGGCGGCCGTTTCAACGTGATCAACGCAACGGCGCCGTCGTGCGCGTAATCGAGCTCGATCATTGCGCGCCTCCCTGGCCGTCACCGCCGCGGTCTCGCGAGCGATACAGCTTGATCACCGCCGAAAAGTCCAGACGTCCCGCGCCGTTCGTGCTCATCGTTTGATAAAGCTGCTGCGCGAGCGCGCCGAGATAGACCGGTTGACGCACGCCGCGCGCGGCATCGGTGGCGAGGCCGAGGTCCTTCAGCATCAGGTCGGTGCCGAAGCCGCCGGTATAGCCGCGCGACGAAGGCGCGGTTTCGATCACGCCCGGCATCGGGTTATACGTGTCCGAACTCCAGCAACGCCCGGTCGACGTGTTGATGATGCTGCCGAGCACCTTCGTGTCGATACCGAGCGCCTCGCCGAGCGACATCGCCTCCGCGACGCCCGCCATCGAGATGCCGAGCACGAGGTTGTTGCAGATCTTCGCGACCTGGCCGGTGCCGGTATCGCCGCAATGGACGATGTTTTTTCCCATCGCCAGCAGAACGGGCTTGACCTGCTCGTACGCGCTCGCGCTGCCGCCGACCATGAAGGTCAGCGTGCCCGCCGCCGCGCCGCCGGTGCCGCCCGACACCGGCGCATCGACGAAGCTGTTGCCATGCGCCGCGGCGAGTTCGGCAAACGCCTTCACGCTGGCGGGATCGATGGTGCTCGAATCGATGATCGGCACGCCCGGCGCGATGCCGGCGAGGATGCCGTCGTCCGCGACGAGCACGCTGCGCACGTGAGCCGCGGCGGGCAGCATCGTGATCACGCATTCGACGTCGCTCGCGGCCGCCTTCGGCGAGCCGGCCGCTTGCGCGCCCGCGTCGACGAGCATGCGCACGGCCTGCGCGCTGAGGTCGAACACGTTGAGCGCGTGGCCCGCCTTCAGCAGGTTCAGCGCCATCGGCGCGCCCATGTTGCCGAGTCCGATAAAGGCTATTTTCATGGTGTCGTCTCCGTATGTGCGTTCAATGCGTTCAATGCGTTCAACGCAGGCGGATCGTCGTGTTGACGCCGTCGTTAACGGTGTCGTCGTCGAACCAGCGCGCGGTGACCGTCTTCGTCTGCGTGTAGAACTGCACGACCTGCTTGCCGTACGGACCGAGATCGCCGAGTTTCGAGCCGCGCGAACCGGTGAAGCTGAAAAACGGCACCGGCACCGGAATCGGAATGTTGATGCCGACCTGGCCGATATCGATCTCGCTCTGGAACTTGCGCGCCGCCGCGCCGCTTTGCGTAAAGAGGCCCACGCCATTGCCGAACGGGTTCGCGTTGACGAGCGCGATCGCATCGTCGAGCGTCGCGACGTTGACGACCGCGAGCACCGGTCCGAAGATTTCGGTGCGGTAGATTTCCATGTCGGTCGTGACGTCGCTGAATACCGTCGGGCCGATGAAATTGCCCTGCTCATAGCCCCGCACGCTCACGTCGCGGCCGTCGAGCGCGAGTGTCGCGCCCTCCTTCAAGCCGGCGTCGATCAATCCGAGAATGCGCTCTTTCGCCGCGCGCGAGACGACCGGCCCGACATCGGTGCCCGGCTCGTGACCCGCATTGACCTTCAGCGTCTTCGCCTTCGCAACCAGCTCGGGCAGCCACTCGCGCGCGGCGCCGACCAGCACCGCCACCGAAGTCGCCATGCAGCGCTGCCCGGCCGCGCCGAACGCGGCGCCCGCGAGCGCGTTGAGCGTCTGTTCGCGATTCGCGTCGGGCAGCACGACCGCGTGGTTCTTCGCGCCCATCATCGCTTGCACGCGCTTGCCGTGTTCGCTGCCGAGGCGATAGACGTGCGTGCCGACCGCCGTCGAGCCCACGAACGAAATCGCCTTTACCAGCTCATGCGTGCACAGCGCATCGACCACTTCCTTGCCGCCGTGCACGACGTTCAGCACGCCCTTCGGCACGCCGGCTTCGAGCGCGAGTTCGACGAGCTGCATCGTCGACAGCGGGTCCTGCTCGGACGGCTTCAGCACGAAGGTGTTGCCGCACACGAGCGCCATCGGGAACATCCACAGCGGGATCATCGCGGGGAAATTGAACGGCGTGATGCCGGCGCACACGCCGAGCGGCTGACGCAGCGTGTAGGTGTCCACGCCACCAGCGACGTTCTCGGCGAATTCACCCTGCTGCAAGGTGCCGATCGAACACGCGTGCTCGACGACTTCCAGACCGCGGAAGATGTCGCCCTCGGCATCGGGAATCGTCTTGCCCTGCTCGGTCGACAGCGTCTTCGCGATGCGCGGCATATGCTCGCGAATCAGCGCCTGGTACTTCAGCATGATGCGCATGCGCGCGCCGATCGGCGTGTCCTTCCACGTTTTGAACGCGGCGTGCGCGCTGCGCACCGCTGCGTCGACTTCCGCGACGGTCGCGAACGGCACGCGGGCGAGGACCGCCTGGGTGGCCGGGTTCACGATGTCGCGCCACTCGGTCGTCTTCGATTCGACGAACTCGCCGTCGATCAGCAGTTTGACGGTGGCCACGGCGCCGGCAACGTCGCGGCTGGTCTCGTTCGAAGCAAGGGTGCTCATGCTGAAACTCCTGTGCGATGGCCGCGTGGCGGCCGGACAGCGATAGGGAAGAAAAAACGGTGCCCCGACGCGTCGAATCCGAAGCTCGAATTCGACGCGTGCGATTCAGACCGGGGCGGCAAAACCAGCAATAGCGTGGAATAACGACAGTCAACGCAAGTCGGGGAAATCCTCTTCCCAGTACTCGCGTCGGGCAGACGCGCGGGCTCGGCCGCGCGCTCCATTTCGCGGCGCCGCAACTCGACGCGGCGAATCTTGCCGGAGATCGTCTTCGGCAGTTCGCTGAATTGCAGACGACGAATCCGCTTGTACGGCGCGAGTTTTTCGCGCGAGAACGCGAACACCGCGCGCGCGAGTTCGGGACCGGCTTCATAGCCCTGACGCACGGTGACGAACGCCTTCGGCACCGACAGGCGCAACGCGTCCGCGCTCGGCACGACGGCCGCCTCGCCGATCGCCTCGTGTTCGATCAGCACGCTTTCGAGTTCGAACGGACTCAGGCGATAGTCGGACGACTTGAACACATCGTCCGAGCGGCCGACGTACACGTAGTAGCCGTCGTCGCGACGCAGCGCGACATCCGACGTGCGATAGAAGCCGTTGCGCATCGCCTGGGCGGTCGCGTTCGCATTGTTCGCGTAACCGGTCATCAGGCCGAGCGGCCGTTCGGCGAGCGGCAGCGCGATTTCGCCTTCGGTCACCGGTTGGTCGTCGGCATCGAGCAGTTCGACGCGGTAGCCGGGCAGCGGACGCCCCATCGAGCCGGCCACGACCGGCTGGCCCGGCGAATTGCCGATCTGGCAGGTCGTCTCGGTCTGACCGTAGCCGTCGCGGATCGTGATGTCCCACGCGTGCTTGACGCGTTCGATGACCTCAGGATTCAGCGGCTCGCCCGCGCCGACGATCTCGCGCAGCTTCACCGGATAGTCGCCGAGCGGCTCCTGCACGAGCATGCGCCAGACGGTCGGCGGCGCGCACAGCGTGGTCACGTTGAAGCGCACGAGCGCGGCGAGTGTGTCTTTGGGCACGAAGCGCGGGACGTTGAACACGAACACGCAGGCCTGCGCGTTCCACGGCGCGAAGAAGCAGCTCCACGCGTGCTTGGCCCAGCCCGGCGAGCTGATGTTCCAATGGATGTCGCCGGGTTGCAGGCCGATCCAGTACATCGTCGACAGATGCCCGACCGGATAGCTCTGATGCGTATGCTCGACGAGCTTCGGCTTCGACGTGGTGCCGGACGTGAAGTACAGCAGCATCGGATCGCTGGCGCGGGTGACGCCGTCCGGCGTGAAATCCGGCGCCGCCTCGTACGCGGCGGCGACATCGATCCAGCCGTCGCGCGGGGCGCCGACCGAGAAGCGCGTGAGCGGCACTTCGAGCGTATCGAATTTGCCCAGCTCCGCGCTGTCGACCACGGCGAACTTCGCGCCGCCGATCTGCACGCGGTCGCGCACGTCGTCGGCCGATAGCTGCGTGGTGGCGGGCAGCACGATCGCGCCGAGCTTCATCGCGGCGAGCATCACGTCCCATAGCTCGACGCGGTTCGGCAGCATCAGCAGCACACGGTCGCCTCGACCGACGCCCGCGCCGCGCAGAAAGTTCGCCATCCGCGACGAGCGCTCCGACATCTGCGCGTACGACAGGCGCAGGCCGTCGCTGGAAGGATCGTCGACGATCCACAGCGCGGGGTTGTCGTTGTTGCGCGCGATCGCGTCGAAGTAGTCGAGCGCCCAATTGAACTCGTCGAGCGCCGGCCAGGTGAATTCGCGGTACGCGCGCTCGTAGTCGGTGCGATGGCGCACTAGCAGATCGCGCGCTTCGAGAAAGGCTTTCGCTGCTGTCATCGTCGTCTCCTGTTCGGCGCAGGGCGCGCTCGGTTTTTTTGCCTCTGGTTTTTGCCGCCGCGACGCTCAACGAAGCATTCGCAGCCAGGCTATTGTGCGCTCAAACGCCGCCCTCAAACATGGCGCGCAATCACCATCCGCTGCACTTCGCTCGTCCCTTCGTAAATCTGCGTGATGCGCGCATCGCGATAGTGGCGCTCCACCGCATAGTCCTCCAGATAGCCGTAGCCGCCATGAATCTGGATCGCGTTCGAGCAGATCTGCTCGGCCAGCTCCGACGCGAACAGCTTCGCCTGCGACGCCTCCGACAGACACGGCCGCCCCGCCGAGCGCAGCCGCGCCGCGTGATGCACGAGCAGGCGCGCGGCGTTCAGCCGCGTCGCCATGTCGGCGAGCATGTTGGCGATGGTCTGATGGTCCTTCAGCGGCTTGCCGAACTGTTCACGCTCGCTCGCGTAGCGGCGCGCGGCATCGAACGCGGCTCGGGCGATGCCGACCGCCTGCGCGGCGATGCCGATGCGCCCGCCTTCGAGATTCGACAGCGCAATGCGCAGACCCTCGCCCGGTTCGCCGAGCAGATTGGCCTCGGGCACCGCGCAGTGATCGAGCGAGATCGGACAGGTGTCGGACGCGCGAATGCCGAGCTTGTGTTCCGGCCGGCCGACCTCGAAGCCCGGCGTCGTGGTCGGCACGATGAAGGCGGACAGGCCGCGCTTGCCGCGCTCGGGATCGGTGACCGCGAACACGATTGCGAGCCCGGCGCGCGCGCCGTTGGTCACGAACTGCTTGCTGCCGTTCAGAACCCACTGCCCGTCGTGCAGCTGCGCGCGGGTGCGCAGATTGTTCGCCTCGGAGCCTGCCTGCGGCTCGGTCAGGCAGAACGCGCCGATCGTGCGGCCAGTGGCAAGGTCGCGCAGATAGCGGTCCTTCTGCGCGGCGCTGCCGAAGTTCAGGATCGGCGCGCAGCCGACCGAGTTGTGCACGCTCATCAGCGTCGCGCAGGCGGCGCAGCCCGCCGCGATCTCTTCGAGCGCGAGCGCGTAGGCGACGTAGTCGGTATAGGAGCCGCCCCACTCGGCCGGCACCATCATGCCCAGAAAACCGAGCTCGCCCATCTGCGCGACGACCTCGGCCGGCAGTTGCGCGTCGCGATCCCATTGCGCCGCGTGCGGCGCGAGACAGTCGGTCGCGAAGTCGCGCGCGGCGTCGCGGATCATCCGTTGTTCGTCGGTGTAGAAGCTGTCCATGACTGCGTCCTCGTGGGTGCTGACGGCCGTGCTGGCGATCTCGGTGATGCGGCAAGTGTAGGCAAGCGGCCCGCGCCACTCGATGCTCGCTGCGCTCACATTTGCTGAGCGCTTTTGCCATACTGCTACCATGCGCGTGCATGGAGCCTCGTCATTTCAGGGGCTTCACGGACCATGAGCCAACCGATGCTGAGCGCTTTTGCCAGAGAAACCAAATTCCGATGAAAAGCGACAAAGGCACGATCTCCGTCAGTCTCGTCGAGGAAACGCTCGCGCTCGCGACGGCGCGCGGGCTCGATGCTCAAGCGTTCGCCGAAGCGGCCGGCATTGCCGCGCCGATGCTCGCGTCGCCGAAAAGCCGCGTGTCGTCGGCGCAATACGGCGCGCTGTGGGCCGGCATCGCGCGCGCGCTCGACGACGAGTTCTTCGGCCAGGACTCGCATCCGATGAAAAGCGGCAGCTTCATCGCGATGACGCAGATGGCGCTCGGCGCGCGCAACGGCGCGCAGGCGCTCGCGCGCGCGGTCGGCTTCATGCGGCTGGTGCTCGACGACCTCGGCGCGACGATCGACGCCGACGCCGAGCGCGTGCGCCTGAAGTTCGTCGAACGCGCGGGCACGCGCAAGCCGGCGATGTTCGCTTACGCGACGTATTTCATTCTCGTGTACGGTCTCGTCTGCTGGCTCGTCGGCCGGCGCATTCCGTTGCTCGAAGCGCGCTTTCGCTGCACCGCGCCTCCGGCCGCGCACGAATACCGGCTGATGTTCTGCGAAGACATGTATTTCGACGAGCCCAAGTCGTACGTCGATCTCGACCCCGCGTTTCTGCAACTGCCGGTGATCCAGACGTCGCGCTCGGCGCGCCCGTTTCTGCGCGATGCGCCGGGCAGCTTCATCGTCAAGTACCGCAATCCGGGTTCGCTCGCCGCGCGCGTGCGCAAGGCGCTGCGCGCGCTGCCGATGTCCGGCTGGCCCGCGGCCGATCAGATGGCCGCGCGACTGCACGTTGCCGAGGCGACGATGCGGCGGCATCTGAAGCAGGAGGGCCACACGTATCAGTCGATCAAGGACGCGCTGCGGCGCGACATCGCGATTGCCGAACTGCAACTAACGCAGCGCACGATCGCCGATATCGCGAACGCCGTCGGCTTCGCCGAGCCGAGCGCGTTTCATCGCGCGTTCCGCAAATGGACCGGCATGCGCCCGACCGACTATCGGCCGGCCCGGGCCGCGGGGCTCGATCTCACGCGTCGCGCCGAATCGGACTAAGCTTTAAGCGGCAACCGGCCAGCCTTGATCGAGGTATGGGCCCGCGCCGCCGGTTCGCACCGGCTGGCGCGACGGCCGTCAGCGATGAACACGATTCCGCGTCTCCCGCTCCGGCAGTCCGGTCCGCGCACGCCGCTCATCCACGGCGGCATCGCGGGCCGTTTGATGCGCGGCATCGCCGTGCTCGGCGTGCTTTGCGCGTTCGGCTTCGCGACGTGCGGAACGCTGGCGCCGCTGCAAGCGGCCAACGCGGCGCGCGTGGCCAACCTTGCCGCCGCAACCGCCGACAGTGTCGAGGTGATTCCGGTGAACGGCGCAATCGGGCCGGCCAGCGCCGATTTCATCGTGCGGGGCTTGCAGCGCGCGGCCAGTCAGCACGCGCAGCTCGCAGTGCTGCAACTCGATACCCCCGGCGGCCTCGATACGTCGATGCGGCAGATCATCAAGGCGATCCTCGCGTCGCCGGTGCCGGTCGCGACCTTCATCGCGCCGAGCGGCGCGCGCGCCGCCAGCGCCGGCACCTACATCGTCTATGCGAGCCATATCGCCGCGATGGCGCCGGGCACCAACCTCGGCGCCGCGACGCCGATCCAGATGGGCATCGGCGGTAACGAGCCGCCCGCCGGCGGCCCGCCGGGAATGCCGGGCACACCTGGATCACCCGGAACACCGGGAACGCAGGGCACCCCAGGCACGCCGGGACTGCCGGACATGCGCACGCTGCCGGGCGGCGCGTCCGGGCCCGCGTCCGCGTCGGCGCCTGGGTCGCCCGGCGCGTCATCCGAAGCCGCCAGCGCGCTGCCGCTCGACACCCAATCGACCGAACTGCGCAAGCAGGTCCACGATGCCGCCGCGTACATCCGCGGCCTCGCGCAGATGCGCGGGCGCAACGCCGACTGGGCCGAGCGCGCGGTCCGCGAAGCGGTCAGCCTGTCCGATGAAGAGGCGCTCGCGCAGCATGTCGTCGATATCGTCGCGCGCGACGTGCCCGACCTGCTGCGCCAGCTGAACGGCCGCACAGTCGTCACGAGCGCCGGCAGCGTCACGCTGCAGACCGCGCATGCGCCGCTGATCACGCTCGAACCCGACTGGCGCAGCCGCTTCCTCGCCGTGATCACCGATCCGAGCGTCGCGCTGATTCTGCTGATGCTCGGCATGTACGGCCTGTTCTTCGAATTCGCCAATCCGGGCTTCGTGCTGCCCGGCGTGGTCGGCGCGATCAGCCTGCTGCTCGGTCTGTTCGCGATGCAGATGCTGCCCGTCAGCTATGTCGGCCTCGGGCTGATCTTTCTCGGCATCGCCTTTCTGATCGGTGAAGCGTTCCTGCCGACCTTCGGCTCGCTCGGTTTCGGCGGCGTGGTCGCGTTCGTGGTCGGCGCCATGATGCTGATGGATACCGACGTGCCCGGCTACGGCATCCCGCTGCCGCTGATCGCCGCGGTCGTCGTGTTCAGCGTCGCGTTCGTGCTCGGCGTGTCGCGGCTCGCGCTGCGCGCCCGGCGCCGGCCGGTCGTGACAGGCTCGGAGGCGCTGATCGGCTGCGTCGGCGTGGTGCTGGACGGCGGCTTGCTGCCCGAACCCGAACACTCGGCCAGCGGCCCGCTTGGCGGCTGGGCGCGCGTGCACGGCGAGCGCTGGCGCGTGTCGAGCACGACGCCGGCCGCGCCGGGGCAGAGCGTACGCGTCACGGCGCGCAACGGCCTCACGCTGACCGTGGTGCCCGTCAAGCCAGCCGCCCCAATACAAGGACAAGGAGAACCCTCATGATCGGCTTCACATTCGGCTTCGGCAGCATCCTGATCCTGCTGGTGGCCGTGCTGATCGCGTCGTCGGTGCGGATTTTTCGCGAGTACGAACGCGGCGTCGTGTTCATGCTCGGCCGCTTTTGGAAGGTCAAAGGGCCCGGGCTGGTGCTGATCATTCCAATCGTGCAGCAGGCGGTGCGCATGGATCTGCGCACCGTCGTGTTCGACGTGCCGACGCAGGACGTCATCACGCGCGACAACGTGTCGGTGAAGGTCAACGCGGTCGTGTATTTCCGCGTCGTCGATCCGGAGAAGGCGGTGATCCAGGTCGCGCGCTACTTCGAGGCGACCAGCCAGCTGTCGCAAACGACGCTGCGCGCGGTGCTCGGCAAGCACGACCTCGACCAGCTGCTGTCCGAGCGCGAACAGCTGAACACCGACATCCAGAAGGTGCTCGACGCGCAAACCGATGCGTGGGGCATCAAGGTGTCGATCGTCGAGATCAAGCACGTCGATATCAACGAAACGATGATCCGCGCGATCGCGCGTCAGGCTGAAGCCGAGCGCGAACGGCGCGCGAAGGTGATTCACGCGGAAGGCGAGTTGCAGGCGTCGCGGCAGCTGCTCGAAGCGGCGCAGACGCTCGCGCGCCAACCCCAGGCGATGCAGCTGCGCTATCTGCAGACGCTGACGACGATTGCCGCCGACAAGAACTCGACGATCGTGTTTCCGCTGCCGATCGACCTGGTGAGCGCGGTGATGGAACGGTTCGGCAAGCCCTCGGCGTGATAGGACGAGATCTTGTCAGGACGCCCATTTGGCATCGACTAGCGTCGAACTTTTGAAGTTTTAAGCAAACCCGCCCGCTTTCCGCGCTGCTTGCGCTCACGTGGGGAACGCGGTTCGCGGCGGGTTCTATTTGCCGGCAGAAATGGTGCGCCGCTTTCTACTGCTTTACCCGGCGCGCACCGAAAAACGACCAGGCCCGGCTGTTTTTCCGCTCCGCAGGAGCCCGCCATGAATCTGTTCTCCCGCATTGGACTCGGCACGCTGTTGGCCGCCGTAAGTATCAGCACCGTCTACGCGCAAACGGTGATGCAGCCCAACGACCCGTCGGCGCCGAAAACGCGCGCCCAGGTCCGCGCCGAACTCATCGAATGGCTTGCCGCCGGCTACGATCCGAACGACTGGGTCAACTATCCGGAGAACGCGCAGGAAGCCGGCCGGATCGTCGCGCAACGCCGCGCCGAACGGCAAGGCCTCGAACCGACGACAGTGCAGTAAAAGCAGTCGCTGCCGCACCCGCAGCCTGAATGCCGCCCGCCGCGGGCGGCAGGGAAGCCCTTTGCGTCGCGGCAAGGTATCATCCCGTCCCTCCAACCCCCACGCAGCAAACCAGCCGCACCTAGCCGGAACCCGCACCATGCCAATCTGGGTCGATGCCGACGCCTGCCCGGCCGTCGTCAAGGACATGCTTTATCGCGCGGCGCGCCGCACCGGCATGCCGCTGACGCTGGTCGCCAACGCGTTCCTGCGCGTGCCGCCGTCGCCGCTGATCCGCGCGATCCAGGTGCCGGCCGGCTTCGACGCCGCCGATCAGCTGATCGTCGAGCGGGTCGTCGCGGGCGACCTCGTGATCACCGGCGACATCCCGCTCGCCGCCGCCGTGCTGGCAAAAAATGCCCACGCGCTCGATCCGCGCGGCAACTGGTTCACGCCCGGCACGATCGAAGAACGGCTGCGCATGCGCTCGATGCTCGACCAGTTGCGCGCGAGCGGCGTCGACACGGGCGGTCCGTCCGCCTTCAGCGCGCGGGATGGCAAGACGTTTGCTGGCGAACTCGATCGCTGGCTCGCGCGTCATGCGCCGCGCGGTGATGTGCCGGCGTCACAGTCGCCCGGCAAACCGCCCGCCTGACGGGCCCGGCAGGCCTGCCGGGGCAGCCGCAAGCGAGGGGGCGCCGCCGTTGGTGTTTACAATTCCGCCGTAACACCGCCGCGCGACCTGTTTTGCCGGGGCCGCGCGGAGACTGCCTCAATCACAAAAACACTTTCCGAACGACGAAAGAGAAACCCGCCCCATGGACTCGATCAAACGCTACTTCGGCTTCGACGCCGTCGACACCAACCTGCGCACCGAAGTGCTAGCCGGCGTGACCACCTTCCTGACGATGGCCTACATCATCTTCGTGAACCCGGCGATTCTCGGCGACGCCGGCATGCCGAAGAGCGCGGTGTTCGTCGCGACCTGCATCGTGTCCGCGCTCGCGTCGCTGATCATGGGTCTGTACGCGAACTACCCGATCGCGCTCGCGCCCGGCATGGGCCTGAACGCGTACTTCGCGTACACGGTCGTCAAGGGCATGGGCTACACGTGGGAGGCTGCGCTCGGCGCGGTGTTCATCTCCGGCTGCCTGTTCCTGATCGTCACGCTGTTCCGCGTGCGCGAGGTGATCGTCAAGGGCATCCCGCATTCGATCCGGATCGCGATCACCGGCGGTATCGGCCTCTTTCTCGCGATCATTTCGCTGAAGTCGGCGGGCATCGTGGTCGGCAATCCGGCCACGCTCGTCACGCTCGGCAATCTGCATGACGCGCACGTCGTGCTCGCGGCGATCGGCTTCTTCGGCATCGTCACGCTCGATCATCTGCGCGTGCGCGGGGCGATCCTGATCGGTATCGTCGGCGTGACGATCCTGAGCTTTTTCTTTGGCGGCAACCAGTTTCACGGCGTCTTGTCGATGCCGCCGTCGATCGCACCGACGCTGTTCAAGCTCGATATCCGCACCGCGCTGTCGAGCGGGATTCTGAACGTGGTACTGGTGTTCTTCCTCGTCGAGCTGTTCGATGCGACCGGCACGCTGATGGGTGTCGCTAACCGCGCGGGGCTGCTCGTCGAAGGCAAGATGCATCGGCTGAATCGCGCGCTGCTCGCCGACAGCACCGCGATTCTGGCTGGCTCGATGCTCGGCACGTCGTCGACGACCGCGTATATCGAAAGCGCGTCGGGCGTGCAGGCCGGCGGCCGTACCGGCGCGACCGCGATCACGGTCGCCCTGTTGTTCGTCGCGGCGCTGTTTTTCGCGCCGCTCGCCGAAGTGGTGCCGCCGTATGCGACCGCGCCCGCGCTGCTGTATGTGTCGTGCCTGATGCTGCGCGAACTGGTCGACCTGCCGTGGGACGACGCGACCGAAGTGGTGCCGGCCGCGCTGACCGCGCTGCTGATGCCGTTCACCTACTCGATCGCGAACGGCGTCGCGTTCGGCTTCATTTCGTACGCGGCGCTCAAGCTGCTGACGGGCCAGGCGCGCCAGGTGAAGCTGGTCGTATGGATCATCGCGGCGATTTTCCTGTTCCGATATTTCTATCTCGGCAGCGAGTGAGGATGTTGCGGGGCCGGGGGCGAATGTGTCGTCGGGTTCAGGGACCGTTTATCATCCGATCTTTCGAACGACGATCGCCCGGGTCGCAGCGACACGGGTCGCCGCCCAGGAGCCGCCATGTCCTCATATAACCGCACGACGGACCGCTACACGAGGCCCGCGATTTTCTTCCACTGGATGATTTTTCTGCTGGTGGCGCTGGCCTATCTGGCCATCGAAATCCGCGGACCGCGCGGCTCCGAGGGCCGCGAGTTCTGGACCGGCGTGCATTTCTGGGCGGGCACGCTGGTGCTCGTGCTGGCCGTGCTCCGGCTGCTATGGAGACTGTGGGCTGGCGCGCCGGAGGAACTCGAAAACAACCGGCTGCTCGCTTTTGTCGCGCGCTCCGCGCACCTCGCGCTCTATGTGTTCATCTTCGCGCAGCCGCTGCTCGGCATTCTGATGGTCAACGCGGGCGGGCGGCCGGTGTCGCTCGCCTGGACGGACATCAGCTTCACGCTGGTGCGAGCGGATTCGATCGCGCGGCCGCTGTTGAAGGACGCACACGAGTGGCTTGGCAACGTGTTCTACTGGGTGATCGGCCTGCATGCGCTCGCGGCGATCGCGCACCATGTGGTGTTCAAGGATCGGGCGCTGCGGCGGATCGTTTGAAAGCGATGCGGCCGGCTGCGTGCAGTCAGTTACGCCAGTTCGCCTCGTAAAAACGCACGTAGCCGCTTCTGAGCACCAGACACTGCGCGCGCGTTTCCGACAACAGCCGGCGCGTGGCGGCCTCGATGCGCGGCCGGTGCGTGTCGAACGCAACGATCATGTCTTCCTGCCGGGGGGACGCGGCGCCGAAGTGATCCTCGAGCGCTTCCGCGGTGATCATGCACTCCACCCTCTGCCCATCGACCATTGCCGGAAACGCCAAAGTAAGTTCGCGACCTGAATATTCAGGGGCTTCGTTCGGAAATTGGATCTGCATGGGAGTCACCTGGAAGAGTGCGCACGCGATGCGCTCGGGTAATGCGCGCGCCGATTGTTTGCTATCGCGTCAGCCGCTAGTTCCTCCTTGTCCCATGCAGTCGACGCGGGCCGTCACCTCAACGCGGCATAGTCAGTTCGCGCCACGCGGAGGTGAATTGATTCACTTTAGACGAGTTCGGGCGAGGTGCAAGATTTCCCCGATTTTTTCTTGAAGATGCGACTGATTTGCCTATGTTGCAGCGCGGCATCAAGCGGCGTCCGATCCCGTGTAAAGTGTCGCGCACCTGGTAACCGACCCGCACGATGTCCGCCCCCACCCGCCCGCCTGTAGTCCGCGTCGAACCGCTCGGCCAGAGCTTCGAAGCGCCCGATTCGCTGACGATTCTCGAAGCCGCCGCATTCGCGAATCTGCGTTTGCCGCGTTCGTGCCGCAATGGCACGTGCCGCACATGCTTGTGCCGGATGACGTCGGGGCGTGTGCGCTATTCGATCGAATGGCCCGGTGTGAGCCGTGAGGAAAAGGCGGACGGTTATATCCTGCCGTGCGTGGCGATCGCGGAAACCGACGTGGTGATCGAAGTTCCGGATGCGGTCGTGATACCGGTGAGGTAAATGATGGCGCGAGCGTGAGCGCGACGCGCCCACACTCGCCGACGGCTTCAGACGCCGCGTGTTACCGCCCGTTGCCCATCGCGCGGGCGATTTTCTTGTCCGTGTTGTACTGGCTCAGCGCATACACCGACCAGATGGCCGCCGGCACCCAGCCGATCACCGTGATTTGCAGAATCAGGCAGATGATGCCCGCAAACGGACGGCCGATCGTGAAAAACTGCAACCACGGCAGAATGATGGCAAGCAAAAGACGCATTCGGTTTTCCTGTTCCTGTCGTTAAGGCAGCATGCGTTAGTCCGAGCGGGACGCATCTGCTTCGTTGTTGAACTCATCGAGCGGCGCAAAGCGCGGCACCTTGACGCCGTCCTGCTCGATCAGCTCGAAAAACACCGTCGCTGGACGGGTCCAGATCGTACCATTGGCCGCCTTGTAGACGATCATCGTGACCGTCGGATCCGATTCGAGCGTGGCCTCGCAGACCAGCTCGTAAATGCCGCCTTTGTAGTGTCGGTAGCGCATCGCGTATGTCCTTATTTTGGGCGTCATCGAAGCATTTTCAAGCACGGCGCGCCTGAGCTCAGCCGCCCTCTTTCATCTGCTTCAGGATCTTGTAGACGGTCGCGCGACCCATCGTCAGCACCGCGGCCACGTAGTTCGCCGAGCTGCGGCCGCGAAACGCGCCCTGCGCGTGCAGCGCTTCGACGATTTCACGCTTGTGCTCGCGCGTCAGCGCATTGATGCCGATCTGCCGGTCGCGCAACCACGTGTGCAGATACGTGTTGATGCGGTCCTGCCAGTCGTCACGGAACAGATCGTCGCCGGGCGCGTCCGTCATCGTGCCGCCCTTGATGAACAGATCGAGCGTCGAGCGCACGTCCTCGAACACCGCGATGTTGAAGTTCACGCACAGGATGCCGGCGGGCTTGCCATCGTCGTCGAGCAGGATGTTGCTCACGCAGCGCATGCGGCGGCCGTCCCAGTTCAGTTTCTCGTAGGGACCGATGGTCTGGCCGCGCGCCGCGAAGTGCGCGTCGTCGAGCACCGACGGCGCGCCCACCTCGAGCCGCGACAGATTGTTCGCCAGATACGCGATGGTCTGATCGCGCAGATCGTGAATCACCACTTCGGCGCACGGATAGAGCAGCGCGGCGATGCCGTCGGCGATCGGCGCGTAGCGCTTCAACAGCAGGTCTTTGACAGGAGACACGTTCGGGTTGCGCATGGAAAAAACGCGAGGTTCGAAGGAGGCGGCGCGCGATCGCGATGACGACGATGCCAGATGCCAGCAGCAGGCTTCGGCGCGCATGCTCGGTCCGCCATTCAGGAAGCCGCCATTGTAGCGGCCTCGCGCGGGCGCCGCGAATCGACGCCAGACGGCAATTTTGGCGACCTCGCGAGCGCATTTTTTTCGTGCGATAAACACTGATCCACCGACATCCAACCGTCCGGAGCCAACCGATGGCCACACTCGAAGCGCTTCGCGCCGTGCTCGACGACACGCGTACGCCTGAGATCATTCGCAACCACATCATCGATTCGCTGCAGTACGCACTGCGCAACTATGGTCAGGTCTTCACGGCGAAGGAAGTCGAATGGCTGGCCAGCTGGAACGATGCGCGCTTGCCGCTGGCAGCCGCGCGCGAATTGCAGAAGCGCGTCGCCGAGACGTCGCGCTGACGCCCGCGAAGCCCCGTCAGGCGGGCGTTCCGGCCGTGTGCTGAAGTTTGCACTATCCAATCAGGCCTATTTCAGGCATCATATTGCAATAGTTGCACCTCGCACCCATATAGCACTGGCAGCACCAGGCAGTCTCAACCCGGCATCGCCGCACCACCCCCGACAGTTCGACCGCCCCTTATCGGCGATCCCGTCACTCCGGCAATGCGACGTCCGCATTCGCCGCCGCGAGAAGTACACCGAGCGGTTCAGCATCATGCGCCCGGCGCACGAATCGGCGCGCCGCTTCAGCGTTTTCGGTCGAATCCGCGTTTTCGCGCGACCGCTCGAGCCATTGTCATTGAGCCCGCCGGGTCTAGCAGGCCTGTGCCAACCATTTTCATCGCGGCGCGCCCATTGGTGCTGCGCCGCCGGTCCGCGTCACGACGCCTCGAGGAGACGTTGCCGCAAGCAGCGCCCCGCACGCGGCGCGCGGACCACGCAATACAGGACACGTTTTCATGAATTCAGCAGTCAGGACCTACAAGGGTTACGAAATTCACCCGCTCGTCTATCCGCGCCGCGCGGCGGGCGCGCAAGCGACCCGCAATCCTGGCGCCGGTTACGACGCGTCGGTGCGGATCTGCCGCGTCGGCGCCAATCCGGCGGCCGACGGCCGGGTGTTCCGTCTGCAGTATCTGTTTCCGTTCGACGGCATGGGCAAGGCGCGCATCGCGTGCATGGCGCATGCGGAACGGCTGATCGACGGCCAGGTGAGCGGTCAGTCGGTCACCGATCTTTGAGCGGCGTCATCGGCGCGTCACTCATGTCGCGCAGCGTGCTTGCGGGCGCCGCTGCTTTTCCAACGAATCCACACTCGCGCCGCTCGCAATGCCCGCGGCCGATTTCCCCTTTATCCCATCGACCAGGAGTGATGCATGGCGAAAGAAGAACTGATTGAACTTGACGGTATCGTCGACGAAGTGCTTCCCGATAGCCGCTACCGCGTGACGCTCGACAACGGCGTCGTGGTCGGCGCTTATGCGTCCGGACGCATGCGCAAGAACCATATCCGTATTCTCGCGGGCGATCGCGTGACGCTCGAAATGTCGGTCTACGACCTGACCAAGGGACGGATCAATTTCCGCCACAAGGACGAACGCCCGAGCGGCGGCGGCGCGCCACGGCCGGCGTCGCAGGGTGCGCGGCGTAGATAAGCAGTGGTGACGGCGCCGCCCAGCGTACCTGCGATGCCATGCAGGTGACGCGGGCAGCCCGCCCGAGCATCGAGAGTCAGCGCGAGGCCCTACAGACTCGCGTTATACCTTCCGACTCCGCGTTCTGCCTGAACGAACGCGCGGCGTCTTGACTGAAATCTGGCGGCGCGCCGCTTCGGCGACCACGCACGTCGCAGCGCGTCTCGCTACACTCCGAACACCGCCCCCAAATCCTCCCCATCCGCGCTTTTGCGCACCTGCTCGACCACCCGCTCCTCCAGCTCCGACAGATGCTCGCGCATCGCCGTCAACGCGGCTTGCAGGTCGCCGGCATCGAGCGCGTCGATGATCCGCGCGTGCTCATCGGCGGAACAGCTCGAACCTTTCGACGGGTCGAACAGCGCCTTGTACAGCTCCGTCTTCGCGACCAGTTGCCCGACCAGTCCAAGCAACTCGGTGCCGCCCGCCAGCTCCGTCAGCAGCACGTGAAACTGGCCGGCCAGGCGCACGGATTCATCGATGGCGCCCGCGCGCAGCGCCTTTTCCTCGCTACGCACATGCGCGCGCAAGCGCCGCTTATGCGCGGCGCTCAGCGCCCCGCACAGCGATGCGACGATGCCCGCCTCGACGATCTGCCGCGCCCGATACACCTGACGAATGTCCTCCTCCGACGGCGACGGCACGAACGCGCCGCGATTCGCTTCGAGCACGAGCTTGCCTTCGAAGCCTAGCCGCGCCAGCACTTTGCGCAGCGCGCCGCGCGTGCAGCCGAACGCGGCCGCGAGATCGCGCTCGACCAGTTGCGCACCGGGCCGCAAACGCCCCTGCAGCAAGGCCGAGGTAATCGACGCGTAAATGCGCTCTTCGACGCTCGGCGAGGCGTCGCCGCTCGCGGGGGGTGCGGGCGGAGCGGATTCTGCGGAGGAAGAACGCGAGGAACGCGTAGCCATGATTTCAGTGACCGTAGACGGTGGAAAACAAGAACGGAACAAAGCCGCAGCATTCTAGCGATGCCCCGCGCACGACGCCAATCTGCCGGGCTACGCCGCTGCTTATACCGGACATTCGGGAAAATGGTCAACCATTTCAAGTTACTATGGTTGACCAAAAACGCAGACTGCAACGTTTTCCCGCAGTCCGGCTCTCAGGCTCGCCATGAATTCGCCCACCAGCGCTACTCCTCACAGTACCTCCGCAAGCCGCGCCCGCTCCGCGCTCACATGGCACGACCTCGCGTGGCTCGGCGCGATCGTCGTGATCGGCATCAATTTGCGTCCGCTGCTGACCTCGATCAGCCCGTTGATGACCACGATTCGCGGCGCGACCGGCCTGAGCTTCTACGGCGCGTCATTGCTGACCAGCCTGCCGGTCGTCGCGATGGGCGTCGGCGCATTCGGCGCGGCGGCGTTGACGCGCAGCGTCGGCGAAACGCGCGGAGTCGCGCTCGGTCTCGCCGCGATTGCGCTTGCGTGCGCGGCGCGCTGGATTGCGTCGAGCGGCTTCACGCTGCTTTCTACGGCCCTGCTCGCAGGCGCTGGCGTGGCCGCGATTCAGGCGTTGCTGCCCGCCGTCATCAAGCAGCGTTTCCACGCCCGCGTGCCGCTCGCGACGGGCGTGTTCTCCGCGTCGATCATGGGCGGAGGCGGCCTCGGCGCGAGTCTGAGTCCATGGGTCAGCCGCGCAATGCAGACGTGGCACGCGGGGCTCGCGGTGTGGGCGCTGCCGGCCTGTGGCGCGCTCGCGTGCTGGTGGCTGTTGACGCGGCGGCATGCGCTGGCCCCCGCCACGCTGCGCACCTCTGCCGTGCCCGCGTCGGCGTTCTCGCCGTGGACCACGCGGCGCGCGTGGACGCTCGGCCTGTACTTCGGCATCGTCAATGGCGGTTATACGAGTCTGGTCGCGTGGCTGCCGGCGTTCTATCAGCAGCGCGGCACGAGCGTCGCAGCGAGCGGCTCGCTGCTCGCTGCGATGACGGTCTTCCAGGCCACGTCGGCATTGCTGCTGCCGCTGGCCGCCGCGTCGTTCCGCGATCGCCGCCCGTGGCTGATGCTCGGGCTATCGGCACAACTGGCCGGCGTGCTCGGCCTGATCGCACTGCCCGACGCCGCGCCGCTGCTGTGGGTCGGTATCGCGGGCGCGGGGCTCGGCGGCGTGTTTTCGCTGACGCTCGTGACCGCGATGGATCATTCGAGCGATCATCGCGTGGCCGGCCAGCTGGTCGCGTTCACGCAGGGCGTCGGCTTCATCGTCGCGGCCGTCACGCCGCTCGTGGCCGGGATCGTGCGCGGCTGGAGCGGCGGCTTCGCCGCCGCGTGGATCATGCTCGCCGGCTGCATCGCCGCAATGATGGCGGTGACCTTGCTGTTTTCGCCGCGCAGTTGTTCGCGCTGGCTTTGAGGCTTCGAGCCTTCGACCGCTTTGTATGCGATGCGCCGCTTCGGTGCATCGGGCGTCCGCTGTCCTGCGTGCCCCGTGCCGGTGCAGCGCGATCGAGATAGCCGCACATCTCGTTCGCGGACGATTCGCGGCGATCGCCACAAAAATCCCGATTTGCCCGCGCCATTTGCGCGCGCGCACGCTGCTCACACACGTCGCCAATCCCCATCGCGCGATGACTGGCATATCCATTGCTTTACCGGTAGTCAGATGGCCCTTCCCCTGACTCCATGCTGCGCGTTCTTCTTGTCACCGACACCGACAAACCCATCGGCGATCTGCGCGACGCGCTCGCCTGTCTCGGCTGCGAAATGCTCGCCGGCACCGCGACGCCGCAGGCGCTGCATCGCGCGGTGCAGGACGAGCGGCCCGACGTGATCATCATCGATACGGAGTCGCCGTCGCGCGATACGCTCGAACAGCTCGCCGTGATGCACGCGACCGCGCCGCGCCCTGTGCTGATGTTCAGCCACGACGCGAACCAGCAGTTGATCCGCGAAGCGGTCAACGCGGGCGTCACCGCGTATCTGGTCGAAGGCCTCGCGACCGAGCGGCTCGCGCCGATCCTCGAAGTCGCGCTCGCGCGTTTCGCGCAGGAGTCGCAATTGCGCGAACGGCTCGCGCAGGCCGAAAACGAACTGGCCGAGCGCAAGCTGATCGACCGCGCGAAACGCCTGCTGATGGATCAGCAGAAACTCACCGAACCGGCCGCCTACGCGAGTCTGCGCAAACGCGCGATGAACCAGGGCGTCAAACTCGCCGAGGTCGCGCGCGAGGTCGTCGCGTCGGCCGCCTCGCTCAAATGATGCGCTCATGAATCCAGCCACTTCCGTCACCGCGGCGGCCTTTGCAGAGCCGCCTGAAAAGACCCACCTGCGGCTCGGCTTCGTCGCGTTGTCCGACGCGGCTCCGCTGATCGCCGCGAAGCTGCTCGAGTTCGGCCATGCGCATGGACTCACGCTCGAACTGTGCCGCCAGCCGTCGTGGGCCGCCGTGCGCGACAAACTGCTGTCGGGCGATCTCGATGCCGCGCACGCGCTTTACGGGCTCGTGTATGGCGTGCAACTCGGCCTCGGCGGACCGCGCACCGACATGGCCGTGCTGATGGTGCTGAACCGCAACGGCCAGGCGATCACGCTGTCGAACCGGCTCGCCGATGCGCTCGCGAAGCGCGGGACTTTGCGTGAGGCACTCGCGACGCTCGGCCGCAAGCCGGTGTTCGCGCACACCTTCCCGACCGGCACGCACGCGATGTGGCTGTACTACTGGCTCGCGGCGCAAGGGGTCGATCCGTTGCGCGACATCGACAGCGTCGCGATTCCGCCGCCGCAGATGGTCGCGGCGCTCGCCGAAGACCGGCTCGACGGCCTGTGTGTCGGCGAGCCGTGGAATGCGATGGCCGAGGCGCATGGCGTCGGCACAACGATCGCTTATACGAGCGAGGTGTGGCCCGAGCATCCGGAGAAAGTGCTCGCCTGCCGCCGCGATTTCGTCGACGCGCATCCGCGCACGACACGCGCGCTCGTGCAGACCGTGCTCGAAGCGTGCCGCTGGCTCGACGGCGCCGGGCACCGCGACGAAATTGCGCGCTGGCTCGCGCGGTCCGATTACATCGGTATCGACGAATCGCTGATCGCAGCGCGGCTTGGCGACCGGGTCGACACGGCGTACCCGCGCCGCCTGCCGATGCGCTTCTTCGACGACGGCGCGGTCAACTATCCGCATCCAATCGAAGGTGCGTGGTTCCTTACGCAGTTCGAGCGCTGGGGGATCGTCGACGCACGCAACGATCACGAAGCGATCGCCGCGCGCATCAACCAGACGCAGCTGTATCGCGAGGCCGCCGCGCGGGTGAACGTGCGGGTGCCTGGCGAGGATGTGACACGGGTATTGATCGATGGTGAGGTGTGGGGAAGCGGATCATCGCCCGCCGCGTATGGACAGCGTTTCGCGATCCGCCGCTGAGCAGACCGCACGCGAACGCTCGTACTGATGCGCTAACTGCCCACTCGCCGCCGACTGCGGTCAAGTGGACAGTCGGCGTCGGCGAAGCTCAGAAGTTGTACTTGTCGATATTGCTCGCATCGAACGTGGTCGGCGGCCCGAGAATGATCTCGCCTTGCGCGCCGATCGTGCGCTTGCCTAGCTTGCCCGCGTCGAACGATTCGCCCTCCTTACCCGAAATCTTGCCCGACGCGAGCGACGCCGCCGCGTACGCGGCCAGATAGCCGAGCTCGCTCGGGTCCCACAACTGGAACGCGGTCACGGTGCCGTTCTTCACGAACGCGCGCATCTGGTTCGGCGTGCCGAGGCCCGTCACCGCCACCTTGCCCTTGCTCGACGACGACGAGATGTAGCGCGCCGCCGCCGCGATACCGACCGTCGTCGGCGCGACGATCGCCTTCAGGTTCGGATAGGCCTGCAGCAGGCCCTGGGTTTCGACGAAGGACTTCTGATCGTCGTCGTTGCCGTACGCGATCTTGACGAGCTTGATCTTCGAGTACTCCGGTTTCTTCAATTCCTCCTGCATCCACTTGATCCACGTGTTCTGGTTGGTCGCGTTCGGCGTCGCGGACAGGATCGCGAACTCGCCCTCGCCGCCCATCAGCTTCGCGACCAGTTGCACCTGGCCGCGGCCGATGCCCTCAGCGTTCGCCTGATTGACGAACAGCTGGCGGCCTTCGGGCGCGGTATCGGAGTCGAACGTGACGACCTTGATGCCCTGGCCCATCGCTTTCTTCAGGTACGGCACGACCGCGTTCGCATCGTTCGCGGCAATCACGATCGCGTCCTGGCGCTGCGTGATCAGCGTGTTGATATACGACACCTGCGACGATGCACCCGCATCCGACGGCCCCACCGCCTTGCCCACGCCGCCGAACTCCTTGATCGCGGAGAGGCCGCCGTCGTCGGCGATCACTTCATAAGGGTTGTTGATCTGCTTCGGCACGAACGCGATCTTCAGGCCGCTTTTCAGGTCCGCGGCGAATGCGCCGCCGCAGCTGATCGCGAGCAGCGCGGCGCATAGCGCAGCCATGCCGGTGTGACGTAGAGGTTTGAACATGAAGTGTCTCCTGCGTTGTTGTTGGACAGAGAGGGGGCCGGGTTATCGGTCCTTGGGAGCTTCGTAAGAACGGTGACGATCAGGATGAAGAAGACGCCGCTGCGGACTTCGCGATGAAACGCCGGTCGCGCGCCGCACGCCAGCGCGCGACGAGGTTCGGAATCAGCACCGACGCGAGCAGCAGCACGCCGGTCACGATGGTCAGCGTTTCGCTCGATACGTCGTCGAACGTCAACGCGTTTTTCAGCACGCCGATGATCAGCAGCGACAACAGCACGCCGACCATCGAGCCGCGTCCGCCGAAAATGCTGACGCCGCCGAACAGCACCGCCGCGATCACCGATAGCTCGAAGCCCTCGCCGTTATCGCCGCGCGCACTGGTGAAGCGCAGCGTATAAGCGATGCCCGCGAGCGCGCTGACGAGACCCGACATCACGAACAGGCGCAAGCGGATCTTCGCGACTTCGATGCCAGAGAACGCGGCGGCGGTCGGATTCGCGCCGATCGCGTGGAGGCTGCGGCCGAACGCGGTGGCTTGCAGCAGCACGGTGAACAGCACGGCCGCGACGATCACGATCACGAACGGCAACGGGATGAAGGTGGGCCCAAGCGTGTTCATGCCGAACGCCGTATACGCGGCCGGAAAATCCGCGACCGCCTGATCGCCGAGCAGCACATACGCGAGACCGCGAAACAGCGCGAGCGTACCGATCGTAACCGCGAGCGACGGCAGGTTCAGCTTGACGATCACGAGGCCGTTCAGCAGACCGGCCAACGCGCCGGCGATCAGAACCAGCACGATCACGACCGGCATCGGCAGACCCATGTGCCACAGCACGCCCATCAGCGCGCTCGATGCGCCCAGCACCGACGCGACCGACAGATCGATTTCGGCCGCGACGATGATCAGCGTCATCGGCAGCGCCATCAGCGCGATCTCGGTCAGATCGGCGAACACGTTGCTCAGGTTCGCGCCGGTCAGAAACACCGGCGACAACCAGCGCCCCAACCCCAGCGACACGATTAGCACGATCACCAGCAACACTTCCCATTGCAGCGGCGTTTCGCGTTTGCGCGTCAGCAGCGCGGAATCGGGTTTAGCCATGATCGCGTTTCCTCATCATGCGTTTGGCGACGGAGCGGGCCAGCAGCGTATCGGCGGCGATCGCGGCGACGATCAGCGCGCCCTGGATCGCCTGCTCCCAGAACGGCGACACGTGCAGCACGACCAGCGCGATGCTGATCACACCGAGCACGAGCGCACCGAGCGTCGCGCCGAGGATCGTGCCGACGCCGCCCGTAATCGCGACGCTGCCGACCACCGCCGCCGCGACGACCTGCAACTCGATGCCCTTCGCGGTGCTCGCATCGACGGTGCCGAAGCGCGCGAGCCACAACGCGCCTGCAAAGCCCGCGATCGCACCGGACAACAGGAAGCCCGACATCACGCGACGCTCGACGTTGACGCCCGCGAGCCGCGCGGCCTCCGGATTCGAGCCGATCGCATAGTGCTCTCGACCGGCGCGAAACTGCTTCAGATATACCGACAGCCCGGCAAGCACGACGATCGCGATCAGCGCGAGCGTCGGGATACCGAACAGCGTGCCGGTCGCGAGCCGCGAGTACGCGTCGGGCAGACTGGTCGCGTTGATCTGGCCGCCGTGCACCCATGCGTAATCGGCGCCGCGAAAGATGTACAGCGTCGACAGCGTCGCGACCAGCGAAGGCACGCGCCCCACCGCGACCAGCAGCGCGTTGATGCCGCCCGCGACGAGCCCGATCGCGAGTCCCGCGGCCAGCGCGACGAGCACCGGCATATGCGGGAACGCAACATACAAACTCCCCACCGCATACGCGCTGACACCCACCGTCGAGCCGACCGACAGATCGATATGCCGCATCAGGATCACGACGGTCATGCCCGCCGTCAGCAGACTGATGATCGACACGTTCAGCAGCACGTCGCGCAGATTCTGCATGTTCAGGAACTGCGGCTTCGCAAGCCCGGTCCCCGCGATCAGCAGGATCAGCACGACGAACAACGTGGTTTCGCGGCTCTTCGCGATGCTCGCGACAAGACCGCCCGACGAAGCGGCCGAACGTTTCGGCAGCGATTGCTGGACCGGCGCGGGATGGGTCGAATGGCGCATCATGCTGCACGTCCCAATGGTGAGAGTCCCTGACCGAGCGCGGCGCCCATGATGCGCTCCTCGTTCGCGTCGGCGCGCGCGATCTCCGCGCTGATGCGGCCTTCGTGCATCACGAGGACCCGATCGGCCATGCCGAGCACCTCGGGCAGCTCGCTCGAAATCATCAGCACGGCCATGCCGTCGCGTACGAGTTCGGCGAGCGCGCTATACACCTCGGCCTTGGCGCCGACGTCGATGCCGCGTGTCGGTTCGTCGATGATCAGCACTTTCGGGCCGGTCGCGAGCCATTTGCCGAGCACGACCTTCTGCTGGTTGCCGCCCGACAGCGTGCCGACCGGCGCATTGGGGTCGCCGGCTTTCAGGCGCAGCCGCGTGCCCCACTTGTTCGCGAGCTGCGTTTCCCTGCGCGTCGAAATGAGGCCATGCCGCACGAGCCGGCCGAGCACCGTCATCGACGCGTTGCGCGCGATGCTCAGTTCCAGCGCCAAGCCTTGCTGGCGACGATCCTCCGGCACCAGCGCGAGCCCGGCGCGCACCGCGGCCGCGGGCTTGCCGGTGTCGAGCCGCTTGCCGGACAGCCACACTTCGCCCGCATCGAGCGGATCGATACCAAAGATCGCGCGCGCGACCTCACTGCGCCCCGCGCCGACCAGACCCGCGAGCGCGACGATCTCGCCCGCGCGCACATCGAACGAGACGTCCTTGAACACGCCGATGCGCGTCAAGCCGCGCACCGACAGACGCACTTCACCAGGCGTGCAATCGGCCTTCGGATAGAACGTTTCCAGATCGCGGCCGACCATCTTTGCGACGATCGCGTCGGTGCTCAGATCGGCGGTCAGTGCGTCGAACACTTTCGCGCCGTCGCGCATGATCGTCACGCGCTGCGTCAGTGTGAACACTTCGTCGAGCCGATGCGTGATGAACAGAATCGCGACGTCGCGTTCGCGCAGCTTGCGCACGATCGCGAACAGCCGCTCGACTTCGGGCAGCGACAACGCGGCCGTCGGCTCGTCCATGATCAGCACGCTCGCGTTCAGCGACAACGCCTTGGCGATTTCGATCACCTGCTGATCCGCGATCGACAGACCGCGCACCGGTTGATCCGCGCGCAGTTCGACGCCGAGCGACGCGAGCAGGCCGTCCACTTCGCGATGCATCGCGTCGTACTGGATGCGGCCGAAGCGGTCGACCGGCTGGCGGCCCATGAAGATGTTCTCCGCGATCGACAGATCGAAGAACAGCGTCGGCTCCTGATAGATGACCGCGAGTCCGGCGTCGCGCGCTTCGGCGGGTGTCGCGAAGCGGCGCGCCTCGCCGTTCACCAGCAATTCGCCGGCATCGGGCTGATGCACGCCGGCGAGAATTTTCACGACTGTCGATTTGCCCGCCCCGTTCTCACCGAGCAGCGCATGCACCTCGCCGGGCCACAGCACGAGGTCGCCGTCGGACAGCGCGCGCACCCGCCCGAAGGATTTGCTCGCGTGCCGCAATTCGAGTCGCGGCACCACGGATGTGGATGGCTGCACTGCGTGTCTCCTTTTTTGCGGCTGTGTTCTGCTCGACGCGGCGGCGCGTCAAATCCGGTAATACCGTTCCGCGTTACGCCGAAACAGCGCGTCTTTCTCAGCCTCGCTCGCATCGGCGACGATCGCCGCATACGCGCGCCACAAATCCGTATACGAACCAAACAGCCGGTCGACCGGAAAGTTCGACGCGAACATCGCGCGTTCGACGCCGAACGTATCGATCGTTTCGAGCACATACGGGCGCAGGCTTTCGACGGTCCAGTGATGATCGAACATCGCGAGCCCGCTGATCTTCACCGCGATGTTCGGACAGGCCGCGAGCACGCGCATGCCGTCGCGCCACGCGCGATAACCGGCCACGCTATTGCGATCGACGAACATGCCCGCATGATTGACGATCAATAGCGTGTCCGCATGCGCACGCGCTAGCGCGGCCGCCTGTTCCATCTGCGACGGATAAATTTGCAGGTCGAACGACAGGTCGAACCGGCGCAGCAATGCGAAATGCTCGCGCCACTGCGGCTCGCGCATATAGTGACGGCCGACGTAATCGAACAGCTTGTTGTCGTGCACGTTGAGAATCTGCCGGATGCCGCGCGTATTGGCGAACGACGCATGCGCTTCGAGCAACGCCGGTGCGTTCTGCGCGGACAGATCGACGGCGGCGATGATCGCATTCGGCATGCCGCGCGACGCGTCGCGATCCGCGATCGACTGCAACCAGCGCGTTTCTTCGACGGGATCGGCCGGATCGTGATTCGCTTCGACGTGCACGAGCTTCAGCACGTCGATGTCGCCCGCTTCGCCGAGCAGATCGTCGAGCAAATAGTCATGCTTCAGCTTGCGCGCATCGCCGACGAACGACACGCCCGGGTTCTCCAGCCATGGATAGCGATGCGTTTTCAGATCCCACAGATGGATATGCGAATCGACAACCTGCATGCGGCACCTCAATGACTGAGATGAAAGACCGGTTCGAGCGTCTGCGACAGCGGCGTGTGATCGGGCGCGGTCTGCATGATGTCGGCCATGTAATCCCACCATTTGCGCATCACGTCGAGTTGCGGCAACTGATCCATCGTGTGATCGCTCGTGCGCGACAGCACCGCGAAAAGATGATGCGTGTCGGGGTCGAAGAAAATCCGGTAGTCGCGCACGCCGGCGTTGTGCAATGCGTCAACGAGCTCGGGCCAGATCTCCGTATGACGCCGTTCGTACTCTTCGCGCATGCCGGGGTTCAGCACCATCCGGAAAGCGATCGTCTCCATTGCGGCCTGTCTCCTGTCGACTTCTTCGAACGACTATAATTCCTGCATCGATAGCCTCTCAATCCGTTGTTGGGATTGGGCGATCCACAAACCGAATCGCACGGGCACCTCTACTGGCAACCATGAGCCAACATTCAGCCGCCGTCGCACTCGTCAACCGTCTGAAGTTCAAGCATCTCGCCCTGCTCGTCGCGCTCGACGACACCCGCAACCTGCACCAGGCCGCCGAGGCCGTCAACGTCGCGCAACCGAGCGCGAGCCGCATGCTCGGCGATATCGAGGAAGCGTTCGGCTTTCTGCTGTTCGAACGCAACGCCCGCGGCATGACGCCGACGCCGCTCGGCGTCGTCACGCTCGCTTACGCGCGCCGCGCGCTTGCCGAACTCACACGCTTCGCCGAAGACCTCGATGTCAAACGCCGCGGCGGTCACGGGCAGTTGACCGTCGGCGCGATCATGGGCGCCGCGCCCGATCTGCTGGCAATGTCGGTCGCCACGCTGAAGACCGAAAGCCCGCTGCTCAACGTGCGCATCCTCGGAGAAACGAGCGACCAGGTCGTGCAATTGCTGCATCGCCGCGAGGTCGATCTCGCGCTGGGGCGCCTGACCAATCCCTTGCAGCACAACGACTTCAGTTTCGAGCCGCTCGCACGTGAAACGCTGCTGCTCGTCGTGCGCGCCGTGCATCCGCTCGCGCGGCACCCGCGCGTCACATTGCGCGAACTGGTCGCGTGGCCGTGGGTGGCGCAGCCGATCACGAGTCCGGCGCGCGTGCTGTTCGAGGAAGAACTCGCGCGCGCGGGGCTCGCCACGCCAGTCAATCTGACCGAATGCGCGTCGATCTTCGCGACGCTGCAATTGCTCGAAAACTACGATGCGGTCGCGATGCTGCCGGAGTCGGTCGTGCGCGATCATGTGCGCGGCGGGCTGCTCGTCGCGCTGCCGCTGGAAATCGGCAAGAGTCTCGCGGGTTTCGGCATTCTGACGCGCAAGGAAGAGCCGCTCGCCGAGCCGGCGCTGCGCTTGATCGAGCTGCTGCGCGGCTTCTCGCGCAACCTTGCGCGCGACAATCCTGCCATCGCACCTGGCGCGCTGACTACGCCCGCCACGGTCAATTGACGCCCGCATTTCGCGTCGCCTATTGCAGGTTCACGAACAGGCCGCCGTCGACGAGCAGCGCGGCGCCCGTCACATAGCGCGCGCGGTCCGACGCGAGAAACACGACGCAATCGGCGACGTCGTCGGGATGCCCGAGGCGGCCGAGCGGAATGCGCTTCTCGAAGTGGGCCTTCTTCGCTTCATCGGCGAGATCTTCCGCGTTCAGATCGGTTGCGATCGTGCCCGGCATCACCGAGTTGCAGCGGATGCCGTACGGCCCCAACGCAATCGCGCACGACTGCATCAGCGAATGCACGCCGGCCTTGGTCGGCGTGTAATGCGTCTGCATGCCGCCGCCCACCAGCGCGCTGATTGAACTCGTCGCGACGATCGCGCCGCCGGTGCCCTGCTTTTTCATTTGCTGCGCGGCCGCTTGCGTGACGAAGAACGCGCCGTTCAGATTGACCGCAACCGTCGATTCGAGCACGTCGGCCGGCATGTCGAGAAACGCGTGGAACGGACAGATGCCGGCATTGCTCGCGAGCACGTCGACCTTGCCGAACGCGTCGAGCGTACGGCGCACCAGCTCCTGACCGGTATCGCGCGCGGCGACGTTGCCTTCCACCGCGATCACGCGCCGCCCCAACGCCTCGATTTCGCCGACCACTTCCTCGACCGCCGAGCGGCGGCCATACGATGCGTCGTTGTCACCCCAGTAGTTGATCGCCACGTCCGCGCCTTCGCGGGCGCAGGCCACCGCGATCGCGCGTCCGATGCCGCGCGAGCCGCCGGTGACGATCACGACTTTGTCCTTGAGCAGCACCTTAGTCTCCTTTGCCAGGGTTCGCCGTTCGGCACGCGTTCAAATCGTTCAATGCTGGTAAGGCCGCACCAGCGCGCATTCCGGATTGAGCCGCACGCCGAAGCCCGGCGTGTCCGGCACCTTCATGCGCCCGTTCACCGGCACCGGCTCGTCGAGCAGCAGCGGGTTGAACATCGGCACGACTTCGTCGGCTTTCGGCGCCATCATCAGAAACTCGGAGAACGGCGAGTTATGGCGCGTGACGACGAAGTGATAGCTGTACACCGACGAACCGTGCGGCACCACCATCACATTGTGCGCATCGGCGAGCGCGGAAATCTTGATCAGCTCGGTGATGCCGCCGCACCAGCCGACGTCGGGCTGGATCAGATCGCAGCACTGCATCTCCAGCAGCATCCGGAAGCCCCAGCGCGTCGCCTCGTGCTCGCCGGTCGACACCATCATGCCGCGCGGCACGTTGCGGCGCAGTTCGGCGTAACCCCAGTAATCGTCGGGAGGAAGACATTCTTCGAGCCATTTGAGGCCGTATCCGTGCGCGCCTTGCGCGAGCCGCGTCGCATAGCGCACGTCGAGACTCATCCAGCAGTCGTACATCAGCCAGAAGTCGTCGCCGACACGCGAACGCATGTGGGCGAGCTTCTCGAGGTTCTGCCTGAGTCCGTCTTCGCCTTCCGCGGGACCGTGCTGCAAAGGCAGCTTGCCGCCGATGAAGCCCATCTCCTTCGCGAGATCGGGCCGCGCGCCAGTCGCATAGAACACCAGCTCGTCGCGCACCGGGCCGCCCAATAGTTGATATACGGGCTCCTTGCGAACCTTCGCGAGCAGATCCCACAGCGCGAGATCGACGCCGGAAATCGTATTGAGGACGACGCCCTTGCGCCCGTAGTACAGCGTCGCGAAGTACATCTGATCCCACATCTTCTCGATGTCGGTCACGAGCTGCCCTTCGAGAAAACGCGCGAGATGCTTTTCGACGATGAACGCGCCGATCTCGCCGCCGGTCGTCACCGCGAAGCCCACGGTACCGTCGCTCGCCTCGATCTCGACGACCAGCGTGCCGAGCACATTGATGCCGAATGACTGGCGGCTCTGGCGGTACTCGGGATAACGCGCCATCGGCGTCGCGATGTGATCGTCGATCCAGTGCCCGCCGGCCTGGTCGTGATAGTCCGCGCCGCCGCCGCGAACGATGAAGGCACGCACGTGCCGGATGGTAGGCATGGCCATGAAAGGGCTCCGTGAGAGAGAGGCGTCGAAGCGGCTCGACAACGCGCGTTCGACGCGTGAGCAATGCTCGAGCAGCGCGATTAATAAGTGGCGCGGCCGCCGGAAAGATCGAACACCGAGCCGGTGCTGAACGCGCAGTCTTCGGAAGACAGCCACAGGATCAGCGACGCCGCTTCTTCCGGCAGCAGGAAACGGTTCATCGGGATCTTCGACAGCATGTAGTCGATGTGCTGCTGCGACATGGAATCGAAGATCTCGGTCTTGGCCGCGGCCGGCGTGACCGCATTGACGAGGATGTTTCTGGTTGCGAGTTCCTTGCCGAGCGACTTGGTGAGCCCGATCAAGCCCGCCTTCGACGCGCTGTAGTGCGAAGCATTCGGATTGCCTTCCTTGCCCGCCACCGACGCGATATTGACGATGCGGCCATAGCCCTGCTTCAGCATCTGCGGCACGACCGCGCGGCAGGTCAGGTACGGGCCGATCAGATTGACGTCGATCACGCGGCGCCACGTGTCCGGCTCGAGCTCCCACGTCGTGCCGTTGCCGCCGGTGATGCCCGCGCAGTTGATCAGCACGTCGATCGAGCGGTGCTCGGCGAGCGTTTGCGCGGTGGCCTGCTCGACCGCGGCTTCGTCGGTCAGCTCGACCGTGACGGCGCTGACCTTGCCGAGCTCGCTCAGCTCGCGCTGGCTGCGCGCGAGGCGTTCGCTATCGACGTCCCACAACGCCACCGACGCGCCCGACTTCAACGCCCGCTGCGCGACCGCGTAGCCGATACCGCGCGCGCCGCCGGTGATGACGACCGCGCGCCCCTCCAGATCGATCCGATTCATTGCTGTGCTCCTGTGGGCCGCCGTGTGGCGTGCCGTCGAGTTGTTGTATATCGCTGCAGTCAATATACGGGCGGTGCGATGCACCAACAATTCGACTATCGAAGTGGGCGATAGCAAAAGTGAATCGGCGGCGGGATCGAGCGCTAATGGGAAGCGAAGATGCTAGTCATCGGCAGCGACGAAAAGCATCGACACATACAGAATGGTCGACACGACGATGATGCCGACGCCGACCAGCACCTTGGTCCGGTCGAAGTTGATGCCGCCGATGATCGCTATGCCGATGCCGAACACCGACGACAACGTGCCGACCGCCGCGAGGCCCACGTGGATCTTGCTGCGGACCAGCCTTTTGCGCTCCGATTCGGCAGTGGTTTCCGTTTCGCTCTGTTCCATTCCCCGCTCCTTCGCGCGCGACGCGATGATCTTGTGAAACCTGAGCTGCGATGGCCGGCGCGCGACGGCGAACCCCCGGTTGCGGTTCGACGCCGCACGCCTCGATACGCTTCAGCGTAGTTTATTTAAGCCTTCCCGAGCGCCGTTATTTGACGTCCGCGCCATTGCGCGACACCGCCGCCGCGATGGCCGACACGAACACCGCGCGCACCGAATCGCCAACCTTCAGTTTTTCGAGCGGAATGTCCGGCGCCACGTCGAGCGTTTCGGTGCGCGACGGCCCGCGCAGCGTGATCGTGCGCTTCTTGCGATCGATCTTGCGCACCGTCGCCACGACTTCGACGCGGCGCGCCGATGCAACCACACCGTTGGCCGCGGGCTGCGTGACTTCGGTATCGATGCGCTGGCGAATTCCGCTCGGCGCGAGTTTGTCGACGCCGACGAGCAGCGCGTTTTTGTACGCAATCGTCACGATGTCGCCGATATGCAGCTTGCTGACGTCGGCGGCTTGCGGATTCACGTCGAAGGTTTCGTCGCCGCCGTGTGGGCCGCGCAGCGTCACGCTGTTCGTCGCAGGATCGATCGCGACGACGCGCGCCTGAACGTGCAGCAGCGCGGCAGCGCCGATTGCCCGCTGTTCCGGCGCGGACGCCGCGTTGTCCTGCGCGAACGCCGAACCCGCCGGCGCGACCAAAACCGCGAACGCAACCGTGATCGCCTTCACTCGCATGAGCCTGGAGCCCGTTGTATTGCAAGCCATGAAATGCTCCTTTTGATTGCGTCGTTGTTACGGCAAATGTTTTGTCGCAGATCGCGTACTATGCGCAGCAGCGGCAACTGCGGTCGCTTCGAATAAAAAGGAAAACGGACTATTAATCGCTTTTAGCAGACGGGTACGCATTTTTGAAACCGGTAACGGTTCTTTTCTGATGCGCCGATTTGTCTCGCAGAACTGATCGTGAAAAGCGCGTGGTAGCGGGTGAGTGCGCGCAAGGAGCGGCGCGGCTTTGCGCACGCGTTCCCGGAGCGTCAGCGGAGGGGTTGAGAGCTAGCCATAACATATACCTCGCAAGGAGATGGACTACCGGGTGACCCAATGCAAGCGGGTCCGGAAATTGCCGTACGTTATGACTATTTCAAACTGTCTCGGGGATGCTAGCAAACGGGTAAAGGAATGGCAAGACAAAGGATCGCGCATCGCTATTGCGGATTAATCTGGCTTGCTGTGTCAAAACTTTTATGACGAGTGGCGATTCATTTGCGATAAAAATATGATGCTCGTCGTTTCGACTGTGGACGAATTGGCAATCAGCGAACGACTCAGCATAAACCCTTAATGGATGATACTGACGCTATTGCGCATCACTTCGCGACGAATACAAAAAATTGTCGTCAATCATTGGAATACTGCGAACACGGCCGGATTGATCGAGCGAATTTTGCCATCGAGATCACAGTCATCTGGCATCGCAGGCACAGCGTTTGCTCCAGCTCGCGTCGGCGTTTAACGCACAAACATTGGAATTATCGAAAGGACACCACACACATGGTCACGACTCGCCCCTGCACCGCCGCCTGCGTCATCGACGGCCGTCTCGTCACGCTCACTTTCTATCCGGACAACGGCGTATTGCGTATTGCCGATCCGACCGGCGTCTGTCTAAGGGAAACGCGCTGGCATGGGTCCTGGCGCGCACTGCTGGAAGTGTTCCGCGGTTACTACGATCCGGCGGAAAACAACGATACGGTACGCGGCGTCGACGATATCGTCGCGCGCCTCGGCGAGCGCAGCGCTGATGTTTCGCGGGAACTGGCATTCTCGTGAAATGGCATGCGCTTGCGGTCAAGCGCATGCACCGCCGCGGCGGCGCGCGACGCCTGCCCTTTGCCTGGAAACCCAGAGTCATTCGGGCGCGCCTCGTTAGGCGCGCCCTGCTGCCGCTCACCGATCGGTCATTGACCGAAATAGGTTTTGCACTCCGTGCTGAACGAGCAGGACTGGCTGTGTCGGCCACCCGCTTGTGACTCGCCCGCCGGGACACCGCCATACGACGCGTTGCGCACGCCCTGCTCGCGCGGGTCCCAGCTCCGACCGTAGGACATATCGGTCGTCGCCTGCGCCGATTCGTTCGCATTGAACTGCATCATCGCGCGACCTGACGTGCCGGGGTCCGCCTGGCCGCTCAGTTCCTCCGCGGTGGCTGTTCTCGGTACCAGCAACAGGACGGCGGTCGCGGCAATCATCAATATACGTGCTCTCATTTCCGGACTCCTCGATCCGGCGCAGCAGTGTTCGTCCTCCACAAGAATTGATCCGCGAACAGCCAGCCTGCCCAATGGGGCCGAGGAACGGGTCGATGCCAATGCGCTACTGCTGCGACGGGTCACCGAACTAAACAGATGAAGAATTACCGCGCTTGCAACCGATGCTCGACGCGTTCCTGAGCGTCGGCGGAATCGGCGGACATAAGGCGGTTGTAAGTCTGCGTTGCGCAGCTTTTCGTCTTTCTTTTATAGGTCGCGCCCCCCGGAATTCAATCCAGGAGCTTCCAGCAGAGTGGCCGATTGTCCACACCGTTCGATAAACCGCATTCACTGACAAATTCAATGTGAACTAAGCGTGCTTTGCTCGCGCATTGCGTTATGATGTTGCTACAAAGCACAAAAAGCGAACCCGCACATCGACGAAAGTCCGGTGAAAGACGGACAGCGTGGAGTGACTCCATCCATTCGCAATCATTGCCTCGAGACTCAGAGTTTTTCATAGCGAACGTCAGGCTTACCGGCCTCGTTCGCCGCGCTGCGACATGCTGAAATATTTGCTGATTGGGGCTCTCAGTTTGAGGGTCGGTTGTTCCAGCGGCCGTCTTTGTCCGAGGCCGTATTGCAAATTCGGGAGCAACGTTTTTTAACCCGGCACATGGCATTTCCGTCAATCGACAACTCCACCGCGGGGCGGCCCCACTCAGTCGGGCTCGACGCTTCGCAGCTTTTTCCCCGCAATCTGTCTTCGACAGTACGCTGCACGTTTTAGAAGGACAAATATCCTATGGACGAACGGAAGCGAGATAGCATGATTGCGTATCTCCGCCATCGCATGGAAGAGTTTGGTATCAGGCCAGAAGACCTTGCCGCGGCGCTGGCTAACGAATCATTGGCCAAAAACGCTGAGCGCTATCGCAATGCGACCGGAGACAGCTGGGATGGCAATGGCGAAATGCCGCAATGGTTGAAGCAGGCCATTAGTGCCGGCCAGAGCATTGAGCATTTTGAATTGGCCGCCAAACCGGCGCCCGCACCCCAACCGAAAGCCCAACCGAAAAAACAGGTGGACTGGTCGAATGACCCGTTCGCCGGAACGCGGCTCGCGCGCCCGAATAGTCGCTAGGTGCAGGCCGCCGCGCTCGAAGGCGCGGACACCATGGCTGCGGATTCGAAACGAACCGCCGTGCCACGCACCGGTTTTGTGCCACCGCCTGGCATATTCGCGGTATTCGCGGCATTCACCGTATTCCCCGCATTGATGGCATTCGCCGCATCGACGATATTCGCGTGATTCGCGCGATTCGAGGCAGGCTGCGCATATTGCGGCAACTCGATAAACGCGCTGACCTGACGCACGATCTGCCAGAAGGTCTTGTCGAAAAGACGGGCCTGCTCGTCAGCGGACCCGTGGCCGCCCGCGAGCGGATCGGCAATGGTCCAATAGACGAATGCCGGCGCGCCGGGAAATACCGGCGCATGCAGCCCGCCGACGAATTCGTCGAGCGCGATCACGATATCCATGCGCGGCGCCCATTCGCCGGTGAATTCCAGCCAGCTTTTAGGGCTCAGCACCGCGCGCCCCGAAATGCCGGGCTGCAATTGCGCGACCGCGAGTGGATGAAGGCGCGCGGCCGGCTCAGGGCCCGCGCTGAACGCCTCGAACCGGTGCCCCGCCAGTTCGCGAAGTAAAGCTTCTGCAATGATGCTGCGGATCGAATTATCGCGGCAGAGAAACAGCACCTTATATTTTCTGGACACGCTTACCCCGTACCGATGTTTTTTTATTTAACCTCTGGGCGGAATTGTGCCGCTCCAGTCTTGCGCCCCCGTGACACTACGGCGTTTTTTTATTTGCGCCACGGGATTCACGCCAGCTATCTCGAGTCCGGGGCACAGAGCACAACTTTGCGAATGGGCAGTGTACCAGTGTCCTGCCCCCAGTTTCAGCACCCTTTTTCAATATTTGTCAGATCAGGCGACGCTGCCGCCGGTGCGGCGATTCGGCGCGATCGGCGTGGCCGGGTCGTGATCGCAGCGCGCGGACCTGCGCGTAGGGGTATACGCGGTACGCGGGAAGCGTCGCCTCGAATGAGATTGCCGCAGGCAACCCGGATCGTCGCGACGCGTCAGAATTTCAGGCTGTTGAGGAACTGGAACCACAGGCTGCCGAGCGCACCGGCCGGATGGATGTCGCTGGCGGTCTCATCGCGCTTCGCGTGGTTCGCGCGTTTGACATGCGGTGTGTCGTGAAGGGCGGCTTCTGAAGCCGTGCTGGTTTCGTGCGCGGTTTTCGCCGGTTCGGCCTCGGCCGCCTCAGCTTGCGCCGCTGCCGCGCCCTTCGCCGCCTTACCCGCGCGCTGGGCATTTTGCGCGGCGTCCGCCTCGTCGCGGCGCGCCGCCTGCAACGCCGCGACGCTGTCGGCGATCTGCGCGGCGCGCTGTGGTTCGCATTGCCGGCCAAGCAGCACGCCGAACAGCACGTCGCGATTGTGGCCCTGGTCGGCGAAGCGGATCGCGATCGACACCATCTCCGCATACGCGGCTTCGTCGGCCGCTCGCGCCGCCGCCTCACGCTTCGCCTGCGCGCGTTGCCGACGCGTGTGCTGCGCCTCCCACTCGCGCATCTGTTCGGCGTAGACCGTGTCGTAGACCTTGCGCTGCTCGGCATCGGACAGGATCGCGTATGCGTCCTTGATTTCCTGGAACGCCGCGCGCGCCACGTCCTCGGCACCGTGATTACGATCGGGATGCCACTTCATCGCGGCTTTCCGGTAGGCCCGCTTGATTTCGTCGTCGGTGGCGTGCCCGGGCACGCCGAGCGTGTCATACAGGGTTGCCATGCTGGGCTCGATCTCGCGGAAAATCACTGCGGGCATCGTAGCATGCAAAAAGCGGCGTCATCGTGAAGCGGTTACCACGCAGACGCATGCAACCGGCATTGCCGCCATGGCGCATCGTCCGCCAGCGACCCACGAAAAAAAGGCCCCACCACTTGCGTAGCGAGGCCGAGTCCCATGTCTAACGCGATCTATGGAGGAGACGAGTCCATCTTAGGGTCTTGCCCGCACCCGCCCAACCAACGATTCGCCATATGCTTATCGCCCGCTTGCTCACGTGCATCGCAGATGCGACTCGGCGCGTCGTGGCCGCATGGTTATATCGTTAGAACAAAAAGTCGCTTAGCGGCGCGGCGCTCGCTCATTAAGATGACACTTCAAAGTCCGGTTCACTCCGGTCGGTCCGTTCACGGCCGTGCACATGCGTTGCTGACGCTGCATGAGTCCCACGTCGACCGCGCCGTCAACCGCAGCGTGAACCGCAATCGAAGGAGCATTTCGTTGAGCAGATCCGATCACTCCCGCCCGCCGCTCATCATCGGTATTGGCGGTACGACGCGCGAGGCCTCGTCGACCGAGCGCGCGCTGGCCTTCGCGTTGCGCGGCGCCGAAGCCGCCGGCGCGCAAACCCGCCTGTTCGGCGGCACTTTTCTGCATAGCCTGCCGCACTACGCGCCGGAACAGCCGGCCCGCACCGACGAACAACTCGAGTTGCTCGACGCGGTGCGTCGCGCGGACGCGGTGATCATCGCGACACCCGGCTATCACGGCGGCGTATCCGGGCTCGTGAAAAACGCGCTCGACACGCTCGAGGAATTGCGCGCCGACGAGCGCCCGTATCTGGATGGCCGCGCGGTGGGCTGCATCGTCACCGCCTACGGCTGGCAGGCGGCGGGCTCCGTGCTGACGTCGCTGCGCTCGATCGTGCATGCGCTGCGTGGCTGGCCGACGCCGTTCGGTGCCGGCATCAACACGCTGGAGACGCGTTTCGATAGCGTCGACAGCTGCTCCGATCCGAAAGTCATCGAGCAACTCGCGATCGTCGGCCAGCAAGCCGCGCAGTTCGCGCTCGCGTTCAATGCACAGCGTGCGCACGGCGCACCCGCCACGTCGAGCCATTCGACCGCGAGCCGGACCTCCGCACAAAACACCACCTCGATCGCCGCGGACGGCCGTTCCGCGCGCGTCCTGCACGCGGTCTGAAATACTCCCCCGGCACCCGTGACGCCGCCGCAATTGCGCGTGGCGTCACGCTTTGCGCCGAGCGACCGTGCGCCACATAACAGACATCGCGACCCCGCTCGAATAGAGTCCCGAACACAGCGACTTCGATCCAATCCGGGCTTCTGATTACCACTCCCGCGCCGCGCTGATTTGCTTCCGACGAAAGATTGGTTCACCCGCTGCGCAGCGCGCCCTACGCTTGACCCTGCCCGCCGCTTCACCCACCTTCGGCAACGACGGGGCCGCGCCGCACGCATTGGTATTCCGCACGACACCCGCGGACACACAGACAAGTCAGGATCATGAACTCACACATCCGCTACAAGGGCTACGAGGTCGAAGCGGCAACGCAACTGCTCCCCAACGGATTATTCGCCGCCAATCTGACGATCGAGCAGCGCGACGAAAATACGCGTAAAGCTTATTCGTTCGACGCGCTCGACTACTTCTTCGACGAAGAGCATGCGCTCGCCTATGCGTCGGACTGGGGGCGCATGTGGATCGATAATCACCGGTAAGCGCATCGATATCGATGAAAGCGAGCGCGACGCGCGTTGTGCATCGCCCGGCATCGGCCCTCAGGCGGATGTGCCAGAATAGCTGAACCCTTGCGTTCGCTGTCTGCCCGCGTGACCTGTCCGCTACTTCGACGGATGCAGTCGAACCTCGCGCCGCCCGCGACGCATCCATCGATACGGAGACGCCGGTAATGACATGGACCGTCGATGCACAACTCGCGCTCAGCGCGGCACAAGCGGTCGAGGCGCTGCAAGCGGGCCGGCTCAAAGCCGCCGACTACGTCGCCACCCTGCTCGCGCGCGCCGCCGCCCTCACGCAGTTGAACGCGCTCACCACGCTCGACTTCCACGGCGCGCTCGCCGCCGCGCAGCGCATCGACGCATTGACGCCAGCGGAGCGGGCGCGACTGCCGCTTTGCGGCCTGGCCATAGTCGTCAAAGACAACATCAACACCGCGGGCCTGCCGACGACGGCCGGCACGCCCGCGCTCGCCGGCTTCGTGCCGAACACCAATGCACCATCGGTGCAACGACTCGTCGACGCGGGTGCGATCGTGCTCGGCAAGGCCAATATGCACGAGCTTGCGTTCGGCATCACGAGTACCAACCTGTCCGCGCACGCGGGGCCGGTGCGCAACCCGTACGATCCGTCGCTGATACCGGGCGGTTCGTCGGGCGGCACCGCGGTGGCGATCGCCGCACGCATCGCGCCCGCCGGGCTCGGCACGGACACCGGCGGCTCGACCCGCATCCCGGCCGCGCTGACCGGCACCGCGGGCTTTCGTCCATCGGTCGGCAATGGCGGCGCCGAGCGGC
Organism: Paraburkholderia sp. EG304; assembly: GCF_046543485.1. NCBI lineage: Bacteria > Pseudomonadati > Pseudomonadota > Betaproteobacteria > Burkholderiales > Burkholderiaceae > Paraburkholderia > Paraburkholderia sp. EG304. The sequence goes on along the minus strand of NZ_JBKGUA010000003.1, from coordinate 46,479 downwards.
GCTATCACGACCCCAACGCGGTCGTGCCGATCAGCCATACGCGCGACACCGTGGGCCCGATGGCGCGCAGCGTCGCCGATCTGGCGCTGCTCGACGGCATGATCACCGGCGACGGCGCGTTGCCTGCGATTGCGCTCGACGGCTTGCGCATCGGCTTGCCCGCGCCGCTGTGGGACGCTCTCGAGCGACAGGTCGAAGACGTCGCGCGCGCCGCGCTGCAAAAGCTCGAAGCGGCGGGTGTCACCTTCGTGCCGGTCGCGATGACCGAGTTGGAGCATCTGAACGGCATGGTCGGCGGTCCGCTCGCCATTCACGAAGCGCGCGACGACGTGCTCGCGTGGCTCGTCGCGAATCAGGCGCCGGTGCAGACCGTCGCCGATCTGGCCGTGCGCATCGCGAGCCCGGACGTGCGCGCGATTTACGACGACGTGCTCGCCGACGTGCTCGGCTCGCACTATTCGGCGGCGCTCAATTACTGGCGGCCGCGGCTGCAGAACTACGTCGCCGCGACGTTCGCGAATGCCGGTCTCGATGCGTTGCTGTTTCCGACGACGCGGCTCGTCGCGGTGCCGATCGACGATCTGAACGGTTCGTCGACTGTCACGATCGATGGCGGTCCGCCGATCGATACGATGGAAGCGTTCCTGCGTAATACCGATCCGGCCAGCACATCCGGCATTCCGGGGCTGTCGCTGCCGGCGGGTATCAGCGCGAGCGGGCTGCCGGTCGGCCTCGAACTCGATGGACCGCTCGGCTCGGACAGGCGGCTGCTGGCCATCGGTGTCGCAATTGAACAGGTACTGGGAGAGTTGCCGGCGCCGGTGCTGTGAAGCCCGAGTTTCACGTCGGCGCCATCCGGTTTGTGCTCTAATGCCTGCGCATTGCAGCCCGCATTGCGGCGCTTTCCCTGCCCGAACCCCACCCAAGCGACGATGACGGACCTCGCCACCGCCCTCTCATCTCGCGGCCTCGCGCGCCGCATCGTTCACTTGACCGCCGTGCTCGCGGCCGCTCTCGCCGCCAGCGCCTGCGCGCGCCTCGAGACGGTCGATTCCAACGCGCTGTGGAAGATCGTCGACATTCGCTGCGTGCCTTCGCAGCTGGCCACCGGCAGGCCGGGGCAATGCACGGTCGTCGATCTCGACAAGCGCTATGTCATCCTGAAGGACATTCTCGGCCGCTCGCAGTTTCTGCTGATGCCGACCGATCGCATCACCGGCATCGAAAGTCCGCTGATCCTCGCGGCCGATGCGAAGGACTACTGGAGCGACGCGTGGGTTTCGCGCCATTACGTTCAGCAAGCGGTCAAACGCGAATTGCCCGACGATCAGCTCGGCCTCGAAATCAACTCCGAATATCGTCGCTCGCAGAACCAGCTGCATATCCACATCGATTGCATGCGGCGTGAAGTCAGTGCCGCGCTCGCCAGTCACGCTCACGACGCGCCCGGCGAATGGCGCTGGGCGACGCTCGATGGCAAGCGCTACAGGATCATGCGCGTGAGCTCGCTAAGCGGCGCCGACGACCCGTTCAGGATCGTCGCGCGCGACAATCCCGATCCGGCGACGATGGCCACGCAAACCATACTGGTCACCGGCGCGGGACCGTCCGCGGCTCGGGATGGCTGGCTGATCGTCAACAGCGGTATCGACATCGATGGCGGCAGCGGCACGGCCGAAGGGCTGCTCGATCACGCGTGCCGCGTGGCGGACGATCATTGAACGCTTACCGGATACGCACTATCCGCGCCCGCTTTTCCACGATTGCGTGGATGCATTGCTCAATAAAATGGTTCGGGCACACAGCGTCGCCCCGTAGGATCGGTCTGGACCTGCGAGTCAACATCGCGGGTTCGAACATACATGCGGACCGATGCAACGATGGCGATCTATCTCGACTACTCCCAGCGCAACGATATCGACCGTCTGGCCGCTGGCCGGGCCTGGCGCACGCAGTGGCCGACATGGGCGCTGATCGTCGCGATCTACGGTGGCTGGTTCGGCGTCGCCGCGCACGCGCGTCTGCTGGGTCTGCCGCTGACGGCCGCGCTGCTGGCCATCTTCGGCGCATGGTACATGTCGTTGCAGCACGAGCTGCTGCATGGCCATCCGACGCGCTCGCGATTCGTCAACGCGCTGCTCGGCTTCGCGCCCCTCGCGGTGTGGTTCCCTTATCACGTGTATCGCGAGTCGCATCTGCGCCATCACGACGATGCGTATTTGACCGAGCCCGGCAGCGATCCGGAAAGCTATTTCGTTAGCGCAGCGGACTGGCAACGCGCGGGCACCGCGATGCGTGCGTTGCTGGTTTTCCGCAATACGTTGATAGGTCGCTTGCTGGTCGGGCCGGCGTTTGCGATCGCCGCGACCGGTGCGCAGGCACTCGACAAGATTCGCGACGGCGATTGGCGCGACCTGCCCGCATGGCTCGCGCATCTCGCCGCGCTGGTTGCACTCACTGTGTGGTTGCAGCAGCGGTGCGGGATACCGGCGTGGGTGTTCATCGTCGGTGCGGGGTATGGCTCACTCGCGCTTGCATCGGTGCGTTCGTTTCATGAGCATCGGATTGCGCAGGAGCCCGCGCATCGCACGGTCATCAATGAAGCGGGATGGCTGTGGCGGTTGCTGTTTCTGAACAACAACTATCATCTGGTTCATCATGATCTGCCGCAGGTGCCGTGGTTTGCGCTTCGGACGGTCTATCAAACGTCCCGCCAGCAGTACATAGAACGCTCCGGAGCCTTTCTGGTCAAGGGTTACAGCGAATGGGTCAGACGCTATGGATTCGCTGCGGTAGCGCATCCGGTGGCGATCGGCACGTCCGACTCAGGCCGAGGAAATCCGGCTGCTTCCGCCGGTTTTGCGGGTAAATTGCGGGAAAAATTTTTGGTAGTTGTCCGTCAAGGAGAACTCCATGAGGCTCACCTCCCCGCTCCTGCAGAACGCCAAACCGCAGAGCAAGCCCTATAAACTTCGTGATCGCGATTCCATGTATTTGCGGGTCTCGGTCTCGGGTTCGAAAGTCTGGCAATTTGATTACCGATTGGATGGCAAGGACTGTCGCTACAGCTGTCGGATGGACAGCGGTCATTCCAGGCTTACTGCTTGCCGCCGCTCCATCCGTCCCGTTCACGTAAGGCGATAAGCCTTGCGCGCGGTTCCCCGGAACAAAGCCTCGCGTTCGCCAGCGCTAGCGTGTGCCGTCAACTTCTTGAAGGCGTTCCAACCGTTGCTGAATGGATAGGAATCCGTTTACAAAATTGCGGTTGGCACCACGCTCGCTGACGACCGGTTATGCGTGCCGCAGCTTGAAGCGGCGATCGCGACCGTACTGGGTTTGCAGCCAGCGCAGATCAACATCTTCGTGACCATCGTTACACAGGAGGAAGTCGACCTGCACTTCGGTGTCTACGAGAGGATGCTGGCTGAAAAGCTCGGCGTGGTGCCGTCGATCCAGTAACCCACGCGGCAGGCATGGAGCGGTTGACTGGCAACAGAAGCGCCAGCATGAAGGGGCAACTGTCGGCAAGACAGCCCACGAGACCAGGTGCCCCTTTATGACCGGCCGCGCTCCCGTGGCGAGCGGGGCAGTACTCGTCCATCCCTCGAAGAACCCTGGAGTCATCGAGTCCATATTTCGATCCTTCTCGATCAGGTCGGCGTGGCGGGATCTTCGCTCGTATTCAGTCTCACCACCGCGGTTTTCGGCGGCTTCACGCTCGTCGCGAGCCTCGTGTCATAACGCCGGGGCGGCGTAGCCGGGCGGTCCGCGTTGTTCGCCTGAGGGTTGCTCCTGCCTCAGCCACCGCAAGCGAGACCGCCGGGCCGATGCGTTACCCGCTGCGGGGCCTCTTTTGCACGTCTGCATTGATAACCTTGGGACATCAATGCTTCGAAAAATTGCACTTCCCGTTTTGCGCGTCCTGCGCAAATATCGATCCCCAAGACGTTCATAACAGAGAACTCGTCGGAGAAAGGCGCGAAGCGCAAAACCGTGTTTCGCCTCTCCCAGTGCAAGCCCGATTATGGCTGCCGCCTGGAGGTACCGACGCGCATCTCGCCCGCCCCACCTCGCCACGTGATTCTCCTGCCGCCGCCTTCGAGCGCGTCCACGGCAGCGGTGCGTCTCGCGCCTGCCGCAGCGAGCTGACTGAATATCCAGTATCCGCTTCATTCGTCATTACCTTCAAATTCGGGAGACACTCACATGCAGATCACCGGAATGTTGCACGGCGCGCGCCTGCTGCAATTCGTCGGCTTTCCGTCCAGCGAAGTGCTGGGCCCGGGCGCCAGCGAAGAAGAGATCAAGTCGCTCATCGACCGGCATGGCCAGATATTCATCAAGCCGGTATTCAAGGGCGGCGTTGGCAAGAAAGGCAAGGCCGGCCTGCTCGGCCGCGCAACCGATCTCAAGACGGCGCTGGCGGAAAAAGAACGGCTGTACTTTGCCGAGCACGTTGTAGGTCACGTGCGGGCGAAGGCGAACGGCGTGACATTCGAAGCGGGTGTGCCCGCCAAGCACGAAGTCTACTTTTCGATCTCCGATTCCACGCGTTTTCGCGCTCCCACCATGACGCTGTCGCACATGGGAGGAATGGACATCGAGGAGGTCGATCCAAAGCACGTCGCGATGGTGCCGTTCGATGCGCTGACCGGACTTAAGGCGTTCGTCGTCGCCAATGCGCTGAGCGAGATCGGGGCGCCGCGTGAAATCATCTCGCCACTCGTGCAGCAGTTGCCGAAGCTCTGGGAACTCTTCCATGACTTCGGCATGACGACGCTCGAACTCAACCCGATCCGCATGCGCGAGGACAAAAAGGGGCGTCTCACGCCCGTGGCATGCGACTTCAAGTGCGGATTCGATCGCGACGATCCGCGCTTTTCGCGACTCGGTCTCCCGCCCCACCTGTTCGCCGCAGACTACTCGGACTTCGAGCAGGAGATCAACCAGCTTCGCACGCACCAAGGCCAAAGTGATGTCTACGTGATCAACGACAAGGGAACCATCCTCGCGCCCACGTTCGGGGGCGGGGCGAACTCACTCGTCACCGAGATGTTGGGCGACGCCGCCATTATCTCGTCCGATTTCGGTGGCAACCCGCCCTACGAAAAAATGAAGGAAGTGGCGCGCATCTGCTTCCGGCACTGGCTCAAGCAATCGAACGTGCTATTCATCATCGGCGGCAAATCCAACAACACGGACATCTACGAAACTCTGCGTGCGATGGCGGATGCACTGCGCGAGCACTTCAGCGAGCACGGTCCGACGCCGCTCTACGTCGTCCTCGGCCGCGGCGGTCCTAACCTGGTTCGTGGCATGTCCGCACTGCGCGACACCTGTGATTCGCTCGGCCTGCCCTATCGTCTCTTTGGCTTTGACTCCGATATCAGCGAAGTGATCCAGTACGCCCGTAAGGCCGACGCATGGATGCGCTCGGGTGGACGCTCGCAGGTCGCGGCGCGTATCGGCGCGCGCGACGCTCAATCGCAAACGGCATCGGCCTGAGGAGATCGACATGCACAAGCAAGGCAACAGCCACTTCAAATACTTCGTCGGAATCCAGTCGCTGGCGGACATCGCCACGCGTGAAGATCGCGTCTGCGTGCTCAATATTCTTGGGGGCGAGTCGTCGGACGTCACGCCGGTGAGTCACGCCTTCTCGGGCGCGAACGTCGTGTTCGGCACCGCGCCCGGCAAAGGCGGGCAAGTGCTCGCGACGCCTGCAGGCGACATTCCGGTCTTCAACAACGTGAGAGAGGGTTTGGAAGCCGGTCATCGGTTCAACTGTGGCGTGGTGTACCTGCCTCCGTCGGCCGCGCGCGACGGCGTGGCCGAGCTGATCCGTGTGAATCCGGATCTGCGCAAGGTCTTCATCATCACGGAGAAGATCGCCGTGCACGACGCCCGTGAAATCCGCGCAATGGGACAACAGGCGGGCGTCGACATCTTCGGCGCGAACGGGCTGGGCGTCGCGGACTCGTGGCAGCGCGTGCGTATCGGCGGCGCGCTCGGCGGTGACGATCCGGGCGCAACGCTGCGCCGGGGATCGATCGCCATCTTCTCGAACTCCGGCGGCTTCAGTACCACGATCGCGCAGTACCTGCGCATGAGCGGCTGGGGCACATCGACCGTCGTTTCCAGCGGAAAGGATGTCTATATCCACTATGCCGCACCGGAGTTCGCCTTTGCCCTCGCCAACGACGCGCGCAGCAAGGCCGCCGTGCTGTACTGCGAGCCCGGCGGGTACTACGAGGCCGAAGCGGAGTTCACCAAACCCGTGGTCGCGTGCGTGGTGGGCCGCTGGAAAAGCCGTCTCACGCGCGCAGTGGGACACGCGGGCGCGATGGCGGGTGGCGCCGACGATGCGCTCGCGAAGGAACGCTGGTTCATGGAGAAATTCGGCGTCGAGCGGCTCTTCACGCCCGACGATCCTTGCTGCTCGGCGAAGGGCGCGGTGGTGACGAACATCGCCCATATTCCCGCCGCGCTCACGGCGGTGATGCGCGCAAACGCAACGATGCCCGACTTCGAGCCGGAAGGCAGCCTCGCGCTCAAACCGTGGTTCGGCTCGGATCAGGGGCTCGAGTTACCCGGCGAACTCGCGCTGCCAGTCGTGCGGGCCGTCGCGCCCTACGACGAGCAAGTCGCGCGGGTGAACGACCAGGTCGGCGCGATCCCGCCGCGGCAGCCGTTGAAAGACGCCTCGGGCGCCTCGCAGATGGACGCGAAGACCCAGGTCAGCAGCTTGCACGGCGTATCGATGCTCGAAGCGGCGACGCATTCGTTCGAAGCGAACGTGTGCCTCGCACTTTTGCACGAGTTCGGTGGCACAAATGACGAGAAACTGGTCGACGTCGCAATCGGCGCGGCGGTGAACCTGTACGGCACGCCTGAACTGGCGGCCGCGCAGGCGGCGCGCGAGGCGGGCAATGCGCCAAACGCGGTGCTTGCCGCCGCCGCTGCGATCGTCGGGCCGAATCGCCAGCGCGCGGCGCGCGACGCAGCCAGGCTGATGATCGACCGCTTCGCGGCAGCAAAACTCATGGACGCGTTCGATCACGAATTCGACATCGACGCGATCGACACCGAAGGCAGCGCGGCACTTTTTTCCGACGAACCCGACCTGCAAGCGCAGGCCATGCTCGCCGGGCTCGCCGTGCGCAGTGTGAGTTCGGTATTCGTGCGATGGCTTGCCAACGGGCCGGGCCATCCGCGAGCGGACGCCGTGCTCGCGGCGATCACGACGACACTCGCCTGGGGCCCGCTCATGCGCAAGCGCATCTCGCGGCTCACGGCGGAGAACCTGCCATGGTGGATGAAACTCTTCGGCACGCTGATCGGCGCCTCGGCGGACGCCTCGCGCCACCGTGCTGACGGTTTCTGCGACTTTTCCACCGAGGCGTTGCTCGGCGAGCGCTCGCTGACGGAGGTGGCATTCGCAGCGCTGCTCGGTCTGAAACCGTCCGCCGACGACCTGTTCGCATTCAGGACGCTGACCGGATTACTGCTCACGAACGGACCGGGCGCGATCTCGGCGCAAGGTGCGAAGGGTGCGGTGTCCGCCGACGGTCCCGAATCTCCCGAACGCGTCCAATTGAACAAGGCGCTCACGGGCTTTCTCTCCCATTCGGGTTATACGCACGGCGGCAACGGCTATGAAGGCATCGCCTTTCTCATCGAGGCGTTTCGCGACAGTGGCCTCGACGACCCCGCCGACGCGCAACACGGCGTCGACCTCGAAGCACTCGCGCGCCGTTCGGTCGAGCACTATGCGCAGTACAAGGCGCAGCAGAAACAGCTGGGCAGCCTCGACATCGCCAAGCTGCCGGGCGTGAACCACCCGGTCTTCAAGGACAAGCCGGTGAACCATGATCCGCGCGAGGTGTTTATCTCGAGGCTTTACGAGGCCCGCGGGGAGTACAACGCGTTCCATGCGTACTACCGCGCGCTGGTGCAGGCATTGTTCGACGCGGGTGTCTCGCGCAACGTCTACTGCGTCAATGTCGATGCCGTGATCGCCGCGCTGCTACTGAAGATGCTGTGGCAGCCGCTCAAACGCGGAGAGTTCAGCGAGGCGGACCTTGAAACCGCCGCGTTCACAATCTTCCTCTACCCGCGCATGCTCGGATGCGCGGCGGAAATTGACGATCATCTGAACCGCGGACGCAATATGGACACGCGAACGCCCGCATCACAGTGTCGTTTCGTGGCCTGACTGTGGGACTCTGAAGGCGCGCCGGGCGCTAGTGCACAGGTAGCACCCGGCGCGGCAGAGCCAAATGTCGATCGATAACTAACAAACATCAAACGTTCGAAACATTGCAATTATGGTTTTATTGGTCATGGGCCAATATTCCCGAAAGACAAGACCGGACCACCGCATTTATCGGGATTTCAGGAGACACATTGATGCACCCCTCGCCCTCTACCCGTTGCCGGGACACTCCAAGGCTCCGGCGGTTTTCCGCGTAACGGCCGGCAATTTTCTGGAACAGTTCGACTTCTTTTTTTGGGCTTCTGATGGAAACCTGAAGGAAGGCTTGGCTCTGGCCATTTCCCTCTCACGTCTTCGGGGCATTCCTCGCGACTTCCTCCGCACTCTGCGCGCCGCCTGGCGTTGCTGCCCCGAGCATCCGCCCGAGACACGCACGATCGCACGCACCTTCCCACATCGAAACAAAGATCACTGCGCAAGCGTTGCTGACCACGCTCGTCAGCGCCCGCGCCTCTGACATGAAGCGGTCGATGCCTACCAGTAGCGCCACTCCGGCGACGGGCAAATCGGGAATCACTGTCAACGTCGCGATGAGCGCGACCAGCCCGCTGCCCGACACGCCGGCCGCCCCCTTTGAGGTGAGCAACATAACCGCGAGCATGGCCGCGATCTGCGGCGCGGAAACCGCTACGTCGCACGCCTGAGCAATGAACATCGAGGCGAGCGTCAGATAGATCGCGGTGCCGTCGAGATTGAACGAATAGCCCGCGGGCAGCACAAGCCCCACTAGGCCCTTGTCGCAGCCGAGCGCCTCCAGCTTCGCGATCAGACGGGGCAGTACCGGCTCCGTCGACGACGTCGCCAGAACGATCAGCAACTCCTCTCGCAGGTAGCGCAATAGCCGCCAGAGAGCGAAACCGTGCACGCGCGCGAGCAGAGCGAGAACCAGCGCAATGAACAGCACGCATGCCACGTAGAAAGACACCATCAACATGCCAAGCGAGCCGACCGAGCGGATCCCGAAGCGGCCCACCGTGAATGCCATCGCGCCGAATGCGCCGAGAGGCGCCAGTCGCATGATCATCGCGAGGATGCGAAAGAGCGTCTCGGCGATGCCGTCGATGAGCGCGAGCACCGGCCTGCCGGCGCCCGGACATGAATTCAGCGCGAAACCGAAGAGCAGCGAGAGCAGCAGCACGGGCAGCACCTCGCCCTTGTCGAAGGCACCAAGCATCGTCTCGGGGATGAGGCTCATCCCGAACGCGACAACGTCGCGCGGATGCGTGCCCTTCGCATATTGCGCGAGGTTACTCACGTCCAGGTGGCTTGCGTCGATGTGCATTCCCGCGCCGGGGCGCAGCACGAACGCCGTGACGAGTCCGAGCGCGAGCGCCGCGGCAGTTAGAAGATAAAAGAGCGCCAGCGCCCGGAAAATTGTGCGACCAATCGCGTTTCCGCTTCCAAGCGATGTAACGCCCGAGACGATCGTGCAAAAAACGATGGGCGCAATCATCATCCTGACAAGGCCAATGAACCCGTCGCTCAAGGGCTTCAGCAGCGGGCCCGCTTGCGGCAAGAAATGACCGAGCGCCATACCGAGCACCATGGCCAGCACAACCTGCACATAGAGCAAGCGAAGCGGTCTCACCAATCTCACGATGCGGTCTTCCTGCCTCGCCGCTCTTTCGGAGACGCTTCGTCACTTAAGGCATCGCCGCTTGCGCCGCCGCGCCTGAGCTCGATAATCGTTCTGTGGAACTCCTGAGCGGCCGGGGTCAGCGGACGCCCGCGGCGCCTCACGATTCCCACGCGCCGCTTGACCACCGGTTCGACGAGCGGCACGCTCGTGAGGATGGGGTGATTGTGCCCGGGCATGGCCATCGACGGCACCGCCGCGACACCGAGGCCCGCTTCGACCAAACCCAGCATGGTCGTGACATGGCGAGTCTCGCAGATACTCGGCAAGCGCGGTGCCACCGCCGAGAGCGCCTGATCGAGCAGTAATCGGTTGCCTGAAGTCTTGTCTACCGAGACGTACTCGTGCTCGTAAAGCTCGCTCCAGCTCACGCGCTTCTTGCTGGCGAGCGGATGATCACGACGGCAGGCGGCCACGAAGCGCTCCTGCAGCAGCACCTTGAAGTCGACCTCGGTCTCCTGGCTGCCCACAAAGCTCACCCCGAAATCAGCCTCTCCGCTGATGACGGCGGAAAGCACCTCATTGGCGCTCACATCCAGCAACTTGACCCGGATGCGAGGAAAGCGGCGATGATAGCTGGCAACGGCGTTTGGCAGGAAGTAGTAGGCGACCGAAGGCACGCAGGCAATGGTCACATGACCCAGGCGGCTCGAAGAAACGTCGCGGATGCCGAGCAACGCGACGTCGAGATCATCGAGCAGCTGTTCGGCGCTAGGCGCAAATACACGACCAACCGTGGTGAGCGTGACGCTGCGCGTGGTGCGCTCGAACAGACGCACGCCGAGCGCTTCCTCGAGCTTGTCGATGCGGCGGCTCAAGGCCGGCTGCGAAATGCTGACCGCCTCGGCGGCCTTGCGGAAGCTTCCGAGTTCCACGACCGCTCGAAACGCCTGCAAGTCGTTCAAGTCGAAATTGACGCCCACAGGTCATCCCTCCGCGTTTCAAATCAGGTATTTTGCACGATGCAGCGCAAAGCACCCATTGGGAACTACACGTGTTTGCGGGCGTAAGCGCACGACGGTCAAACTTGACAAGCCAGGTATTGATTGCGAGGTAACCTTCGCAGCAGATTGCCGCGCGGCATGCAACCTATATATTGGCATTACCGGTCAAGACGAGAGGTCGATTCGATGGACTTTGATTCGGCGAGTAGAACTCGTAGCGTCGCGGCGCTGTTGACGTTATCGGGAGGCTTTCTGGACGCTTTCGCGTATGTCGGGCATGGTGGCGTATTTGCCAATACGATGACGGGGAATGTCGCCCTTCTCGGTATCCAGATCGCGGCGGGGGACTGGGCGCGGGCGGCCCGCCATATTCCTCCATTGATCGCTTTCGTGTTCGCGGTATTTGTCGTTCATCTCCTGCGCCTCAATGCCTTTGCGCCTTCGGTCCGTCGTCCAGCACTCGTTTGCCTGCTTCTTGAGATTGCCTTTCTGTCCATGGCGGCAAGCGGTCTGGTCGGCGACTCGGATGTCTGGCTTATCCCTGGCATTTCGTTCGTCGCCACCCTGCAGACCTTGTCCTTCACGCACATCGAGAATCTGACCTACACGTCGGTCATGACAACAGGAAACCTACGGCGAGCGGCGAAAAAAATGCTGGAGGCCTTTATCCCGAGTTACGACAGAATTGCGTTGCACGAGGCGTCACTGCTTGGGATGGCAGGCTTTTGTTTTTTCGCAGGCGCGGTGTTTGGGGGTGTGACGACACGGATGCTACACGACGGAGCACTCTGGCTTGCAGTCCTGCTTCTCGTCGCAGCGCTTGTCCAGATAGGTCGGCTAGTTCGCCGGCGCGAAGACGAGGCTGCCGCGCGGAGTTACGGTGAGTGATACGGGACGTTTTGTGCTGATGGCCCTGGCTGGATTCCGGTTTGCCCCGCGCATTCGCGATCTTGGAAACATGAAGCTGAGAAAACGGCAATCGACAGGCGATTGAGTGGAGGCATTCGGCACCATCGGTTATGACCGACGGTTTTGTAGAACTGCCGCGAGCGTGCTTGCGCCTCGCGAATGGTCGCCGCGTCGATACCGTGACCGCGCAGATAGAAGAAGCCGATATCACGCGCGGCTTCGCGCAGCTTAACCAGAAAATTCGCGAGCGCTTCGGCATCGCCGTGGTCGAATTGCATCAGGTCGAGTACGGGCAAAGCAGTGGCGGCGCAGCGGTCTCTATTGGACATATGAACTTTCGCGGTCAGATCGTCATTCGCTGAATCAGCCGCGAAGCGCACGAGCGGCCAGCTCATCCGCGATAGCAACGAGATTGATCAACGGTGGACGTTTGGCTCAATCTCTCTTCGCTCGTTCGATCCGACACGGAAATCTGACGCGGTGTGCTGCTCGGGCAAATGATCGCCGCGCCCAAACAGCTTGCCGCGCAGCGTTCCGTCCGCATAAGCAGTCTTGTAAAGACCCCGGTTCTGCAGTTCGGGCACGATGTGATCGATGAAGTCTTCGTAGCTCTCGGGCACCACCGTACGGCTCAGATTGAATCCATCGATACCGGTTTCTTCGATCCAGCCCTGCAGCTCATCCGCGACCTGCGCGGCACTTCCGACGATGGCGGGATACCGGCCACCCAGCTCGAACATCTCGAGCAGCTTGCGCCGTGTCCAGCCGTGCTGCTTTGCTGTGCGCGTGGCGGACTCGATGGCATTGGTGGGCGCGTAATCGACGGTGGCGTCAAGATCGTATTGTGCGTAATCGATGCCCGTGCTGGCGGCAAAATGTGCAAGCCCTGCGTCGCGGCTTGCATACCGTAGATAGTCCGCGTATTTCTCGCGAGCTTCGCGCTCCGTGGCGCCGGTCACGACTGCCGCGCCGGCGAACACCTTCACGTCATCTGGGCGTCGTCCCGCTTCAACCAGTTGCTCGCGCAGCGTCTTGACCGTCTCGCGTGCAACCGCACGACTCGGGGGCGAAATGAACACGCATTCTGCGTGACGGGCGGCAAAACGTTGACCACGCCCCGAACTCCCCGCCTGAAACAAAACTGGCGTGCGCTGCGGCGACGGCTCCGCGAGGTGATAGCCGTCCACGTTGTAGTAGCGCCCCGCGTGCCGGATCTTGTGGACCTTCGCCGGATCGGCATACACACGCGCCGACTTGTCGCGAAGCACCGCGTCCGCTTCCCAGCTCCCTTCCCAGAGCTTGTACAGCACGTCGAGGTATTCGTCCGCGCGGTCGTAGCGCTCGTCGTGGGGCAACTGCTCTTCAAGTCCCATCGCCCTTGCCGCACTGTCGAGATAGCCCGTCACGATGTTCCAGCCGACTCTGCCTTGCGTCAGATGATCGAGCGTCGAGAAACGCCGTGCAAGCAGATAGGGCTGCTCGTAGGTGAGGTTGACCGTGACGCCGAAGCCGAGATGCCGGGTAACGGCGGCCATCGCCGAAATCAGCAGCGTGGGATCGTTGACGGGAAGCTGGATCGATTCCCGCAACGTCACGTCGACGTTGTGCTGATAAACGTCATACACGCCAACGATGTCGGCCAGAAACAGCCCGTCGAACAGTCCACGCTCGAGCGTGCGCGCCAGATCGGTCCAGTACGGCAGTGTCCGATAGTCTGCCGAGCGATCGCGCGGATGCGTCCATAACCCGTGGTTGATATGGCCGACGCAATTCATGTTGAATGCGTTCAGCAGGATCTGCTTTTTTGCCATCACAAGGCTCCGTGCCTGGGCGGATGTTTGTCGTTGAGATAGAAATTGCCGACGGCGTGATACTTCCAGCGCACGGGATCATGCAGCGTGTGGGTGCGTGCATTGCGCCAGAACCGGTCGAGGCCGAGGCCGTCGAGCGTCGCGGCGGTGCCGGCGAGTTCGAACAGCCGCGAGCCGGTTTCCAGTGAGACCGTCGTGGTGAGCGCGCGCGCCTCGGCCACGGCGATCGACGCCTCAGCAACGGAGCGTTCGGCTGGCTTCGCCTGGGCTGCGTCGACCAGGCGGCCCGCCCGGCGCAACAGCGCTTCCGCCGCGCTCAGGCGAACGGCAAGATCACCGAAGGCCGTGATGGTGAGCGGATCCTGCCACGCATGTTCCACCCTCGCGTCGATCCATGGCCGCGAATGCTCGCGCACGAACTGCAACGCTGCCTGAAATGCCCCGCGCGCCTGTCCCAGATCGATTGCCGCATGCATGATCTGCGCGAACGGGCCGATCGTCGTAGGCCGCTCGAACGAAGTCTGAAACGGCACGATCCATTCTGGCTCGACGCGCACCTGATCGAACTTCACGGAGCCGCTGCCCGTGATGCGTTGTCCGAAACCGTCCCAGTCGTCGATCACTTCGACACCCGGCGCGTCGCGCGGGATGAACACGAGGTAAGTGACATCGCGCCCGTCTTCTTCGCTGACCGCCAGTGTGGGAATCCAGTGTGCGAACAGCGCGCCGGTGCAATAGAATTTTCGCCCTTCGACTTGCCACCCGGCCGCGCCGCGCGTGAGCCGCGTGCGCCGTTTGAAGTCCTTGTGGCCAGTCTCGGCGAGTGCGTTGCCGAATCGGTCTCCCGCCAGTACGCGATCATAGAAGAAGCGCTGTTGCTCAGCGCGCCCGCCGACACGCAGCACTTCCAGTGCATAGAAATGATTCTGCGGAATCTGGCCCAAAGAGCCATCAGCTGCCGCAATGATCGCCGTCACTTCCGCGAGCGTCTTGCTGCTGACGCCCGCGCCGCCATATTCGCGAGGTACCGTGATCGCCCATAGACCACTCGCCACAAACGCATCGAGTTCGGCCCACGGCAACCGGCGATCGCGATCGCGCGCCGCGGCTTCGGGGGCGAAAGCTGCGGCGAGCTGTCGAGCGGCCAGCAACGCGTGTGCGTCATCGGCGATTCGTGCCGGCCTCGCGCGCGGCGATTCGGCCGGCGAGGTGCGCTCAAGCGTACTGTCATGAATGTCTGTTGCCATTTTTCAGTTCCACGAATGCCGCACGGGCAGTACGTCATTCAGAAAATAGTTGCCGACCAGATGCAACTTCCAGCGCACGGGATCGTGCAGCGTGTGGGTGCGCGCATTGCGCCAATGGCGATCGAGGCTGTGTGCCGCGCGCGTCGACGCGGACCCCGCCAGTTCGAACAGCTTCTCGCTGGCTTCAAGCGCGATGCGCGTCGTGAGCACTTTTGCCTGAGCCACGGCAACGGACGCACGCGCGCTCGCCGCGGCATCCACCGGCTGCGAGGCGGTGGTGTCGAGCGTGTGGCCAGCCTCGATCAGCACTTCGTGCGCGGCGTGGAGATCGATTTGCAGGCGGCCGACGTCGGCGATGATGTAGGGATCGTCGACGGCGCGCTCCAGCCCCGAATCGATCCACGGCCGGGAACGCTCGCGCACGAAATGGATTGCATCGGCCACGGCCGCCTCGGCGATTCCCTGGTCGATGGCGGCCTGTATCAGTTGAGAAGTCGGCCCGAACAGACCTGGACGGTCGCCAAGCTGCCAGATGGGCAATACATCGTCGGCATCGACCGACACCTGGTCGAAAATCACGGTACCGCTCGCGGTTGTGCGCTGCCCGAACGAATTCCAGTCATCGACCACGCTCAGGCCAGCGGCATCGCGCGGCACCCAGACCTGAACGGCACGTCCTTCGTCGTCGGTCGCGCGGGCCGGGACGCGGTGCGCAAACAGCGCGCCCGTAGAATAGAAACGCTTGCCGTCTAGCCGCAGCCCATCTTGCGTCGCACGCAAGCGCGTCGTGCCTTGCAGGATCGTCGCGCTCGATGCGGAGCGGCGTTCCGGGCCGGCATTGCCGAGCCGCTGGCCCGCCAGCACTTCGCCGTACAGGCGCGCTTTTTGGGCTCGTGTGCCGATCTCGCGAAGTACGCCCAGCACGCCGAAATGATTTTGCGGGATCTGACCCAACGCGGGATCGGCCGCGCAAAGAATCACGAAGACTTCCGCAAGAGTCGCGAACGAAACGTCGGCGCCGCCGTATTCCGCCGGCACGGTAATCCCTCCCAGCCCGCTTTCGGACCACCGGTCGAGTTCGGCCCATGGCAGGATGCGGTCGCGATCTCGTTCGGCGGCACCCGCTGCGAAGTCTGCCGCGAGGGTGCGCGCCGCATCGAGGGCTTCGGAATCGTCCTTGATGCGCTTGACACGCGCAGGATCGGGACGTCGCGGCAACTGCGCCACGGCATCAGATTGAAATGTCGACATGATGTTGGCTCGAATGCAAAAGTGAAGCCCGCAGCGCCGCGATTCGCTCCCGGCCGATCTGGCCGGACTTCACGCCCGTCGCGCGAGACGGCGAACGAGGCGGTCCCCGACGACCTGCACCGCCGTGACAATCGCGATGAGCAACACAATGACCGTCACCATCACAGTCGTGTCGAAGCGCTGGTAGCCATAACGGATCGCGAGATCGCCAAGCCCGCCCGCACCGACGGCGCCCGCCATCGCGGACGAGCCGATCATCGCCACGATCGTGATCGTGAATCCGCCCAGGATGCCCGGCAGCGCTTCCGGCAGCAGTACATGCCAGATGATGTGGCGGCGCTGCGCACCCATCGCCTGGGCGGCTTCGATCAGACCGCGATCCACTTCGCGCAGACTGACTTCGGCAACGCGGGCAAAGAATGGAATCCCTGCGATAGAGAGCGGCACGATCGCAGCCCACACGCCGATCGTCGTGCCGACCAGAACACGCGTGAGCGGCAACAGCGCGACGAGCAAAATGATGAACGGCGTCGAGCGCAGCGCGTTGACGAGACCGCCAAGCGTCGAATTCACAGTGCGTCGCTCGTAGATACCACCCCGCGTGGTCGTGACGAGCACCAGCGCAAGCGGAATACCGACGATCAACGCGATGCATGCCGAAATGCCGACCATCAGCAACGTGTCACGAATCGCACCCGTCAGTTCCGAAAGCCACAGTTCAGACATAGCCAAGCACCTCCACGTGATCCGCGTGTCGCCGCGCACGCTCAACCAGCACGGCGATGTGGCTCGCGAATGCATCCTCTGACCTCTCATGCGCCGACAACCGCGCCGCCAGCACGAGACGCCCCTGTGCATGTCCCTGAATGCGGTCGATTCCGCCATGCACGAAGCTCACCGCGCCGCCGTCCACCGTCAACGCCGAGCTCAATGCCGCAAGGTCCGGATCGTTTCCGCTGGCCCCCGTGTAGCGCACGTCAAGCAGAACATCGGCCGCCTCGCCAAGCAATGCAGGATTGCTCGCCGGCTTCAGGCGGGCGGCAAGATCGTCGGGAAGGGCGTGCACCAATGTGCGCAACAGCGCGCGCGTCGCGTCATGCTGTGGCTCGCCGAACACTCGCCACACGGGGCCTGTTTCGACTACGGCGCCCTGCTCGATGACAGCGACGGTGTCGCAGGCTTCGCGTATCACGCCCATTTCGTGCGTGATGAGAATGATCGTCAGACCGAGACGCCGGTTGATATCGCGTAACAACGCGAGAATCGACTGTGTCGTCTCCGGGTCGAGCGCAGAGGTCGCTTCGTCGCACAGCAAAATGTCGGGATCGTGTACCAGCGCACGTGCAATGCCGACGCGCTGCTTCTGCCCGCCCGAAAGACTCGCCGGAAATGCGTTTCGCTTGGCCGACAACCCGACGAGATCGAGCAGGGCCGAGACTTTCTCTTCGATGGCCGCCCGGGACACGCCCGCGATCCTGAGCGGCAACGCGATATTGTCATAGACCGTTTTCGCCGACAGCAGGTTGAAGTGCTGGAAAACCATGCCGATGCGCCGACGCAATGTGACGAGTCCGCTCTCGTCGAGCTCGCCGACGCTCACGCCGTTCACGAGCACCGCTCCCGAGGACGGCTTTTCGAGTCCATTGACAAGGCGCAGCAAGGTCGACTTGCCCGCGCCGCTGCGCCCGATGATGCCGAATATCTCGCCACGACGCACGTTCAACCGTACGTTCGTCAACGCGACGGCGGGCCGACCGCGTGCCGGCTTGAATACCTTGCCTGCGGCGTCGAATACGACGGCAGGTGCGGTGCCGTGCTGGGGCGCTCCGACGGCGAATGCCGATTCTTCCTCGATGAAGCGCGCAGCGTCGAGCAGATGGGTCATGTGGAATTCCTTGCCGATCCTCGTCTCACCACGCGACAGCGTACAGATTGCCGAACGCCTTATCGAGCGCAACTCGCACAGCATGCGAATGCTGGTAGATCGAAATGAACTTGAGGATGCGCGGGTCGTTGACGCTTTCCGGGCGCACCACCCATTGAATCGCAAAGTTCTTGTTTTCGAGGCCATCGAACAACAGCGCGCTATTCGGATCGGCCGTGCCCGCGAGTTTGATAAAGCTCGGATAGCCCTGCGCGAGATCGACGTCATCGAGCGAGCGTGCCAGCTGCGACGCCTCGAGGGCAACGATCTTCAGATGCTTCGGGTTATCGACGATATCCAGCGTGGTCGCGCGGTAGTCGACGCCAGGCTTCAGCTTGATAAGTCCAGCGCGTTGCAGCAGGAGCAGTCCGCGACCGCCGTTGACGGGATCGTTCGCGATCGCAACCGTGGCACCATCCTTCAGATCCTCAAAGCGCTTTACCTTCTTCGAATAGAGGCCGATCTTCATGATCGTGCCGGGAGCAATCGCCACGAAGTTGTAACCACCCTGCTTCTTGGCGTTTTCGAGGAAGGGAATGTGCTGGAAATAATTGACGTCGATATCCTTGTTCGCGAGGGCGGCGTTCGGCGTATTCCAGTCGGTGAATTCGATGATCTTGACGTCGAGCCCTTGCTGTTTGGCTTCCTGAGCCGCGGTCTTCAACGCTTCGATTTGCGGGCTGGTCGATGTGCCGATCTTGAGTGTCTGTGCGTCGCCCGCGAATGCGGATGACGTACTGAAGGCCAGCACGAAGAGGATAGCGTGGACTGCCGACGCGTTTCGAGCGAAAAAGAAACGCCGTAATGTGGACAAAGCTTGATTCATACTCGACTCTCGTCAATGGAATGTATTGATTCAAAGCGCTCGCGACTGCAAGAGGCTCAGATCACGCCTCCACGGACTTCCACGTGCGGGAATGGACTGGGAACCCATTTGGCCGTTAGATAACACCTCGCCGCGCTCAGTCCGGGGAGAGCCGATAATAGAGTCACGCAAAAACCCGGTCTACGAAGCGATTTTCGAATGGAAATCGTAAAACGCGATATGAAAGCGTTGCAGATCGCTTGCGCAACATGCGATCTCTATATGTTTATCTGAATTTACTATTTAGTCTTTGCATAACGTAGTGTTAGCCTCGTTTCGATCATCCGCAGGCGCTTCGTTCATCGTTGCGTCTGTTGTGACATGTATTTCCTCATCAAAACGGATTTCCGCAAGGAACTAACATGAGCGTCGAATTCATCGGCATGATTCAACAGCGCAAGGTGTCGGAAACGCATCTTCCGCAAGGGCCCGCTATCGATACCGACTACGTGCGCGCCTTTGCGCAGGCGCACGAGAACGCCGGCTTCGACCGCATTCTGGTCCCGCACAGTTCGACGAGCCCCGATGCGACGATCACGATCGCCTACGCGGCGAGCGTGACATCGAAAGTGCATTTCATGCTCGCGCATCGCCCGGGCTTTGTCGCGCCGACACTCGCGGCCCGGCAGATCGCCACGCTCGATCACTTCTCGGGCGGCCGACTCGGTGTGCACTTCATCTCCGGCGGCAGCGACGAAGATCAACGGCGCGACGGCGACTTCCTGAGTCACGACGATCGTTACGCGCGCACCGACGAATACCTGCAGATTCTGCGTCGCGTGTGGACGGAAGATCAGCCGTTCGATCACGAAGGCCGCTTCTACCGCGTAGAAAAGGCGTTCTCCGAGGTCAAGCCGAAACAGTCGCCGCATGTGCCCATCTATTTCGGCGGTGCATCCGAGCCCGCGCTCGCCGTGGCCGGCAAACATGCCGATGTCTACGCGCTGTGGGGCGAATCGAAACAGCAGGTGCACGAACAGGTGACGCGCGTGCGCGCCGAAGCCGCGAAACACGGCCGCAGCGTGCGCTTCTCCGTGTCGTTCCGGCCGATCCTTGCCGCGACGGAAAGTGCCGCATGGGAGCGCGCAGAACACATCCTCGAAGAGACACGTCGCCTGCGTGTCGAACAGGGCTTCTCGCGCGGCGGTCCGCAGCAAAGCGAAGGCGCGCGCCGCCTGCTCGCGGCATCCGGCGACGGCGTACGCGCGGACGAACGTCTCTGGACCGCCGTGGCAAAAGAAATCGGCGGCCGCTCGAATTCCACTGCGCTTGTCGGCACGCCGGCGCAAGTCGCCCAGACGCTCGCCGAATATCATGAACTCGGCGTGACGACCTTCCTGATTCGCGGCTTCGATCCGCTCGAAGACGCCATCGACTATGGGCGCGAACTGATTCCCGCGACCCGCGAACTCACGTCCCGCGAACGCCGCGCCGCCTGACAGGAGCGATCATGAGCACCCTTCTCGCCGCCGATCAACCGTCGCTCGTGCGGCGTCACGCACCCGTGCGCAAGTTCTGGTTCGACGAAGAACCGGAACCTCAACGTACGCTTGCAGAAGAACGTCTGCATCGTCAGCAACGTCTTGCGGGCGCATTTCGACTGTTCGCGCAATATGGCTTTGCGCAAGGTCTCGCGGGCCATATCACCGCGCGCGATCCCGAATGGACCGATCACTTCTGGGTCAATCCGCTGGGTCGGCATTTCGGCCGCATGCGCGTGTCCGATCTGCTGCTGGTGAATCGCCACGGCGAAATCGTGGTGGGCGATGGTCCTGTGAATCAGGCTGCGTTTGCCATTCACGCTGCCATTCACGAGGCGCGCCCCGATGTCGTCGCAGCCGCTCACACGCATTCGCTGTATGGCAAGGCATGGTCGACGCTCGGCCGAAAGCTCGATCCGTTGACGCAGGACTCGTGCGCGTTCTACGAAGACCACGCGCTGTTCGATGATTTTCGTGGCGTCGTGCTCGATACGACGGAAGGCGCGCGCATTGCAGATGCCCTCGGGTCGCGCAAGGCCGTGATCCTGAAGAATCATGGCATTCTGACAGCAGGCCCAACAGTCGAAGCAGCTGCATGGTGGTACATCGCGCTCGACAACGCATGCCACGCTCAACTGCTCGCGGAAGCGGCAGGCACGCCGCAGCCGATTCCTCACGACATGGCAGACCTCACGCATCAGCAGGTCGGCCGCGCAAACGGTGCGCGTCATGCATTCGACAGTCTGTATGAAGGGCTGATCGAAAGCGAACGGGAGTTGCTCGACTGATGGCCATTCACAAACTGCGGCACTTTGTCGGCGAGATTGCGGAACTCGTCGATGCCGGCGTCGATGAAGCCGGGCTGCTCGATCAGGCCGCGCTTGCGCTGCGCGAACTGATCCGCGTCGACGACTGGCTGCCCAATGCCTACGCGCAGCCGTCCGTCGAACGCTACCAGCAATTTCTGCTCTACGCCGACGCACGTCAACGCTTTAGCGTCGTCAGCTTCGTCTGGGGTCCGGGCCAGCAGACGCCGATTCACGATCACACCGTGTGGGGACTCATCGGTGTGCTGCGCGGCGCGGAACTTGCCGCACCCTACGCGCGCAACGACGACGGCACGCTATGCGTGGCGGGCGCCGAAGTACGTCTCGAAGCGGGCGATGTCGAAGCGGTGTCGCCCGCCATCGGCGACATTCATCGCGTGCGCAATGCGTACGACGACCGCACGTCCGTCAGCATCCACGTTTATGGTGCGAACATCGGCGCGGTGCGCCGCTCCACGTATCCGCCAAACGAGCGGCCAAAACCCTTTATTTCAGGCTATTCGAACGACACGCTCCCCAACCTGTGGGATCTCAGCAAGGAAATACCTCTTTCATGACGTCATATCCCGTCCGCACGTATGAAGACGTGCGCGAAGCGCTGCTCGCGCGGCGAGAAATCGCGCTGCTCGATGTGCGCGAAGAAGACCCGCACGCACAGGCTCATCCGCTTTTCGCCGCGAATTTTCCGCTGTCGAAGATCGAACTCGACGCGTACACGCGTTTGCCGCGCCGCGACGTGCCCATCGTGCTGTTCGACGCAGGCGAAGGACTTGCGACGCGCGCCGGCGACAAGCTCGCTTCGCTCGGCTACACGCAGATCGCGCTGCTGGCGGGCGGACTCGACGGATGGATTCGCGCCGGCGGCGAAGTGTTCCGCGACGTCAACGTGCCGAGCAAGGCTTTCGGCGAATTCGTCGAAGCGCAGCGGCATACGCCTTCGCTTTCCGCCGAGGCGGTCGGAACCCTGCTTGAAAGCGGTGACGACGTCGTCGTGCTCGACGCGCGCCGCTTCGACGAATATCAGACGATGAACATTCCCGGCAGCATCAGCGTGCCCGGCGCGGAACTCGTGCTGCGCGCGCGAGCGCTCGCGCCGGATCCTAAGACGCGTGTGATCGTCAATTGCGCGGGGCGCACACGCAGCATCATCGGCACGCAATCGCTAGTCAATGCGGGGCTGCCGAACCCCGTCGCGGCGCTGCGCAACGGCACCATCGGCTGGACGCTCGCGGGGCAGACGCTGGAGCACGGCAGCAGCCGTCGGTTCGATGCCGAGGCCGGTCTCGATCAGACGAACCTCGCTGCATCGCGCACCGCAGCGCGCGCGCTCGCCGACCGCGCGGGCGTCCAACGCACGACGGCCGATGAAGCCGCTCGCTGGGCGTCCGATCCGTCGCGCACCACGTATCGCTTCGATGTGCGCACGCCAGCCGAATACGAACGCGCGCATGCACCGGGGTTTCAGGGCGCGCCGGGCGGCCAGCTCGTGCAGGAGACGGACATGTTCGCGCCCGTGCGCGGCGCGCGCGTTGTGCTGTTCGACGACGACGGCGTGCGCGCCAACATGACAGCATCTTGGCTCGCGCAGATGAACATCGACGTCTACGTGATCAATGACGCTGCCGGACAGGAACTCACGGCTAGTGGCCCTTGGCGCAGCACGAAGCCGGAGCCCGCGCATACCCCCGCTTTATCCGCGGAAGAACTCGCCGCGCTGCTCGCCGATCCATCGAGCCGCACCGTGGTGATCGACGTTACGTCGAGCGCGAACCACGTGAAGGCGCATATTCCGGGTGCGCATTGGATTGTGCGTTCGCGCCTGTCGAACGATGTCGACGATCTTCGCGCGCTGCCCGACGCGAAACGTTATGTCGTCACCTGCGCGACCAACGCGCTCGCACCGTTCGCGGCCCCCGAAGTTGCCTCGCTAACGGGTAAGCCCGTGCATGTGCTGGAGGGCGGCACATCAGCGTGGATACGTGCGGGATTTGCGACCGAATCGGGAGACGCCCGGCTCGCTTCGCCGCGTATCGATCGTTATCGTCGTCCGTATGAAGGGACCGACAATGCGCGCGAAGCGATGAACGCGTATCTGGAATGGGAATACGGCCTCGTCGCGCAACTCGATCGCGACGGCACGCATGGGTTTTTCGTGATCTAAGCGCGCCATCAGGCGGCGCGTGACAGACGTGCCGCCGCCTTGAAGCTCTGTTCGACGCTTTCCGCGAGTACGGCGAGCGCGGACTGCATCTTGCCCAACGCGCGCGAACGTACGATCCACACGGCGATTTCAGGTTTGAAGTCGGTGATCTGAACCACGTCGAGGTGCGCTGCATGCACGCTGCTGCGCAGCAAGGGCAGCGGAACCAGCCCCAGGCCAACGCCGTCGGCGACGAGTCCGAGCTGCAATTCTGTGCCGAGCGTTTCGAGGTTGAGCTTCAGCGTGTAGCCTTTCGCCGCGAGAGCCTGCTGCAAGCCCGCGCGAAAACCGCAGCCATCGGGATTCAACACCCAGCCATACGCCTCGCATTCGGCGAGCGCATAAGCACGCTTCTTCATGCTGCCCTTTTGCGCGACCACAGCCAGCTTCAGTTCGCCTAGCGTTTCGCCTGCGAGCGTTTCCTGTAACGCCCGGTTCGTTGGCAGCAGCACGAACGCCGCATCCAGTTCGCCCTCGTCGACCTTCTGCAGCAGCGGGTTGCCCCATCCCGTCGACACCCGCGCCCGCAACTCGGGATGCGCACTGCGCAGCGTATGGAGAGCCTTCAGCATCGCCACATCGGCAACCGTCTGTGCGACGCCGAGGCGCAATACACCCGCGAGTGGCGCGTCGTCCGCGACCAGATGTCTGAGCGCGTCCACCTCGCGCACGATGGCACGGCATTGCTCATACACAACGCGGCCCATCGGCGTCGTCTTCAGCGGCTTCGTGTTGCGATCGAGCAGTTCGACGCCGAGCGCCTCTTCGAAGTTCTGGATGCGGCGCGTCACGGCAGGTTGCGTCAGTGCGAGAGAATCGGCGGCCTGACTCAGCGACTGGCCGCGCACGACGGCAACGAAGGCCTCGATTTCATCGAGTTTCATGGATGATCTTGTCGTTGATTGAAGTGTTGGTGGAGCGACATTAGCGTGCAACCGCCCGCATGCTCAAGCGGTACTTCCCGCTTTCCGTTTTCCTCCCACGCATATTAACAAAGAAGAACAATGCGTTTGCCTTATAAAACCTGCGACCGTATCGTGTGTTCTTATCCAACTACCTCATGCTGCGCTCCCTCATGCACTTTTTTCCCAATCGATTCCTGCAAAGATTTTCCGGCCTTCTGATTTGCGCGATCGTCGCGAGCGCATCGCCTGTCGCGCTGGCGGACACGACGCTGAAAGTCGGCGACCAGCAGTTGCAGACGCGAGGCATACTCGAAGCGTCAGGCCAGTTGAAGGACGTGCCCTACAAGATCGAATGGTTCAACTTCCCTGCTGCGCAACCGCTGGGAGAGGCGCTCAACGCGGGGGCAATCGACGTCGGCGGCCTCGGCGATGCGCCGCTGATCTTCGCGTACGCAGCGGGCGCGCGAGTGCGTGCAGTAGCCGCAACGCGCTCGACGCCGACCGATCTCGCGATCATCGTGCCTGACGCATCGCCCATCAGGACGGCCGCCGATCTCAAGGGCAAGCGCATCGCGACCACGCGCGGCTCAATCGGCCATTACCTCGCGATCGCGACACTCGAACGCGCGGGCATCAAGCTGTCGGATGTATCGCTGCGCTTCATGCAGCCCGCCGACGCAAAAGCAGCGCTCGCGTCCGGCAACGTCGACGCGTGGTCCACGTGGGACCCGTATGTCGCGCTCGCCGAGCAGCGCGATCACGATCGCAGCATCGCGAATGGCGTCAATCTGTCTTCTGGCCTTAGCTTCCAGGCTGCGACCGAAACGTCCATCAAGGACAAGCATGCCGAAATCGCCGATTTCCTCAAGCGCGTCGCGGCCGGCCAGCGGTGGGCGCTCTCGCATCCGGACGAAGTGGCCGCAATGCAATCGAAAGTGACGGGCTTACCGCCCGAAGTGCTGAAGACCGTGTATCAGCGCGCGCAACTGCATCCCGTCGTCATCGACGATGGCCTCATCGCCGAACAGCAAAAGACGGCCGATCTCTATCACCGTGCGGATGTGATCAAGACACCGCTCGATGTCACGAAGAGTTTCGACCGGCAATTTCCGCTCTCCGCACAGTGAACCGACCGACCATGACCAGCCGTCAACCCGAAGCCGCGCTTGCCGATGTAGAACGCGACGCCGATGCGCTCGAAGCACTCGCCGATCTCGACAGTCCGCAAGCCGATGCGTGGCTCGCCGCGCTGACGGCCGAATTCGGCGCAGGCGCCGCCGCGCTCGACGCCGGCCCGATCTTCCCGCACGAGAACCTCGCCCGTCTGCGTCGCGCGGGCCTGCTTTCGCTGACCGTGCCGCGCGCGCTCGGCGGACGCGAAGCCACGCTTGCACAGGCGCTCAAAGTGGTCCGCGCGGTAGCGCGCGGCGAACCTTCGACGGCGCTGATTCTCGTCATGCAATGCCTCTACCATTTGCGCCTGCAAGCCAATCAAAACTGGCCACTCGCGCTGAAACAACGCATTGCGCGCGATGCCGTCGAACGCGGCGCGCTGATCAACTCGTTGCGCGTCGAGCCCGAACTCGGCTCACCTTCGCGTGGCGGTCTGCCCGCCACGGTTGGCCGCAGCGAAGGCAATCATTGGATACTGAGCGGCCGCAAGCTGTATTCGACGGGCAGTCCCGGTCTGACCTGGTTCGCCGTGTGGGGACGCACGGACGAAGCGGCACCGCGAGTCGGCACGTGGCTCGTTCATCGCGACACGCCGGGCATCCGTTTCGGCGAGCCGTGGAATCATCTGGGCATGCGCGCGACGGGCAGCCACGAAGTGATCTTCGATAACGTACGCGTACCGTTCGAGCAGGCCGTCGATCTTCAACCGCCCGGCCCGACCAACGGCATGGACCCGGTGACGAGCCTGTGGATGAACGTGTTGCTGCCATCGATCTACGACGGCGTCGCACGCGCCGCGCGCGACTGGTTCGTGCAGTGGGCGGCGCAACGCGTGCCTTCGGGACTGAACGCCCCGCTATCGACGCTCGACAGTTTTCAGCAGACGGTGGGGCGCATCGATGCGCTGCTGTTCAACAACCGCGTCCTGCTCGATGCAGGCGCAGCCGGCCAGATCGGTACGGTCGAAGCGCCGACCATCAAGTATCTCGTCAGCCAGCACGCTATCGATGCCGTCGAACTCGCACTCGAAGCGAGCAGCAATCCTGGCCTCAGTCGCAACAACGCACTGGAGCGCCACTACCGCGACGTGCTGTGCGCGCGCATTCACACACCGCAGAACGACACCGTGCTCGGCAATCTGGGCCGCGCCGCATTCAACACCACTTCACCCACGAGGAGCGAACCCAGATGAGCGTCGAATTCATCGGCTATGTGAGCCATCAGGAATCGAGCGAGATTCATTTGCCGAAAGGACCTGCGGTCAATCCGCCGTACATTGCCGCCGTCGCGCAAGCGCATGAATATGGCGGCTTCGACCGTGTGCTGATTGCGCACTCGAGCGCGTCGCCCGACGGCTTCCAGATTGCGTCGTTCGTCGCACAGCAGACGAAGCGCCTGGGCATCCTGCTCGCGCATCGGCCCGGCTTCGTCGCGCCGACGCTCGCCGCGCGGCAACTCGCGACACTCGATCACTTCAGCGCGGGACGCGCCGCCGTGCACATCATCTCGGGCGGCGACGACGCGGAGCAGCAGCGCGATGGCGATTATCTGTCGCACGCTGACCGGTATCGGCGCACCGACGAATATCTCGATGTGGTCAAGCGCTCCTGGACCAGCGATCAACCGTTCGATCACGATGGCGCGTTTTACCGCGTGACGGGCCACAAGTCGCAGATTCGCCCGTTGCAGCGGTCTCATTTGCCGGTGTATTTCGGCGGATCGTCCGAGCCGGCGATCGAGGTCGCGGGCAAGCACGCCGACGTCTACGCGCTGTGGGGCGAGTCGCTCGCGGCCGTCGAAGAGACCATCGCGAAGGTGCGCAAAGCCGCCGCGCGCTATGGCCGCGAACAGCATGTGCGTTTCAGCCTGTCTCTGCGTCCCATCATCGCCTCCACCGAAGACGCCGCATGGGCGCGCGCCGAATCCATTCTCGAGCGCGCGAAAGACATTGTCGCCACGTCGCCGAATTTCACGCGCCGGCCGAAGAACCCGCAGAACGTCGGCTCGCAACGGCTGCTCGCCGAAGCTGATAAGGGCAATGTCGTCGATACGCGACTGTGGACCGGCATTACCGCGCTCACGCGTGCGGCGGGCAATTCGACGTCGCTGGTCGGCACGCCGCAACAGGTGGCCGACGCGCTGCTCGAATATCACAAGCTCGGCGTATCGACCTTCCTGATTCGCGGCTTCGATCCGCTCGAAGATGCGCTGGCGTATGGCCGGGATCTGTTGCCTGTGGTGCGCGCCGCCGTCGCGCGCGAAACGGCACCCGCTTGATTATCTCTCTCATGCAACCGACGCGCGCCTGCTAACCAGGCGCGCGTCGCGGCTTTTTGCACGTCAGGCAAGCACGTCCGAAAACACACGCGCCGCGAAACGATCCGAATTGGTACCGTCGTTCAACACACCGACCGATTTCAGATCGTCGGCATAGAGCGCGATTTCCTTCTTGAACGCATCGCCCACCGGATGATGGTGGTCCGTATGGCTCTTGAGCATCGCCGTCAGTTGCTCGACATTCGCGCCCGGCGCGTTCGGCGCGAAGATCGCGGCGGCCTGCGCGGGGTTGTTCGCGGTCCACTCGGTCGCTTCGAGCAAGGCCTGAGTCAGCGCTTGCGCCGTCGCGCGGTCCTTGCGGATCAGCGAGCCGCGCACGCCCAGCACGCAGCACACACGGTTCGCGTACTCGCCGCACAGGTTGTTCGACACTTCCTGCAAATGGTCGCCTTCGCGCAAGGTCCAGATGGTCGGGTCGCCATCGGCGATCGCCTGCACTTCGCCCTTTTTCAATGCTTCGCCAAGCAGCGGAGCGGGATATTGACGCCAGTGCACATCGTTGTCCGGGTCGACGCCGATCTTTTTTAGCGTGACCGCGAAGAAATTCTTCGCGGGGCTCGCCATGTCGCTCACGCCGACCGTGCGTCCCATAAGCCCCTGAAGATCGACGATACCCGACGCCTTCGTCGCGAGCAGTCTCATGCAGCCGCCGTGAATGCCCGCCGTCAGTTTCACGTCGAAGCCCTGTTCAAGCGGTTTGATCCAGCGCAGCGCCATGCCGACGCCTGCATCCGATTTGCCGGTTGCGATCGCTTCGAGCAGCTGGTCGGTCGAGCCTGCGAAGTTGACCAGTTCAACTTGCAAGCCATGCTTGCGGAAAAAACCCTGCTTCTCCGCGACCGGCACGGGCGCGGTGCAGATCGCCGACGCGTTCCATGAAAGCTTGAGCGGCTTCAGCGCTTCGTCAGCCGATGCGCGCACGCCCGGCAGTCCGAACGCCGCGCCGCCCAGGGCAGCCGCGCCGGCGGCCCACGCGGTGTTGCGCAGCCACACGCGGCGCGCGGCGTTCGATGGCTGATTGTCGTCGGTATGGTTCATCGTGTTGCTTCCCTGTGCTTGAGTGGATGGTCTATGGCCGCGTCTGCGCGCGGGCTACGTTTCGAGGCCCAGCAGCCCCAGTACATCGCGGCGCAACGACACCAGCGCGGGATCGTCGCGATGGCGCGGATACGGCGCGTCGTTGCGAACCTCGGAAACGATGCGCGCCGGCCGTTCGCTCAGCACGATCACGCGGTTCGCGACGTACAGCGCTTCCTCGACGTCGTGTGTGACGAGCAGCACGGAAAACCTTTCCGCCTGCCACAGCCGCACGAGTTCCGCCTGCATGCGGATACGCGTCAGCGAATCGAGCTTGCCGAACGGTTCGTCGAGCACGAGAAGGCGCGGGTTATTGACCAGCGCGCGCGCGAGTGCCGCGCGCTGCGCCATCCCCCCCGACAGTTGATGCGGAAACGCGTTCGCAAACGCGGACAGGCCGACCGTCTGCAGCGCTGCGTCGATACGTTCCGCGGTTTCGCGCTTCGCCTGATCGCCGCGTGCTTTGCGCTGCGCCTGGGGACCGAGCCCGACGTTGTCGCGCACGGTGCGCCACGGAAACAGCGTCGGGTCCTGAAACACGACGACGCGCGACGGATCGGGACCAGCGATCGCTTCGCCGTCTGCGTGGATCTCGCCGCGCGCGGGCGCATCGAGGCCGGCGACGAGCCTCAGCAACGTCGATTTGCCGCAGCCGCTAGCGCCAAGCAGCGCGACGAACTCGCCGGGCTCGACCGTGAGGCTGATGTTGTCGAGCACGGGCAGCGCCTCGCCGCGCAGCGTGAATTGATGGCTGACCTCGCGCACATCGACTCGCGTGCCTCGCCGCGCGTGAGCGGACGAGGCCTGCCGAAACGACCCGGAAAACGATTGAGACAGAGAAGCGGCTACCATTTGAGCAATCCTTTTTGCCATGTCAGCAGACGGTCACGCACGCGAAACAGCAACGTGATGAGCCCCGAGCACATCAGCGCCATCACGAGCAGCGCGGCGTACATGTTCGAATAGGCGGCCCAGCCCTGCGCCCATTGCAGATACCAGCCGAGGCCCGCTTTCACGCCCATCATCTCCGCGATGATCAACACCGCGAACGACGCGCCCAGACCCATGAACAGCCCGACGAATACAGAAGGCAACGCAGCCGGAATGGCGACGCGAAGAATCAGGAACGATGGCCGCGCGCCGAGAGTGCGGGCCACGTCGTAATACGCGGAACTCACGCTCGCTACACCGGACCATGTGAGCACGGCGACCGGGAACGCGGCAGCGAGTGCGATCAGGAACACGCTTGCACTGAAGCTCGACGGGAAAAAGAAGAAGGCGAGCGGCAGCCACGCGGTGGCGGGCAACGGACCCACAAGGCGCAGGATCGGATGAAGCCAATACCCCACCGCCTTCGACCAGCCGATGCTGACGCCGATCACGAAGCCCGCCAGCGCGCCGCACACGTAGCCATACGCGAGCAACACGAACGAGTGGCCGACGCTCGACGCGAGTCTCGGCAGATCGTCCGCATAGACGGCGAGCAATGCTTGCGGGGGCGCGAAGAACGGACGCGGCAGCCATTCGAGCTGCGCGGTGACCACTTCCCATGCCGTCAATCCGATAGACAGCGCCAACAGCCAGGGCGCCGCGTTGAGCCACGCCTGCACGCGCAGACGCTTTGCGCTTGCCGCGTGTGTCGAGGCGTTCACTCTCCAGCCCGCCACGCCGATACCCGCCGATAACACCGCGAACAGCAGCTTGAGGATCAGCAGTTCACGCGTGTATGGCCAGTCGTCGAGTGCGGGCCACCATTGCGTGATCGCCGCGCCGCCGAGCCATCCAAGCGCGGCGAGCCCGGACACGATCAGCTTGGGGTCGTGCCGCGCAGTGCTCGCGGCATCGGCGGCAAGATTGGCCCGAGGGAAAGTTTGTGTTTGCGTGGACATGTCGCGCTCCGTCAGTCGAGGTCATGCGCTGGCAAGATGGGTTTCCGAGATCGCGCGCACGTCGATCCGGCGTGGCAGGATCGCGTCGCGGTTCGCGCTGTCGGCTACTTTTTGCAGCGCTTCGATGTCCGCGTTGGTGACGAAGTGCTGCTTCAGCGAAGCGCGCTGCGTGATCTGCTTCGCGGCGTCGAGTGGCGAGCGCGTGAGCGTCGCGTAGATCTGCGCATAGGCATCGGGGTTCGCAAGGGCCCAATCGCCGGCGCGTTGATAGCGCTTCAGGACATCGGCAATCGCCGCGCGTTTGCGCGGGTCCGTCAGTGAGTTGCCCGACGCAGTGATGAAGCCGAGGCCGCTGTTGATCCCGCTGCCGTCGCGCAGCACCCGGCCGCCGCGCTGCACGGCGATTCCGTAGTACGGGTCGAAAGTCGCCCACACTTCGATCGAACCGGACGCGAAGGCGGCGAACGCGTCGACCGGCAGAATGAAGCGCACGTTGACGTCATCTTTTGATAAACCCGCTTCCGCCAGCGCGCCATAAAGCTGGAACTGCGAAATGTTGCCGCGCGCCGACGAGACGAACACCGTGCGCCCCTTGAGGTCGGCCACGGTGCGAATAGTCGAATTCGGGCTCACCAGAATGCCGAGTTGCGCGCCCGACCCGACGCGGGTCGCCACGATTTTCAACGACGGGTCGCCCACTGCCGCGGCGAGCACTGGCAAGTCGCCCGCAGGCGCGAGATCGACGGCGCCCGCGCGTTGCGCTTCGAACAAGGGCGCGGCGCCCTGGAAGTTAGCCCAGCGGTATGCGTAAGGTGCGCCGTCCAGTACATTCGATGCTTCGATCAGCGCCCGCGTGCCGCCGGCCTGATCGCCGAGCACCAGCGTTACGCCGTTGCTTGCCGTGCTCGCGTTTGGACTGGCCGCGGACACGCTTTGCCCACGTGCCGCGGCGGCCACTGCGGCGAGCGGCGCTGCAGTGAGCGCACGCAACACGCGTCGCCGCGTGGAAAAAGACGCTGGAACGGAAGGGGTCATAAGTCCTCGCCGAAGATAGTCAGCACAGAGTAGCGAGGAAGGACCCGCGTGAGAATTATTCGATTTCGATATGTTTATATTTATTCAATATTTATGTTTTGCATGTCAGCACCGCATCAATAGGTGAGTGCGCGTCCAGCGCGTGATGCGATGCCACGTTCGGGGGAGACGTGGCTTATCCGGGAATAGGAGCCGTCGCGACGCGGATCGGATCACGCGGGCTCGGTCGTTACGCCCCAGGTGAGGGTGCCGCCCGGAACCGGCTTCTTCGACGCGCTTTGCAGCGCCTCTTGCACGGAGTCCGCCTCTCTGCACGCAGCCAGCGATCCGACTGCCCCGGCAATCGCGAGCGCCCAGAAAAAATACCGCAACGACCTGTCCGTTCCTTTGATCATTTTTCGCCCAATCGACGAAATGGGCATCTATCTCATCAAGCGCACGCGGTAAGCTCAACGATGTATATGGGCTAAGCGTGGCAGCGCGTCGACCATAAGCTAATTCTGCGCACCCGAAGACTTATGCCGTTCAATGAACACGAGCCAGCAATTCGAAACTCGCGTCCTGATCGGCGGTAGGCTGCCGGTCGCGCCCCCAGCCAATCGCGCGACGGTACTGACCGAATTCGACCGGACGCACTTCCCCCTTCCGCAACGGCTCGACTTGCGGCGCGACGAAGAGCGCATCTTCCGGGCAATACAGTTCGCACATGAAGCACGTCTGGCAATCGCTCTGACGCTCGATACGGGGCGGTTCGTTCGGCACGACCTCGAACACGTTGACCGGACACGCGCGCACGCAGATATTGCAGCCGGTGCAGCGCTCGCTATCGACAATCTCGATCATGCGGCAACTCCTTTGACGAAATCCGCCGAGCGTCGTGCATCCAGTCTTTCGACCCACACTCTGTCCAGTCCGCTGCTCAACAACCGTTCGCGCTGCGCCGGGTCCGGCGTCGCATGCTCCTTCCTCCGATGCATGCCGCGCGTCTCGGTGCGTTGCAACGCGCTGCGATACATCCAGCGCGAGGTTGCCAGCATCGCTGCCGCCTCGCGCGCGCGCACGGCTTCCTGTGCGCTGCGTGCTGGAGCCGCGCGGCGTACCCGCTGCCATAGCGTGTCCAGCCGCGTCAGCGAGTCTTCGAGCAGCGCGCCGTCGCGCGTCCAGTTGCGTTGCGTGGGAAACACTTCCTGCTGCACGCCGCGGATGACTTCATCGGCGTCATAAGGCGCACTGCCGCCGCCGTCGCGCAGCGCCACGCCTCCGGCGCGCACGACGCATGTTGAGCGCGTAGCGCCCCGTCGTGAGCGCGCATAGTCCGCTGCGCCCGCGCCGGCCCAAAAGCCGGACGACATCGCCCACGCCGCGTTATGGCTGCCGCCTCCGGTAAAGCCGCCGCAGATGAGCTCGCGCGTGGCCGCATCGCCAGCCGCATACAAGCCCTCGGCGGACGTCGCGCAGGACTCGTCGATCAGATGCAGACCACCGGTTCCACGCACCGTGCCTTCGAGGCGCAGCGTAACGGGAAACCGCTGCGCGAATGGGTCGATGCCCTGACGGTCGAACGGCAGAAAGAAGTTGGGCTGCGCCTTGCGCATCCATGCGCGGACCTGTTCGTCGGCGCGATCGAGGCGCGCGTACACCGGCTGGCTCTCCAGTACCTGAGCGATCACACCGCGCCCATGAGACGATCCCGCGCCGGGAATCGCCGATCCGTCGCGATAGTAGAAAGTCGCCCAGTTGTAAAACAGCGATTTGGTCACCGACGAAAACGCGGGCCCAAGTCCATACGCATTCGAGAACTCCATGCCCGACAGAACCGCGCCCACTTCGGCGGCCATCAGCTGGCCGTCGCCCGTCAACACGTTGCAGCCGAGCGCGTTGCTGAGAAACGCGCAGCCGCCCGTCGCGATCACCACTGCGCCCGCGCGCGCGAGCCACGGCTCGCCCGCCTGACGATCGATACCCGCAGCACCCGACACCGTGCCGTCCTCGTCGATCAGCAATTCGAGCGCGGGGCTGTGGTCCAGGATGCGCACGCCCGCCTCCTTGACGCGCTTGCGCATCAGCCGCATGTACTCAGGCCCTTGCAGCGACGTGCGCCGCTCGGTGCCGGTTTCGTCGAGCGGGAACGGATAGCCCCACTCCGCGAGTTGCTGCACGTTCAGCCAGGTCTGCTCCAGCACGCGATCCATCCACGACTGGTCCGCGAGTTCGCCGCCGAGCTTGAAGCGGCTCGCTTTCGCGGCAGCGCGCGATGTCCCGTCCGGCGGCACATACCAGACGCCGGTGCCTGCTGGCGCGGTCGCGCCCGACGTGCCGCAGAAGCCTTTGTCCGCAAGCACGACTTGCGCGCCGCGCGCGGACGCGCTGATCGCCGCCCACGCGCCGGCGGGACCGCCGCCGATCACGAGCACATCGGCATCGTGCCGCGTGCCCTTATCCGCGTGAGTGACCCTGGGCGCACCGCTTCTCGCCGGATTGTCCGTCATGAAAATGCATCTCCTGTGATGACCGTTGCCATTCCCTCACGAAGCCAAAGCGCGCTCAGCGCTCGCCCTTCCAGGCCGTGAGCCGCCGCTCCGCAAGCAACACCGCGTGATTGAAGACGAGCCCGAGCAGCGCGAGCGTGACGATGCCCGCGTACATCTTCGGAATCTCGAATGTGAATTGCGAATAATTGACGAGGTAGCCGAGCCCCGCCTTCGCGCCGACCATCTCGGCGGCGATCAGCACGAGAATCGAATAGGCCGCCGCGACGCGTATGCCGGTGAACACAGCCGGGACCGATGCTGGCAATACGACTTTGCGAAACAGTTGCACCGGCGTGAGTCCCATCGACAACGCCGAGCGGATCAGGAGCGGATCGACGTTGCGCACGCCGCTCACGGTGTTGAGCATGACAGGCCACACGCACGAATAGACGACCATCGACACCTTCGAGGTCTCGCCCATTCCCAGCACCAGCACGAACACCGGAAGCAGCGCGAGCGGCGCGGTATTGCGAAACAGTTCGAGCAGCGGATCGAGCATTTCGGCCAGCGTTCGATACCAGCCAATCATTAAACCGAACGGCACGCCAACCGCGACTGCGATCGTGAACCCCGCGAGCGCTCGCGACGCGCTGGCGAACAGGTGTTGTTCAAGCTCGCCCGAACGCAGCATCTCGATCAGCGCGCCAAGCACCGTCGAAAAAGGCGGCAGAAACGTCGCGTCGATCCAGCCAGCACGCGGCAGAATCTCCCACAGCGCACAGAACGCGACGATCACGACACCGCCGCGCAGCACGCGCGACAATGTCGATACGAGACCAGTGGCCCACGAGCCAGCCGACAAAAAGCGGGTGGATAACGTACTCATCTTCGTTCGGGCTCCAGGTTCAGGCCGCATGCGCGACCGCCGCGCGCGAGACCGCGCGCGGCTGATGCGTCAGTTGCCAGATCTCGTGTCTCAGCTGCACGAACTCAGGTTTGGAGCGCAGGTCTTCATTCAGGTCGAGCCGCTCCAGATTCACGTCGAGCGCATGCGTGACACGTCCCGGCGCTGCCGCCATCACCAGCACGCGCTGCCCGAGATAGATCGCCTCATCGATCGAATGCGTGATGAACACGATCGTGGTGCCCGTGCGTTGCCAGATCCGCAGCAGTTCGTCTTGCAGTGTCTCGCGGGCCTGAGCGTCGAGCGCGGCAAAGGGCTCGTCCATCAGCAGCACGTCGGGCTCGAATGACAACGCGCGCGCGATCGCAACACGCTGCTTCATCCCGCCCGACAGTTCATGCGGATAGCGGTCGCCGAAACCGCTCAGGCCCACGAGTCCGAGGAATGCGCGAGCCTTCTCCGTGCGCTCCGGTTTCGGCACGCCTTTCGCCGCGAGGCCGAACTCGATGTTGCCGAGCGCGGTCTGCCACGGAAACAGCGCGTACTGCTGAAACACCACGCCCCGGTCGAGACCCGGCCCTTCGACCGCGCGGCCATCGACGAGAATCTGTCCACGGTCGGGCTTCGCCAATCCCGCGATCAGATCGAGCAGCGTAGTCTTGCCGCAGCCGCTGGGTCCGACGAGCGTCACGAACTCGCCAGCGGCCACGTTGAACGACACGTCCTCCAGCACGCTGAAGTGTCCGCGCCGCTTCAGATGAAATCCTTTCGTGACGTTGCGCACGCCGATTGCAGCACCCATCGCAGGCCTCGGAAGTCGACGCGATAGCGCCCTAGTGGGACGCCACCGACTGATTGAACGGATTGAACTGGTTCGAGTAGATGCTCTCGGCTTTCACCTGGTTCTGCTTCAGCACGCCGTTTTTCACGTACCAGTCGATGTATGTCGTGAAATCGTTCGCGTCGATCAAGCCGCCCTTGCCGCCGACGCCCGCCGACTTCCAGTAATCGACGATCGTCGTATCCTCGTTGCGATGCCGCGCTTCGACGATCTTCTTCAGACGCGCGACCACTTCGGCGCGCGGCGTGGTCTTCGCCCATTCGATCGCGCGCGCCGTGCCATCGACGAACTTGCGCACCGTGTTCGGGTTCTGCGCGATGAAGCGATCCGTGAACAGATAACTCGCGTAGCCGAACGAGCCGAACAGTTGATAGTCGGTGACCAGCAGCGTGGCGCCGCCTTGCGCGAGCTGCTTGTCCTTGATGATGTCTTCGAGGAACACCGCGTCGAGCTGCTTCTGCTTGAGAAGCTGCGCGAGGTTGACCGGCGGCGCGGCGACGAACACTACCTTGTCGATTTCATCTTTGGACAACCCCGCTTTCTCCAGATACGCCGTCACCAGGTATTGCTCATACGCACCCGGCGTATTGACGCCCACCTTGTGCCCGATCAGATCGCGCGGACCATGAATCGGACTGCCCTGCAACACGAACAGTCCGCCGTTGGTGTCCTTGTCGGTGCCCACGTACGAAATCACGGCCTTCACAGGCGCATGCGCGGCCACCAGCTTCACGATAGATCCGTTGAACGCGCCGCCGAAATCCACGTCTCCGGTTACTGCGGCCTGAATGTCCTGCGGTCCGCTGATCGTATTGCCGACCCACTTCAGCTTGATCGGCGCGAGATAGCCCAGATCCTCGGCAAGCTCGGGATACAGCACCTTGCTCGCCCAGCCCTGATAGCGCAGTTCGAGCTTTTCAGGAGTCTGCGCAAACGCAGACGCGCCGCAAAACAATCCGCCCGCGATCAGCGACGCCAGGTAGAAGATCCATGTGACACGCTGCCGCCAGCGTCGAGCCGTTTGCTTCATGTTCCGTTTCTCCGTGATCCAATGCCGAAGGCCGAGCCCCAGTTAGAAAACCCCGTCGTGCTCCAGCGTGATGCGGTGAATGCGCCGCCGCGCCGAGCCGTAGTCGCGCGCCGCGTAGTGTTGGACCTGACGGTTGTCCCAGATCGCGACGTCGCCGGCTTTCCACTCGAAGCGCGCCTGCACTTCAGGCGTCTTGATCAGGTCGTATAGATAGTTCAGCAGGCTCTGACTCGCCGTCTTCGAAACACCGAGCAGATGGCTCGTATGTCCTTCGTTGACGAACACCAGCTTGCGGCCGTTTTCAGGGTGCGTTTTGATCACCGGCACTTCGATCGGCGGAAACTTTTGCGAAGCGTCGCGCACCCGTTCGAGCCCGGCCTGAACGTTGTCCTCGCTCGTTCCCTCGGGAATGTCGTAGCCGCTCAACAGGTCCGCAAGCGCATGCTTTTTCGGCGAAGCGATGAACGTGTTGACCGCTTTCAGTTTCTCGAAGTAGCGGGCCAGATCGGGATCCAGCAAGTCGTAGACTGCCGCCGACGAGGTCCAGATCGTGTCGCCGCCGCCCCCTTCGGGAATCTCCTGTGCGTGAAGGACGGTTGCCTTGGGCGGCTGTGCCTGCCATGAAACATCGACGTGCCAGTTGTCGGTGCCGCCGGATTGCGTCTTCTCGCTATGGGCGATGACCTCGATCTCCGGGAAGCCCGCGACGGCCGGCAGATAGATGTTCTTGCGAATGGGCGTGCCGAAGATGCGTGCCAGCGCGACATGCTGCTCGGGCGTAAGCTCCTGCTCGCGAAAAAAGATCACGCCGTGATCCACGAGTGCCTGCCTCACGGTTCGCTGGTTGGCGTCGCTGAGCGGTTGGGACAGGTCGACGTTTTCGATGACTGCGCCGATAAGCGGTTTGTATCGGCGCACGCGAATGTCCTGATGTGCTGCGGAGTGCGGTTGCTGAACCTCGAGTACTGAACTCATGGCTTCCTCCTTATGGGATCGATGGCGGACTCCATGAAAGCAGAGCGCGCACGGCATCGGCAACCAACGATTCCGCGCATGAATATGTGACGGATAGCGATTCGTTTAGTCGGCGCGGTCATACTAGGTTCGAACCAAAGTTTCTTTCCGTGCGGGCGATGCGTTGCCTATAGTGAAAGATTCGCTGTTTCGATAGCGCTCGATGGTTGCGCTGGCTACAGCGTCGCAATACGTGTTCGAGCGGAACAAGGATGACAAGCCGCGCCGCGGAGGCGCGATGTGACACAATCGGCAAGGGCTGCCGGTCGGCATGTTTGGCTAATAGATGTGGGCAGGCCGGAGACTGTCCGGCGACGCAAGTGCGGTACTTCGCCAGTCTAATGGACTAAAGAACGCGCGGCGCTCAGGTGGGAAAGAAGCGATTGGCAGGCCGTGGCAGCCCGAGATATTCGCGCAGCGTCGCGCCCACGTATTCACGACGAAACAGCCCGCGCCTCCGAAGTTCAGCGCGGCATCGGGATTGGACGTCGTGACGACGTTCCAGCCTGCCCGCCCGCCGCTGATGCGATCGAGCGATGCGAAGCGCCGCGCGACATGGTAAGGGGCGTCGAAGGTGGTCGAGGCGGTGGCGACCAGGCCCATCTTCTCCGTTACCGCGGCCAGTGCGGACTGGATGGATGCCGACCGCGCAGTCACGCTCGTCGGCGAAGCGTGCTCATGTCTCGCGCTTCGCCGAATGCGTTGTTGGGCTGGACCGCGGCGAAGGCGTTACGCGCCCGAGGCGCTCCGTTGCTGCCGTGTCCAGGTTGCGCCGCGGGATACCCGAACCATGCGAGGTTAGCGCCGCAGCACAATGAACGATAAGGGAATTTGCGACGACGGTGAAGGAAGCGAATCTTCAATGGCTATCGTGGCGTGTCAGCTATGCGTCGCGCTTTGTGCGGCGCTCATGGAGCGATCGCCGTGCTTGCCGCCCGCGCATTTCACACGCGAGGAAGCGGCGGCCGTTGCTGGCCGCCGCCTGTTTCAGCGTCGCGATGACAGCCGCCGCACCACCGACACCAGCGCATCGATCTCATCGCACGTGTTGTAGAACGCGAGCGACGGCCGCACCGTTGCCTCGACACCGAAGCGACGCAAGATCGGCTGCGCGCAGTGATGCCCGGAGCGCACCGCGATGCCCTCCTCGTTGAGCGCCTTGCCCACCTCTTCGGTTTCGTAGCCCTTCAGCACGAACGACAACACGCTGGCCTTGTCGCGCGCCGTGCCGATCAGCCGCACGCCCGGCACCGGTTGCAGCACGCTCGTTGCGTACGCGAGCAGATCGTGTTCATAACGCGCGATATTCTCGATACCAATGCGCTGAACGTAATCGATCGCCGCACCCAGGCCCACCGCATCGGCGATATTGCCCGTTCCCGCTTCGAAGCGGTTCGGCGGCGGCTGGAACACCGTGCGTTCGAACGTCACGTCCGCGATCATGTTGCCGCCGCCTTGCCACGGCGGCATGTCTTCGAGTATCGCGCGCTTGCCATACACCACGCCGATGCCGGTCGGACCGAATACCTTGTGGCCCGAAAACACGAAGAAATCCGCGTCGAGCGCCTGCACATCCACACGCATGTGCGATACCGACTGCGCGCCATCGACCAGCGCCTTCGCGCCCGCACGATGCGCAAGCTCGACAATCTCCCTGACCGGCACCACGGTGCCCAGCGCGTTCGACACCTGCGTGACCGAGACGATTTTTGTCCGGTCATTCAGCAGCCGACGGTATTCGTCGAGCAAAACCTGCCCGCTGTCATCGACCGGAATCACCCGCAGCTTCGCGCCGGTCTGCGCGGCAAGCTGCTGCCACGGCACGATGTTCGCGTGATGCTCCAGATGCGACACGATGATCTCGTCGCCTTCGCCAACGTTCTGCACGCCCCACGTCTTCGCGATCAGGTTGATCGCTTCGGTGGTGCCGCGCACGAAGATGATCTCCTCCGGCGATGCCGCGCCGATGAAGCGCTGCACCTTGCTGCGCGCCGCCTCGTAGGCATCGGTCGCGCGGCCGGCCAGAGCATGCGCCGCGCGATGGATGTTCGAGTTTTCGTGTGCGTAGAAATACGCGAGCCGGTCGATCACCGCCTGCGGCTTGTGCGTCGTCGCGGCGTTGTCGAACCATACGAGTTGCCGGCCGTTAACGCGCTCCTGCAGAATCGGAAAGTCGCGGCGAATCGCATTCACGTCGAACGGTGGATGCGCCGCGCTTGCCGCCTGCGGGACGTTCTGCGCGCCATGAAGCGACTGCCCCGGCGTGCGAGAACGATCCTGCATATTCAGGAAATAGTGTGACGGGCTCGCGGGTTGCGCCGCTGCGGGTGAAGCAGCCGCCCGGTCATACGGAAAGCGTTGTTCGACAAGCGGCCCGTCAACAGCAGGCAAGCCGAGCGATTGCGCGGTCACTTCCTGCCAGCCCGGCACGACGATCTCCGGCGGCACGGCGGAAGTCTCTCGCGAGTGCGTCGCATCGCCGAGGAAGTAGTAAGGCGAAGCCGACTGCCTTGCCAGCGCTCCACCGCCGCCCTGACGCTGCGCGCCCTGTCCTTCCGGCACACCCAGCGCGGCGCTGCCAAAAGGCGGATCGAGCGCGGGCGCTACCGTCACCACGTTATCGGGCAAGCCGTTCTGAGCCGCCGCATGCGGCACCAGCGCGGGCGCGCGATGCCCCAGCGACAGAACGTGCGTCGGCGCGGAAGGCAGCAGGTTGCCGCCCGGCACGTGACCTTGCGGCAACGCCGCGCCCGGGATGCCGGTGCCCGTGCCTCCGGGTCCCGCGAGCGGCGACCCAGCCGGAGCTGGATTGCCGAGCTCGCTGGTCACGGGCGCGGTGAACGGCTGCGTGCCCGCGAGACCCGGCGTTGCCGACGTATCGGGCGCATTGCCCGGCAGCGCCGAGAAGAACGCGTTAGCGAGCGACGCCAGAAGCGCGGGGTCGGGCAATCCCGCTGGAGGACCGTCAGGCACTTCGTGCGGCGGGACGTTGTCCATCGGCTTACTTGTAGGTGTCTGGGTAGTCATGGTACTTGCCGATCTCCACGTCATCGAGAACCGCCAACGCGTCCGGCGAATGCACGGCGAGCGAGCAATAGAGCGAGATCAGATACGACGCGATCGCATGATTGTTGATGCCCATGAAGCGGACCGACAGCCCCGGACCCTGCTCGCCCGCGACACCCGGCTGGAACAGGCCGACCACGCCCTGGCGCTTGTCGCCGACGCGCAGCAGCAGGATCTTGGTCTTGCCGTCCGCAACCGGCACCTTGTCCGACGGAATCAGCGGAATACCGCGCCACGTCAGGAACTGCGAGCCGAACAGACTGATGGTGGGCGGCGGCACGCCACGGCGAGTGCATTCACGGCCGAACGCGGCGATCGCGAGCGGATGAGTGAGGAAGAACGCGGGCTCTTTCCAGACCTTCGTGAGCAGCTCGTCGAGATCGTCCGGGGTCGGCGCGCCGGTCAACGGAAACACGCGCTGTTCTTCAGCGACGTTGGCGAGCAGACCGTAATCGGGATTATTGATGAGCTGGCTTTCCTGCAGCTCCTTGATCGTTTCGATCGTGAGGCGCAGTTGCTCCTTGATCTGATCGTGCGGGCTGCTGTACAGATCCGAGACCCGCGTATGCACATCCAGCACCGTGCTGACCGCATTGAGAAAGTACTCGCGCGGCGCTTCCTCGTACGGCACAAAAGTGCGCGGCAATGCGCTCTCATCTTCACGCGCGGTGCAGGCGGCCACCACCGCTTCAGGATTCTTCACCTGGTTCAGACGATAGATGCCTGCCTCGACCGGCAGCCACTGCAGCAGGTGCGTGAGCCAACGCGGCGTGATCGTCGCGAGTTGCGGAACGGTTTTGGTGGCATTAGCTAGTTGCCGTGCTGCGGTATCGCCGAGCGCCGTCAGGCCGCCCACTGTTGCTGTCATCTGTTGCTCCGGGGTTGTTAGATGAAAATCGGGAAAGCTTATGAGCGGAACAGATTATCGAGAGCCAACCCCGGCCCTTCAACATGCTATAGACAGCAACGTTCGATCTAACGCAGCGAAGCGGGATCGACCTCCGCAGTTGCAGCGGCAGGATTGAGCAGACGTTCTATCGGCACCTGAAACGCGCGCGCGAGTTTGTCGACCGTGACGATAGATGCGATCGCGGCACCGCGTTCAATCTCGCCGACATAGGAGCGGTTCAGTTCGGCGTACTCGGCCAGTTGCTCCTGCGACCAGCCATAAGTCTCATCCGTCTGACCGCCGCGCCGAATTCCCTGACGAGGCCGCTCATCGCGCTGCTCCCGTCACGAGAGGTTCGTCCTCCCGCTGCGCGCGTGACGTGCGTTCGCCCGGCACGGCAACGCCGGTGCCTTCATTGCGCGACACCGCCTGCGTCACGTGCGACCCCGGCGCGACATCCTGCGTGAGCCACACATTGCCCCCGATCACCGAACCCCGGCCGAGCGTCACGCGTCCGAGTATGGTTGCGCCCGCGTAGATCACCACGTCGTCCTGGACGATCGGATGACGCGCGTGCCCCTTCTCCAGGTGCCCTTGCGCGTCGCGAGGAAAGCGCTTGGCGCCGAGCGTCACCGCCTGATAGACGCGCACCCTCTCGCCGATCACGGCCGTCTCGCCGATCACCACGCCGGTGCCGTGATCAATGAAGAACGCCGCGCCGATCTTCGCGCCGGGATGAATATCGATCCCGGTCTGCGCATGCGCATGCTCGGCAACGATCCGCGCCAGCAGCGGCAAACCGAGTCCGTACAATTCGTGCGCGATGCGGTGGTGAATCATCGCGAGCACGCCCGGATAGCACAACAGCACTTCATCGACGCTGCCCGCCGCGGGGTCGCCATGAAACGCGGCGAGAACGTCGCTGTCGAGCAGCGTGCGGATCGCCGGCAAGCGCGTCGCGAACGCGCGCACCGCGACGCTTGCCTGCGCTTCCACCACGGCCGCGGGCGGTGGGTCGTGCCGGGTGCGGTAGTGCAACTCCAGCCGCGCCTGCGCCAGTAGCGCATGCAAGGCCGCGTCGAGCGCATGCCCGACGTAGAAGTTCTCGCTCTCCTGCCGCAGATCGGCGGGCCCGAGACGCATCGGAAAAAGCACACCCTTCAGCGTATCGACGATGTCCGCGAGCGCTTCGCGCCCCGGCAACTCGCGCCCGCCTGGTTCGAGCGAACGCTTCTGCACTTCACGCCACTGCTGGCGCACCGTCTGAAGCGCCTGAACTATTTCATCGACGTCGAACACTGCCACAGCGTTGACTCCCCATAAAGTGCAGCGCGGACCGTTTCAGGTGCATCAGTCCTGAATCCACGGCAGGCCGTGAAAACGCCAACCATTGCTGGCGCCGCGCCGTTGCGCGTCGTCCAGCTCTCCTTCGAAACCTTCCAGCACGTTGAAAACCCGCGTGAAGCCCGCTTTCGCGGCAGCCTCGGCCGCCAGCGCGGAGCGGTTGCCGCTGCGGCACAGCAACAGCACGACCGCATCCTTGCCGGTCTTCGCTTCAAGCTCGCGCACGAAGCGCGGATTGCGCGTCAGGCTCGTGCCAGTTGCCCATGCAACATGCAGACTGTCCGGCACGAGTCCGACGAATTTGCGTTCCTCGGCAGTGCGCACGTCCACGAGGACTGCGGCGCCGGCCTGAACGAGTGCCCACGCGTCTTGCGGCGGCACGCCGCCCGCATAGGACAGGCCCGCTTCGGCAGCGCGTGCGCGGGCGCTTTCGAGCAGCGCGTCGGTGGATCGTTCTGCGAGTTCAAGCGTCATGACGTCTCCTTCGATATAGCGCGATTCCTTACGCGCTGTTTCTAGACAATGGCGAATGCAACCGCCTATAGCCATCAGGAGACACTATGAGAGATCGGCGACCGAAGCCGAACCAATTTATTTTCATTTCTAAAGAAGCATCGGTTTAGTCGCTGCGACTTACGGAAACGCTGCTTGCCATTCAATCCGGCGGCAGATCGTGCGGCACGACAAACATGCCCGGCGTGTATTCCAAATGGAAATAGCCGCCGCGCGCATACGCCGCGATCCGCTCCGCCGATTGCGCGCGCTTGTCTGGCGCGCGTAGTCCGTCGGAACGCTCATCGGACTGTGCCGATGAACGCTTCGCATAACGCTGCCGCAAGGTCCGCACGGGACGCAGCAGCCCACTCGGGAAAATTGCCGTGGCCATGCGACCTCCAATCGATCCATTGCTCTATGGACTCAATCTAGCGTTCGCATAAAAGAACGGCAAACAAGGTTTGATGGATTGGATTTCACTACGCGTATCAAACGCTAATCTTTTCTGGACGATCGAACGTCGCCGCGTTCCGAGGCCTTCGAATCAACAACGTCGATCACGCTTTTTCCGGCGACGCCGCGGCACTCTTCGACGCCATCGCAGGGGCATTCGTTTCACTGCGTCGAAACGCATTCGCGCCGCTATGCAAATGCCAAATCAATATTGGCGCGCGCGGCAAGCCGCTGACGATAATCAGGCGCATCAGTCTCTCTTCTCGCGGCAACCCGTCCAAGGAGCATTGATATGACAGCAGCTGTTGACACTCAA
The DNA here is from genome assembly GCF_046543485.1 of Paraburkholderia sp. EG304. Taxonomy (NCBI): domain Bacteria; kingdom Pseudomonadati; phylum Pseudomonadota; class Betaproteobacteria; order Burkholderiales; family Burkholderiaceae; genus Paraburkholderia; species Paraburkholderia sp. EG304. The sequence continues at coordinate 1,870 of NZ_JBKGUA010000003.1, read as the reverse complement.
GCGGAAAGCGCGCTCTCGCGGCTCAGACACGCCAATAATGACGCCCTTCCCGACGACATCGAGCGGCTCGTGCAATCGCATGACGGCGATAACTGGATTCGCGCGCTCGCATTGAATCCGGACACCACCCGGCGCTTCGTCCGTTACTTCGAACAACTGTTTGGCGCGACAGGCGGGAAGCTCCCGCTCGTCGAACGCGAACTGATCGCGGTCGTTGTCTCCACGACCAACCGCTGCGGTCTGTGCGCGCTTCATCACACTCACGCACTGGGCGCCGCGCTCGACGATCCGGCAAAAGCACGCCGCATTGCCACGGACCTTCATTTCGCGGGGCTTTCGTCGCGTGAGCAGGCACTCGCCGATCTTGCGATCAAGGTGACGCAAGACCCGCGCAGCGTGAATCAAAAAGATTTCGAGCGGCTGCGTGGCGAAGGCCTTTCCGAGCCGGCCATTCTCGAAGCTGTTGAAACGGCGTCGTGGTTCAACCACACGAACCGCATTTTCATTTCGCTGGGCGTCGTCCCCGACGACAAATACTTCGCTTGAACAATCGTCGTATGGGAGAAGGAGAAAATCACTGTGAGCACAGTCAGTACGGCACTGGAACCCGACCTATCCGCCCCCACGAATAACCAAGCGCAAGCCGCCAACACATCCAGTTCGTTGCTCTCTGAAGCGCTGCTCGATCGCATCGGTACGCGCGCGGCGCTATACGATCGTGAGAACCGCTTCTTTGCCGAAGACCTCGACGAGCTGAAACAGGCGGGATTTCTGCGTGCGAGCGTGCCAGTCGAGTTGGGAGGCTTGGGGCTTACATTGCCCGAATTCATCCAGCAGCAGATCCGGCTCGCGGGACGTGCGCCCGCCACGGCGCTCGCGTTGAACATGCATCAATACTGGATCGGCGCGGCGCTGCATTTGCGGCGGCTTAGCGACAACTCCGCGCAATGGATTCTTACCGAGGCCGCAGCCGGCAAGGTCTTCGCCGCTGGCCACGGTGAACCCGGCAACGATCTGGGTCTCGCCCACTCGTTCGTGAAGGCGACGCCGCTCGCCGACGGCAGCTACCGCTTCGACGGCCGCAAGATTTTCACGTCGCTGGCTCCCGTTTGGGACTGGCTCGGCGTTCACGGTCTCGACGACTCGGACCCCGCGCATCCTAAGATCGTGCATGCGTTTATCGAGCGCAGCGCGCCGGGTCATCGCACGGTCAAGACATGGGACGCGCTCGGCCTGCGCGCGACGCAAAGCGACGATACCCTGCTGGAGGGCGCGGTGGCGCGCAAGGATCGCGTAATTCGCGTGCTGCCTGCCGGACCGCCGAACGATCCGTTCGTCGACGGCATTCTCGGCGCCGTCCTGCCGGGGCTGGCCGCCGTGTACTACGGCGCGGCAAAACGTGCGTTCGCTCTCGCGCTTGCGTCCGCCACCACGCGCTCATCCGCCGCATTGCAGGGCAGGACCTACGCATACAAGCCTCTCACGCAGCGCAGCGTCGCCGAGGCGTCGATCGAACTCGACAGCATCGAGGCATTACTGGAACGCGTCGCCGATAGATGGTGGTCCGGCTACCCGGAGCCCGAACCGTGGATCGCGAAACTGCTGGCCGCGAAACAGCACGCGGTGGATGGCGCGCTGCGCGTCGTGAACCTTTCGCTGCAAATTGCCGGGGCCGGCGCGTTGGCGCGGCGTGCGGAACTGGAACGGCTATATCGCGATGTACGTGCGGGCGCATTCCATCCGCCTAAGGCTACGCTGAACAAGCAGCTGAATTTGCGACGTGTCGGCGATGTAGAGGTGTTCAGGTCGTGAAGCCGACCGTCATCCTTTGGTTTTTGGCCCTTGCGGGCATTGCACGCGGGCGTTTTGC